>JAIEQB010000024.1 GCA_019748065.1 Alphaproteobacteria bacterium | reverse complement strand
AAGCTATCGCTTTACCCTCCACTTCACAGCCCCTACTTCAACTAACTTTTTGTCTCACTTGTATCTGAACTTATTCAACCGCCCTTCTCAAAGGACAGGGCGGATTTTTGTGATATAATTATAACAGAATATAACAACGACTTTTTACTTATGGATTCTCTTGGTTTATATTTATATGTTTATTAGGATCATAGGTATAAGACCTTTCATGGTGTGCCTCACTCTTACCACCATCACGAGCATAAAGAGGCTCAAATGCCGAAAGAGCAAAAATACTTAAGGAAAATATTAAAATAATTTTCTTCATAACGCCTCATGATTAATTCTCTGTTTATATATTCATTATTACAGGTTTTTATTTAAAAAAGAGTTAACTTTCGAGATCCTATGCGTTTACTTCAAAAAATTAATCCTCAAAGAGAGCCCTTTATCTTAGAAGAAGTAAAAGTATTTTTACGACTTCAGGGAAATCAGGAAGATGCTTTGCTTCCCACTCTACTAAGTTCAGCCCGAGCTTATGTTGAGGATGTGACACAAAGATCTCTTCTTAAACAACAGTGGGAATTGACACTCAAGCCGCCCTACTCTCCTCCCTCTCCTCTCATAAAACAGCGGGAAAAGCACATTGAAATAAGCCTGCCACGGCCCCCTCTTATGGAGGTGGAGTTGGTACAAAGCAAAGAGATTGCAATTCCTTACATTATTGAAGAAAACAAGATCATTTTATCACCAATGTACTGGGATAAAAATATTTCCATCCTTTATTGGGCTGGTTACGGCGAGGAAAGTTCAGCACTACCACCGACTCTGCGCCATGCTCTTTTAATGGTTTTACAGGCTTTTTATGATCACCAGAAAGTAGATTTGTCTCTACTCACCTCCTTCAAAGTTCACCATTTTCTCTAAGAGGCCCCTATGAAAGAAATAACCACACGGGATTTGAAAGAATCCCTTACTCTTCTCTACCTACACACAGAGGAAGATTGGGCAGGTGGCTGGCGTGAGGAATGGCGAGAAGGACCACAAGTGTGGGCTGCCGTTTGGCCTCTCATAAGCATGAAAACGCAAGGCCCCGCCTATCGCCTTACCCTACGCGTGCCATTGAGGATTCCTCCTCAAAGTAAATTTCTGTGGCCTCTTCTCAACATCACAAAATGCCTTCGAGTCACAAACTCTCCCAGTCTTATCCAATATAACCGCTTTCTCACCATGATCGCTGAGGAGGAAGAAAATGCGTAAATTGCTTATGGATTTAAGAAAAGACCTTATCTTAATTTGTCCTACTTTCAACCAGCGCCCGGCGACACCGCCTTATCCTCACATTATGCTTCTCCCAGAACAAAGTATTTATGGGCTTCCATGGGGCCCACGTATGGTCTCCATCAGCATTAATGTGTTGAGCCAATATGCAGGAACTCAAGAAATTCTCAGGCTCGGCACTGCCGTTGAAAACTGTTTAATTCAAAATATCAACGTCTCCCAAAACATTGGCATGAAGATGACCGAAAGCACTCTTCTTCTCCTCAAGGATGGGAGAACCCGCCGTTATCGATTTCGCTTAAAAGCCCGCCTTCCAGGAGTTGCAGAATGAGTGAAACTGAGCTCACCCTCGAAATTGTCGGAAAAGGAAACTTCTTCGCCCCCTATTCCGCACGAGAATGCATTCAAACTCTTACCCCCATTCCTCAAGGCAGTTTGCGACGAACCCTAAATGGCAGGTTGGTGTGGGTAGGACAGTCAACCCATCGAAAATTCAAGTCAACTATAGCTTGCAAAGATAAAGCTCCTCCCGCCTTTGATGGCTTGTGGAGGGGAGACAAGGTAAATGTAACTTGCCTTCAGACTTTGACCCAGTCTATTCCCCAAGGAGCACAAGAAGTAACCTTGGAGCGCGAGCCAACCTGTATCCACCTTTATGATCATAAGAAGAACATATGGCCCGCGCCCATAGAAAAACACTTTTCCCTCCCTACTGGCTTTTCCTGGGGGTTTGTAACATATGCCCCGCGTCTTTCAATGATGGTCGAAAACTATACGCTAGAGGTGGATGAGTGGGGCCTAACCGTTGGATGGACCTTGGAACTTGTGGAGGTGTAAAGAATTATGTTATTGGAGAGATCCTGAGGCTCCCGCGGGGTCTCAGGATCTCTGACGCACTCATTTGAAAAAAGCGAAATGCTATTAAGCTGCTGCTTTTTTCAGCTCCAACTCTTCACGGTTCCACTTTTTACGCTGCTGGCGCGTTTCATAAATTGTAATGTAAAGAGTTGCAGGAATAATAATAGCAGCTCCGAAAAGAGTGCTTATCGCAGGCCATTCTTGGAAAACAATCAACCCAAAGAAAGCAGAAAGAATAAACTCTGCATAACGTAAGGGCTGCAAAGCAGAGACTTCGGTTGCTGCAAAAGCTTTCAATAAACAGAATAACATCAGGCTGCCACCACCCCCCAAAATCAAGAGGAAGAAAAGCTCTTGAAATGTGGGTGTTTGCCAAGTTAATACCGCAGGAACAAAGCCTAGGACCGCCGTTCCAAGGCCCGAATAAAATAACATACATAAAAGACTTTCATCATCGGTCAAAAGTTTTTTATTTACCACATCAAGAAGGGCGAACATAAAGGCTGAGATAATCAAGGCGAAAGCCATAGGGTTAAAATCTGCCCCTGAAGGATGAATACTTATCATAATGCCTAAAAATCCAAAGAGGGTGGCTGCCCAGCGTTGCCAGCCCACATGTTCTTTTAAAAAGATTTTCGCTAGGGGAAGAATGAAAAACGGAATGGTGAAACTGATGATAGTGGCAAGCGTTAAAGGAAGTGAGGCAACCCCATAACTCCATGTTGTCATGGCAAGGACGAGAAGAATAGCCCGAATACACTGGGCTTTAGGATAATGAGTGACAAAAGCCCCTTTACCTTTAGCCATCATAAAAGGAAGAAGAACGATAGTGCTAAAGAAAAAGCGGAAGAAGGCAACTTCCGCCCCAGACAAACGGCTTCCTACGTATTTGGTCAGCGTATCGTTGAGACTGCTAACAATACAGACCATAAGCATCCAGAAAATACCTTGGAGATAGCCCTTTGAGTTAAACCATGAACTTTGAAATGCCACTTTAAAATTCCCATTCGTTACTAAATTGGAATCCTACATTTAATCAGACTTTATCCATTCGTCAACTCTTTTAAACATAGCGAATAGAAATATGAATATAATACTTAATTTTCATCATATTTCAAAGCAATACAATAAAATTGCAATATTTGATCTTGAAATCTGTGAAGAAGAAAACCATTTCCCTACGGCAACTCTTTTGATCAAGGCTGGAGAGCCACTTCCCACTTCAGAAACGGAAGGAGTCATTCAAGACAGCCTTGGAAATATTCATTTTAAAGGCCTTCTTATGGGCGCTCCTTCAAAAATTGAAGGCGATTTTGCACGCATTAAACTCATTTCAAAACTATGCAATTTTATGGAAAGCCTTGAAAATCTCCAGCGGGAAAGTCGCACAGCGCCCTATTGGGATCCCCTTTGGATCAATCCAGACAAGCAAAATGATTTTCAAGAAATCCAGGAAGTGCGTACAGCTTCACTCTACTGCGATCGAAAAACAGGCTGTCTCTCTTGGTCTGATTGGTTTGAAGGCTCAGAGACTCTTGATCTAGAAGACAACATTTTTGAAGATAGTTTGCTTGTAAAAGTTAAAAGGCAACCTCTGGAGGCCTGCACCGTCAAAGTCCATGTGAATTGGATTCAACAAGAGCGTGGTGTATCTAATTTAGCCTCCTCCCTTCGTAAGGCTTTTCCTCACTCACGCATCAGCACGTACACGAAAAATTCCCTTATACAGAAGTGGCCTGAGCCAGGTAGGCGCCTTGGGAAATCAGGTGTGTGGGTTATCAAAAGTGATTTGAAGCCTTATTACCCAAAGTTACCTTTTTTACCCCGCTTTTCACGCGCCATTACAATTGGGGAAGATGAAGAAACTCGAATATCTTATCGTCTTGAACGTTTTTGGTTTAAACCTATCCTATGGGTAGGCTGGACTTATCAGCAGCGTCGTAGGGAAACCTTAACTTTTACTCTCCCCCACTCTGTTCAAACCCTTTCTCCTGGTCCCGGGAGACACAAGACCTTAGAGTTTACATTACATAATATTTACCCTGATCCCAATGCTTATCCGTGGAGACATGAATCTTACTATCATATCGATGCAAAAGTTATTGTTAAGGATCTCATTTACGAATGCGTTGTGGATCACTTTTCTTCTATGCGTTTTAATAAGGATAGTGAGCATTGGCGATTTTTAAGAACCTTTGCCGCCCCCTTGGAAAGTCCAGAGCGCAGCAGCTTTTTTCTGACAGAACGCGGACAGGCAGCAGCAGAACATGCCATGGAGCGCGCTAAAGTTGAGCTTGCTAAAAGCGCCCGCGCACTTGAAGTGACTTTTGAAGGGCCATGGGAAGCTTTAAAAGACATTACAACAAATATGAGCCTTACCCTAGCGGATTCTCGCCTGCCAGGAGAAAGAATCAAAGGAAAGGTTACAAAATGGACTTTCATTGCTCACGGAGAGACGGGAGAGAGATTTGTGCGTATTACTCTTCTATGCGCCATTGGAGAAAACTCTATTTTACCTCAAGCCTCTGAGAGTCGCACAAGACAATCTCCCACAGGTCTGCGGTATTTTGCAGACGAAACCTTTGAGATACCTACACGAGAAAAAGGACCTCTCTTGCGGAGAATTCAACTCATGAATGGTCCCGAGGACCAAGAAGAGAGCCTTCAAAATAGGCACTATGAAACCCCAAAAGCTCTTCAAGAAGCTCTAGAGAAAAAAGCTACACGGCTGCGTTTATTTTTTAGGGACTTAAGAACAAAGCACTGCTTAGAGCAGATGATTTCTTTCACAATGCTCCCGTGGAGCGCCCCCAAACAAGTAGATTTCACGTCAAATAGAGGTATATAGCTATGCTCATACTTCCGCCCATGCCCCTTTCTGAGGGATATGAAACTCCTTCTATCGCCTTAAATGAAGAGGAAGGAGTTCTCGAGATCTTTCATCCTAGCGAGGGACAATTACTCAAAGAGTCTCAGATAATTCCTGAAGTTCTCATTCTACGTTGTCAGATATATCCCATTGCGCGGCCACCTTCTGATATTAGCGTACAGATCACCTCGGAAAATGAGGTTTTAGAAAGCGCCCTCCTTTATGATGAAAGTATCGTTGCTTATGGTTATGACAGGGAAATCCGCACATCTCAATGGCAAGGAATTGCTTTGGAGTACACAGGAATTGGGATGAGTATTTCTGATGGGGAAAGTCTCTCTTTTCAAGAGGATGATCTCTTCTTTGGAAAAATCAAGATGAGTTCTCCCCTTTATCTGAAACCTTTTAGGATTGAAGTCGAAAACTATAAAGAGCATCACCTCACCCTTGAAGACGGTGCCCATTTAATAACTCCTCCTAGCGCCCTGAATAAACAAGTTTTACGTGGTTATGGAGGCTATTATAAGAAAGGAATTCCCTTTGAGCATATCCAGCAAATTTATTACTCTCTCACATCAACTCACAACCTCACACGTATTCGCCTGACAAGCACAGAACAACTTCAAGAAGAGGGCTCTCCCCCGCCGATAGGAGGTGAGAATCGCATTTTTACACCTTCCCTGCGAGAGGAGGAATATCTCTCCCTGAGCGGAGCACTCGCAGCAGGATATGCCTACATTTCCCTGGGAATTGAGGAAAAAACAATACTTTTCAAATCCTTTCGCTCTGCCCCTTTAAGTGGCCATCCCACTTTTATCAACGTTTATTTTAAACCTAACTAAAAAGGAGACATCTTATGACCCATAATGATTTAGATATTTTTGCCCGCACCCTTTATGGAGAGGCTCGCGGAGAATACCCCAAAGAAGGTCCTGCCTCTTTGATTGCCATTGCTAATGTGATTATGAATCGTTTGAACAGAGGGGGAAAATACGGCAAAACCATCACGGATATTTGTTTGAAGCCGCGGCAATTTTCCTGTTGGAATGCGAACGACCCCAACCGCCCTTTCCTTTTCGAAGAGACCTTGGAGAGGAATCAAATCTTCTACGTCTGCAAAACTATAGTTGAAAACGTGACTACAGGAAGATGGCCGGATCTTACACGAGATAGCGATCATTACCATTCCAAATCGTGCCGTCCTTATTGGGCACGCACAGGAAAAATCAAACTGCACCTTGGCCACCATATTTTCTACAGATTAGATTAAGGAGGTTTTATGAGTTTTCCCTTATTAGCCGTTGCTCAATCTTTAACAGAGATCGTCCCTCTTATGGCGCGCTGGCTGGGTGGCAACGAAAGTGAAGAAACAGCCCGCAAAATTGTCAACTTGGCCCATTCTATCACCGGTGAAAAAGATCCAGTGTCACTTCTCAACGCTTTAAAAGCAAATCCTAAGCTATTGATTGATTTTCAAGAGGCCATTTTAAAATTAGATCATGATCTGGAAATGGCAGAATATAAAGACCGTGACAGCGCACGACTGCGTGATATTGCCCTTGCCCAAGCAGGGCGCAGTAACCTGCGTGCCGACATCATGGTGATTTCCGCAGCCCTTGGCCTTGTAGCTTGTCTTATCACCATTACTCTGTATCGCTTAACTCTTCCAGGGGAAGCCGTGGGAATTATCTCAACCATTGCAGGAATTTTTGGATCTTGCCTTAAGGATGCCTATACCTTTGAATTTGGTTCTTCCCGTGGAAGCAAACTCAAGGATTCAAAACTTACCTCTCTTATGACAGGACGGCAGGGACTTTAGTTGGATAAAAAGCCTTCCAAAAAATAAGCTTTTCTTAGGAAGAGTAAAGCCCGAATTTTTCTTAGATCATTTTTTTATACTTATACTATCTAAAATTAATGTTATCTTAACTAAACTTAGCTAATGTGCAATATGCATGTAAAAGACATGCTAAATTTTGCAATCTATAAAAAGGAGACAAAAAGATGAAAATTAGTAAATCAATTTTATTTTCTAACTTTATTTTAGCAGCTTTATTAACTACTCAAACAGATGTTTTTGCACGGGGAGAGGACCATCATGGACATCGTGGAGATTCTGATTATTATAAAACTCCTGATCATTATGAAAGAAAAGAAGTTGGCCGCGAAAAAGGCTCTCATTATGAAAGAAAAGACTTTAGATACAAAAAAGGCCTTGATGCTGAAAGAAACAGCGGCCCTGAAATTATTACTGATGACGCTGCTGCCGCTGCTGCTGCTGCCGCTGCTACTCCTGCTCCTGCTGCTGGCAAAGGCAGATAAGGCTTTATTACTGGTAAAGAAATAAAAGAAAAATTTTAAGAGTGACCTAACTTTAAAATATATATCAAGCTGAGAAATAGGCAAAGCTCAATTTTGTAAATTAGCCAGTCACTTCTCAGCAATTTTTTAGCACCCCTCACTCTGCCAACGGTGATTTAGTAATATAAAAAGCCTTCCAACAAAGCGAGCTTTTCTTTGAGAGGAGGCTCCCATCCCCAGCTGGGTGGAAGAACGTCGCCTGTTCTAAATTCATAATAAATTATGGGATCTTTAGCAAGGTAACGGAAAGACGTGAGTAAGTTGGGACTCGTCGCAAACCAATTGGGCGTCCGACTTGCAAGCTCTTCCAGATTCGGACGATAATCTTGGCGCGTCATCGCACGATTAATCGCTGATTTGACCGCGTCAGATGAACGGGGAGTCAACATAAAGACGATTGACCTGCGATCACTTGCTGTTTGTTCTTGAGAGAAAAAGTACTGTACCACAGGAACATCTTGAAGACCTGGGAAGCCAGCTTTAGAGTAAACCTCGGTACGTTCATACAGTCCTCCTAACATGAGGGTTTCTCCTAAACGGATTTTTACATAAGTATTAACCCGTGATTTATCAACCCGCACTCCCGTTGAAAGATTGGCCTCTGGTGTGGTTAAAAGGCTTCCTTCAATACCAACTGTTAGGGTCAGCAAATCATCGACAAGCGCCTCTGGCGTAACCTCAACCGTAATGCCCACAGGATAAGCAACAAGGGTTCCTTCATATTGCCCTGTAAACCCGTTAACGAGCTCAGTTCCAGAGAAAAAGGTTACAGGTTGGTTCAAGAAAGTAAGTAGAGAAGGCCGGCTAACAACCTCCGTACGATTGTCAACGGCATTGGCGATATTCAAGCTATAGGTAAGGCCCGCCCAAGTAAGGCCCGCAGCAAAAACACGTGCTGACATTGAGCCTACATTATTAAAGTTAGCCATTGCAACGTCAGGCGTCCAGTTGGAAAGCACCCCTGATGTCGTTGATCCTGATCCAGGAGGTTGATTCGGCTTAAAGGCTGAAAGTTCTTGATAGGAAATGTTATTCGCGGGCGATGCCTTTTTAAGACTATCTACACCCGACCCAGACATCCGTCCTTTAAAGGTTGCAAAGCTTCCAGGAGTTAAGGTAACAGCTAAATTCTCAAGAATATTATGTCCCTTTGTCGTCGTTGCTGATTCCGCAATACGTAAAAGATAACAATCCACAATGACCTGTTGTTTTTGCTGAACTTCGGCAGATCTTCCATCTCCTGCTGCTTGTGTTCCTGCCCCTGCTCCCGTTGATGGTGCAGCACCTGGAGCTTGAGAGCCAATTGTCAATTGCGGAATTTGACCGACATTTGGAGAATTTCCCTCAGCAGCAAAATCTTGACTAATATTTTGACCCTGCGTGGATTTTGCGCTTGTGGGGGCTGAAGCAGCTCCCTTATCAGTAGTCGCAGACGCCAATTGTATTCTTCCGCTATTATAGAGGTTTTTCCAATCCTCAAAACGACCAGAAACTTGCGTCACAGCAGGATCATCGCCCGCCTTTGCTTTAAAGGCTTCAAAGTGGGTTTTCGCTGCATTGAAATCTCCAAGGGCAGCATAGATCATCGTCGCTGAACGGTGAATAAGGGGATCACCAGGCTTTAATTGAGCAGCCTTCTCAATGCCTTTTAGAGCAGAGCGAATGTCATAGGCATAATAAGATGCTGCCGCAAATTCATGCCATAAGTCCGCATCATTTGGTTTGATTAAGAGCGCATTGGCATAATGTTCTTGAGCCTCAGGATACACTTGCTGTCCATATTTCAACTTTCCAAGTTGGGTAACTGCAAAAAAGTTCGAGGGATCGAGATTAACGGCATTTGTATAGCCTACAGAAGCAAGCTCACTTCCTGTGGCATCTCCCAATTCACCCAGTTTTTCATAAGTCATAGCATTTAAAAGATGGAGCGCAACACTCTTGGGCTCTCCTTGCAAAGCCTGATTTATAAATTGGGAAGCCTCATGATATTTTTCTTGTTCTAAGAGCCCTATGACGTGAGCTACAGACGGGGAGATCTTTTTGTTAGCCTTAAGGGAAGACATGGGGGTTTTAAATTTTAATGAACTAGGAGGCGTTGTTGTTTCGCATCCCGTAAGAACTACGCTACCCGCGAGAAACGCCGCGAATATATTTTTGTTGAAAGCCACCGAGTCCTCATTTCTTTAAATTTTATTAAAAGCGAGTTTAATTTTTTTTAAGGAAATGTAAATGTATCTTTATGAAATTAACTTTTGTTCAAGACATATAGAAACTCCTGCAACCTATCTATTTTCCTCTTAACAGTATCCTCTTAACAGTGTTTGATAGTTTTTAGAAAATGGTTTATATTACAGACATGAAAAAAATATTAAGGGATTGGCTTTACCTTTTTATAGAATCAGCTCATGTCTTCACTTCCTCTTTTAAGAGAGTGGAACAGGTTGGGTTTGTCTCTGTTATTAATGTAATATTGATCCTCCTTCTTGGCGCTATTATGCTTATTTCGTCCAGTCAACCTCTCTTTTTCTATTCAACCCTCATCTTAATAGTAAGCACCTGTGCCATGGTTATTGTCCTGTTGTTTAAGCTTCAACAATTAAAAGTTAAAGCACGCATAGATCATATAAAATCAAAGGGATATGATAATATTGACTCTCCACTTCTCATCTTGACTCCTGAACTACACTTTGGTTTTGGAAACAAAAAGGCGACAAAGGCTTGCTGGTGGGCAGAAAGCATCCCTTATTTAAAAAAAGTTTTGGCTCAACCTGAGCAAATAGCCACTTTAGATCGCCTTATTGAAGGCCTCCAAAAAAAGGAAGAACGGCAAGAGCTTCTCCACCTGCAAGGAGCCAGAGGTGAAGAGGTTTGGTCTATTCACTCTTTTCCTTTAGGAGATAATGCTTTATGGCAGTGCACCAACACTTCAGAAGAAACTTTCAAATCAGGTAACACTTACTCTCAACTGAATTCTTTAACATTGTTTCTAGATAATGCAGAACATGGGCTTTTTTCTCTCAATGAAAAGGGAATGATTCTCTTTTGTAATGAAAATTTTTCGAAATGGCTTGGTTACACACGGGAAGAAATGATTGGGAGTTCTTTATCAAAATATATTGTTAAATCCCGCAACCATGGAAGCACCCATCTCTGTGACATTCAAGGAAAATGTGATTTTCTTACAGCTTCTTCCCGTATAAAAAGTGGGTATTTGGAACAAAAATTAATTCAATCGAAAAAAGGAGAGATTTTTACTTACTCTCACCTTAATATTCATGCTCCCTTTGCAAATCATGACGATATGATAAAGGTAGTTAACATGACGCCGCTGCCTGTCATTTGCCTCGATGAAAACGGTCTTCTTCAAGATTCTAACGTGCTATTTCGTGAAAAATTTATCTTTGATGAACCTTCCATTCGAGGAACCTCTTTTCTCGATCTTATTATTGAATCTCAGCGGGACGAGATTAAAAACGCTTTGCATTTCTTTTTAAAAAGAACGACCGATGAAACTTGCCTTGATATTTACTTAAATGATAGCCGAGAGTCCGTTGTTACGGCTTATCTGGCACCTTTACCTCTCAAGGATGAGAAAGGTTTCTTGATTCTGCTCCAAGATATTACAGATCAAAAGAGCTTTGAATCCCGTCTAGTCCAATCACAAAAGATGCAAGCTGTGGGGCAACTCGCTGGCGGCATCGCCCATGACTTTAATAACCTCCTCACCGCTATGATTGGATTTTGTGATCTTCTTTTGCTCCGCTACACACCAGGGGATCAATCCTTTACTGATGTTATGCAAATCAAACAAAATGCAAACAGAGCAGCCAACCTCGTCCGGCAGCTTTTAGCCTTTTCTCGTCAACAAACTTTGCAACCTAAAATTATGGACATTACGGATTGCTTAGCTGAGATTTCAGCACTGCTGCGCCGCCTTATTGGATCGAACATAGAACTAAATATGAAGCACGCTCGAGATTTGGGACTTGTTCTTGTTGATCAAGGACAATTTGAGCAAGTCATTATTAACATGGTGGTCAATGCCCGTGATGCTATGGATGGAACGGGAACTATCACTCTTACAACAGAGAATTGCGAGTTGAAAAAACCTAAACGTTCTGGTCATGATGTTATCCCCGCAGGCTCTTATGTTTTGGTTGAAATTTCTGACACAGGAAGTGGCATTAAGCCTGAGATCATTGATCGTATTTATGATCCTTTCTTTTCAACAAAAGAAGTGGGCTCTGGAACAGGACTTGGTCTTTCTACAGTCTATGGAATCGTCAAACAAACCGGGGGCTTTATCCACGTCAACTCAAAGGAAGGCGAAGGAACAACTTTCAGCATTTACCTTCCCCACTGCGCCGCAGAGAAAACGGAAGAGTCCCCACAACTTCTCGAAGAAAAACCAACGACCCCTGATTTGACAGGTTCAAGTAGCATTCTTCTTGTCGAAGATGAAGATGCCGTCAGGCTTTTTAGTGCACGCGCCTTAAGAAGCAAAGGCTATGAAGTTCTTGAAGCTATCAATGGTGAGGAAGCACTGCAGCTGATTAAAACAAACAAGCATAAGATTGATTTGATCATTTCAGACGTTGTCATGCCCCAAATGGATGGCCCCACTTTTATTAATGAGATTAATCAACTTAAGGTGAATCCTAAAGTCCTCTTTATTTCCGGCTATACAGAGGATACCTTCCATGATCGCATCAAGGATAACGCTAACATCCGCTTCCTCGCCAAACCTTTTAGCCTTAACGATCTGGCCACACGGGTCAAGGAAATTTTAGGAGAAAAGCCTTCTTCTCTGAGGAATGCGTCGTAGACAGTTATTCCAGCGTAATCTCTTCTTCACTTTCGTCATGGGGAGGAAGCCATTCCTTCTTTTCGATAAGGAGAGAATTCCCGTCAATTACAACTGAAGACATGATTCTGTCCCCTAGAGGAAATGTGCCTAGAATTTCAGCATCTCATTGATAATATTAAGAAGATCCCAAAACAAGTTCGGGATGATAGTTTGTTTGAGAGGTTTTTTAGAAACACCACAAGATCCAGGGTAACCGTAATAAAGTCAAAAAAAAGCACCTTCAAGTTCGATGTATATGCTACATACTACCTTTCCCAACACTTGAGAAAATTCATCTTTTGTTATATTTTGTGATTAAGAAAGCCTTTGTTTTTATTGACCGCAGCCCCTCTTCTTCATAGATTCATCCTCATGAGTAATACTTTAAATTCAAATTCTTCTTTTCCTCGCGTGGCCGTTTTAGGATGTGGCGCCTGGGGAAAAAATCTGGTACGAAATTTTGCTGAAATCGGTGCCTTAGCTGCAGTTTGTGACCCTGACACGGAAAAAGTAGGCGCCTTAGCCTCTCTCTATAATGTTCCTTCCCTCTCAGAAGATCAAGTTTTTACAGACCCTACTCTTGAGGCTATCGTTATTTCGTCCTTAGCGCCCTTACATGCTTTTCATGCTGAAAAAGCTCTCAAGGCTGGCAAACATGTTTATATTGAAAAGCCGATGGCTCTTACGGTGAAGGATGCGCAAAACCTTTGTTCCCTGGCCAAAGAAGCGAGCCGTATTCTTATGGTAGGACATATTCTCAATTACCATCCCGCTTTTACAAAATTAAAAGAAAAACTCCCTGAACTCGGTCCTCTCAAGCATATTTATGCCAATCGTTTGAATTTAGGACGCTTCCGCCATCAAGAAAGTGTTTTATGGGATCTGGCAAGCCACGACGTCTCCCTCATTCTTTCTTTAATCAATGAAGTGCCCCTTACGATCTCCCCCACATGGCAAAGCTTTGTAACACCCGATGTGCCAGCGAGTGCTCTTTTAAACCTTATTTTCTCAAAAGGCCTCACGGCGCACATTCACGTCTCCTGGCTCTCTCCCTTTAAGGAACAAAAGCTGGTTGTCATTGGTGAAAAAGGGATTGCTGTCTTTGATGACTGTAAACCTTGGGCTGAAAAGCTTACCTTATCAAAGGACTGCTACCACTGGAATAAAGGACAGATTGAAGCTAATACTCAGCTTCAATCTGAGCCTATTCCTTTACCAGAAGCAGAGCCCCTTAAGGATGAATGCCTTCATTTTTTAACCTCCATCCAGACAGGGAAGACGCCCCTTACCTCCGGAGAAGAAGGTCTTCGCGTCACACACATTTTAGAAACCGCTGAAAATTCACTTAACGAAAGGAAAATCGCATGATCCCGTTTATAGATTTAGCTGCCCAACAAAAACGCATTCGTCCTCAACTAGAAGCTGCCATTGGTCGTGTTTTAGATCATGGAGGATATATTATGGGCCCGGAAATTAGTGAGTTAGAAACCGAGCTTACAGCGTTTTGTGGTGCTTCTCATACATTGACTTGCTCAAGTGGGACAGATGCCCTCGTTCTTCCCCTTATGGCAAAAGGCATCAAGGCAGGCGATGCTATTTTCGTTCCTGCTTTTACTTTTGCAGCCACTGCAGAAGCGGTTGCTTTCTTAGGGGCGACAGTTGTCTTTATTGATGTGTGCCCAAATACTTTTAACATAGATTGTGAAAACCTTGAAAAAGGCATCGCAAAAGCCAAAGCCTTAGGACTTTGCCCCAAAGGCATCATAGCAGTTGATCTGTATGGTCAGGCCGCGAATTATGATAGCCTGAATTCTATTGCTACAAGCCATGGTCTTTGGGTTCTTGCCGATGCGGCGCAAAGCTTTGGCGGCACTTATAAAGGGCGCAAAGTTGGAACTCTTGCTGAAACAACGGCTACCAGTTTTTTCCCTTCCAAACCTTTGGGAGGCTATGGAGACGGAGGCGCTATCTTTACAGAAAATGCTGAGATGGCAGATATTTTGAAATCTTTGCGGGTTCATGGTCAAGGCACCACCAAATATGATAATGTTCGCATTGGTATGAATGGCCGCTGTGACACGTTACAAGCGGCGATTCTCCTTGAAAAGCTCAAAATTTTCCCTGAAGAAATCACCTTAAGACAAAAGGTTGCAGACCGTTACAACGAAGGTCTCGCTGCCGTTGCCACAACACCTGTTATTGAAAACAATTGCCAATCTGCTTGGGCGCAATATACCGTAAAGGTGGATCCTGAAAAGCGGGCGCCTTTGATGGAAGCCCTTAAAGCAGAAGGCGTTCCTACCATGATTCATTACAATGCCCCTCTTCACACGCTGAAAGCCTATAAGGATTATCCTTGTGCCAGTAACACACTTCCTGTTTGTGAAGGCTTGGCGCACTGCGTTATGAGTCTTCCCATGCATCCCTATTTAGAGGCAGAAGCGCAAGATCATATCATTAAGCAGTTTTGTGAAATTTCTCACCGGTTGCAAATGAAACAAGTGGCTTAGAAAAAACCAACACTCTCAACACTCCACGAGGCTTACCCCGTGGAGTGTTTATCTAACCTGAATTTGGGCAAATTATTGTCATTGGGAAGAGCGTGAGCGTCGAATCTCACTTCCTCTACCTAGACTCCATTTGTCATTGCGAGCGAAGCGAAGCAATCCATTCTAAAACATCCCACGCCTCAACAAGCTTCAACGTCCTTCTGGATCCCGCGGACTCTATGAGTCCTGGCAATGACGATCAAAAAAATTTCTTATACAGCTCAGGTAAATTACTGACCATTAGTTTCCTCGGTTTTATCCAAGCATGCATTAAAAAATGCCATGTAAAATTCAAGTTTGAAGCAGGAATTTTACATAACTTTGCAATCAACCATATCATCAAGCAGTTTTGCAAAATTTCTCATCAACTGCAAATCAAGCGTCTTTCCATAAATAGTAAAGAGCAGGGAAATATCGGATACATCTCTTTCGGCTATAGAAATTCTTTCTGATTGGCTTGCTGAAGCAACGAGCATAGTCCTGATTAACGTTGTATGGTCATCCTTTTCTTGATCAGCTGCATGTCCCACCTGAGGAAAGAACATAACGTTCGTTACCAACAAGGTTAAATTCAATTTCTTTAATATATTCATATTACTTAATCCATAAATTTTAATAAATCTATATCATAATTTATTTAGATAACTAATTATTCATTTTGCGTCATCCTTGAGAAAAAAATTTTCAATTTAAGTGGACCTCAAAATCAAAAGATACACACTTTCAAAGTGATAATCTTTTCTGTTATGAGTTACAAAATAAACGTATAAAAATAGGAAGATTATGAAAATTATTAAAAGAACCTCTTTAGTTGTATGTCTTCCCCTCATTTGCTTAAGTCATGCTTCCGCTGATCCTATCTCTTTCGGCGCAAAAGTTGGCACGTTAGGTCTTGGAGTAGAATCTTCTTATAAAATCGATCCTCTTTATTCTGTCACTGCATCTGTAAATGGTTTTAAGTTTACAGGTGCTCCTCACGATAAAGATGTCGATTTTGATGGAAAACTACGCCTTCTGACGGCGGGTGGAAGTTTAGGTATTCACCCTTTTAAGAATGGGTTCAAATTTTTAGCTGGGGTTTTTTATGATGGAAACCAATTTGATTTATCCTCTGTGTTAAAGCATAACGTTACCATTAATGGGAAGATTTATACTCCAGCGCAGGTGGGAAAATACAACTTAACTATTCATTATAATAGGGTAAGCCCCTTCTTAGGAATTGGCTTTGACTCCGCATTTTGTACAGACAGTTCTTGGAGTCTCACAGGAGAATTAGGGGTTCTCTTTCAAGGGTCTCCAAAAGTTAATCTCAAAAAAACAGAAGGAACAATAAATGATCCTCAAGCTCAAGCCTATATTAAGCACAAAGCGAAACATGCTGCCGATAAATTTCTTTTAAAATACTACCCGGTTCTCTCCATAGGCGCTAAGTACAGCTTCTAGAAAGAAAAACTTTATCTGCAGATACGTCAATGACTTCCTCCTTTGGAGAAAGTTATTGATTTTTCAATTAAAAATTCTACCACCCGCGGGTTTGGGCTCTAAAGGTACCAAGAACTTCTTTCTTTTCCTCAGCTTCACCAGTATATGCCTTACGAAATCCTCCCTGTCCAGGGATATAAACATCAGTTTCCTCATATCCAGAAGCGGGGACAAGATCATACTTATTCTCAAAAGTTCTATTAACTAATTGCATTGTACTGGTTGCTGGGTCAAATTCTAATACTGCGGATCCAACAGGTGCGAAGGAGGGATAAAGAGGTTCCTCTGCTATAAAAGTAGTGCCACCATACTCAAAACCTCCTTTTCCTTGAATTTCACTTACTTCCTCTGAAGTAGGGAGGGTAGAAGATAAGCGTGGATAAAAGGAGCCTCCCCCCTCTTCACCATACGTTTCACCATACATTCCATAGGCATTATTTGTAGCCATAGAAGCAATACAGATAATAGAAAAAGCTAACATGTTTAAATTTTTTTTGCGTTTCAGAAAAGTCGTCATAGATATCCTCCTATAAAATTTTGCTTGATATTATTATTATTAAGTTATAATAAAAAAATTAATATTTCTTTAAAAAATCCAAATTCTCGAAAAGTGCAAATTCAACAATGAGTTTGCATATTGTGTGCTTGCCCATAGTTGAAAAAGAACTTGCAGGTTTTCCCTCCTTTTTATTAAGCTAGCTTACAGTAAAGAAATTTTTCTTATTCCATAAATCACGTAAGGAGTTCACCCTATGAGTCAAAATGATTCTAATTCTACCGATCCCCATGAGGAATCTGATTATGAAGAACACCACCACCACGCAGGATGTCAACATGGGAAGCAGAACTTTCCTGTCATTCAAAAGGTAAAAATAGGACGAAATGATCCTTGCTTTTGTGGCAGTGGTAAAAAATATAAAAAGTGTTGTTTAGATTAATAGACAAAGGAGCAACAGTAGAGAAGGAATAGAGTGACTGCTGCATACTCAAGGAATAACAATGAAAGAAAAAATTTATCATTTAGGCATCAAAGCTCTTATCCGAAACCAATCAGGGGAAATTTTGTTGCTTAAAGTCAATCAAGAAAAGTTTAAAAATCCAAAACCAGGAAGTTATTGGGACATTCCTGGAGGCAGAGTCTTAAACGGTCATACCATAGAGGAAACGTTGCGCCGTGAAGTGGAAGAAGAAACCGGCCTACCCCTTGAATCATTTGAGCCTATAGATACGGTTGTTTCAAACATTGAAATCCCCTTGGAAGGTGAACAAAAAGCAGGTCTTGTGTTATCAATCTATAATTGCTTTCTAAGGAATGAGAAGAACGTTAGATTAAGTGAAGAACACACCGAATATTCTTGGTTTTCTCCTGAAGAAGCGGCTCATCTGTTATCCTATAAATATCCAGCTTCGTTCACAGAAAAAGTGATTGGAATATGAAGAAACGAAGCCAATTTTTGTACATAATTTTTTTCTTAGTTATACAGGGGATTTCCCTTGTAAAGGCAACTGAACATACAAACAGAGAATCATGGATTATTTCAAAAACCGTTGAGTCCTCATTAGAAGACATTCAGGTAAAAGATCTTGTTTCTTCTTTAAAGGATTTCGGTATCTCAGCAAAGATTGAGCCCTTTGATGAGCACCTTCTAGCATATGCTCTTTTGAAGGGAAAGTATTTTACTCTCTACTTAGCCCCCAGGTTTTATCAAGAGAATCAGGTGTGGATTATGAGCCATCCTGAACTCTCGACACCCTTTGAAAATCTTACATCCGAGCAGCTCAGTGAACTGGAAGAATTCCGATATTTAATGGGCGAGGTTTATAGAAAAGCTTTAGGTTATCAAGGCTATGTTATGTTTATGGATTTAACAAAAGATTATAGTTTGGGACATCCCTCGCTTTGTCTTGAAATGATTCCTGCTTCCCTAGGCGGAAAAAACAAGGATTTACTTGATATTCGTGAGAAAATCGAAAGAAGTAGTTATTTCCTTTTTAGAACCGCTCCCCTTAAACAACTCTCTCCTGATGACGCTAAAACAAAAATTAAGAAGTTAACTCCCTTTATTTGGGATCTGCTATCAAATGGAGAAACTCTTACAAACCAAAAAAGAATAGCTAAGAACACGCTTCCATGGTCACGAAAAATTACGCACATGGAAGGACTGCAAGAGAAAATTCTGCTCGCTTTAAAAGAAGAGCTCTTCAAACGCTACAGTCTTCTTACTTCTCAGGGGACAAGCGATGAAAAATTAAAGAGTGAAAATACAAAAGGAACGGATGAGGGAGAATTTACTCAAGAAAAAGTTGCTTCCATT
Organism: Alphaproteobacteria bacterium; assembly: GCA_019748065.1. Classification (GTDB taxonomy): domain Bacteria; phylum Pseudomonadota; class Alphaproteobacteria; order UBA9655; family UBA9655; genus UBA9655. Next base: position 18,804 of record JAIEQB010000024.1, on the reverse strand, counting down.
GATAAATGCGCTTTTTGCAACCCCGAAGTCATTCAGAATCAGACTGTTTACAAGCAGGACGACTTCGTTGTCCTCTACAATTTTCGTCCCTATACGGAAGGGTACCATTTTATGATCACCCCCTACCTTCCTTTACATGTTGAAGATTGGCAAAATTTCTCCCATGAAGATGTTATGAACATTAACCGCTTGGCTCAAGCTCTCGTCAGGGAAATTAAAAAAGAGAGTGGAAGGGATGATGTTATTCTCTTTGTTCAAAATGGAATGGCAGCTGGTATGACCGTTCCTCATGGACATATGCATGTTCTCTTACGGCCTTCCAAATTGCATTTAGCCAGTCAAGTTCTTTTAGAAATCTCACAACATAAGCGCAAAGGATTAACATCCGAAGAAATGGACCCCGTAAAGAAAAAATTCAATAAAAAGCTCAGCCAATCTTAGGGATTTTAAAGTTCTCTTAACTCACCTTTAAATCGAAGGCAGCTTTAATCAGAGCTTTCGTATAGGGCTTTTTAGGAGCAGTAAAGATGGACGCGGCCGTCCCACGCTCAACGATTTTTCCGTGCCGCATGACAAGCACATCATGGCTGATGGCACGCACCACCGCTAAATCATGGCTGATAAAGAGATAGGCCAGTTTGTGGTCAGTCTGCAACTTACGCAAGAGATCGATAATATCTACTTGTACAGAACGATCTAGAGCGGACGTAGGTTCATCAAGCACTACAAGCTTTGGCTTTAAAGCAATAGCTCGGGCAATGGCGATTCGTTGACGCTGGCCCCCTGAAAATTCATGGGGATAGCGGTGGCGAGCTTCTGGATCAAGACCAACTTCCTTTAAGGCCTGAATCACAAGGAGATCCCGTTCCTCTGGGGTTTTCCCCAAACGATGGACTTCGAGACCCTCAGCAACGATTTGTTGCACACTCATGCGAGGACTCAAAGAGCCGTTTGGATCTTGAAACACAACCTGCATTTCACGACGCAAGGGACGTAATTTTTTCCGCCCATAGTCTTGGATTTCTGCACCATTAAACCAAATAATTCCTTGGCTTTGCTGCAGGCGTATCATAGCCATGGCAAAGGTTGTTTTTCCCGAGCCGCTTTCCCCCACAATCCCAAGGGTATGGCCTTCCTTTAAGGTAACAGTGACATCATCCACAGCACGAATATCATCAACCTTTCGGCGAAAAAGTCCTTTGCGCACATCAAAGTAAACCTTGATGTGTTCAGCCTTTAACAAGGGCTTAGCTTCAGAAGAAACAGGAACTCCCTCCCCGCGGGGAAAAGAGTTGAGAAGGTGACGCGTGTAAGGAGATTGTGGTTTGGCAAAAATCTTTTTGGTCTCACCCTCTTCCATCATTAATCCATCCTTCATGACCACAATACGATCGGCCATCTTCCGCACAATACCTAAATCGTGGGTGATGAGGAGCATCGCCATATCCAGCTCTTTTTGAAGCTTCTTAAGAAGATGAAGCAGTTTGGCCTGAATCGTTACATCAAGAGCCGTTGTCGGTTCATCAGCAATAAGAATTTGGGGCTCGCAGGCAAGGGCCATGGCGATCATCACCCGCTGCCGCTGACCGCCGGAGAGCTGATGAGGATAGGCCCCAAGGCGAGATTCCCCATCCTTAAAACCCGCCATCTCTAACACTTCGATACACCGCTTACGCGCTTTATCTCCTGTAAGACCCTTGTGCACCAACAAAACTTCTTCAATCTGTTTTTGAACATTGTGAAGAGGGTTCAGGGACGTCATGGGCTCTTGAAAAATCATGGCAATTTTATTGCCCCGGATCGGAAGGAGAGTTTTTTCTGGCGCATTCACCAAATCGTGGCCATGAAAATAAATGTGGCCTGAGGGATGGGAAGCCTTGGGATAGGGAAGCAGCTGCAAGATAGAAAGGGCTGTAACTGATTTTCCCGAGCCACTTTCCCCCACAAGCGCCACAGTTTCCTTGGGATTCAGGGTAAAGGAGACGGACTTGACTGCCTCAATCACCTTGTCTTGCTGCTTGAAATTAACGCTTAAATTTTCAACGGAAAGTAAAGGCTTCGTCATAGGTTCGCCTTTCGAGGGTCAAAGGCATCTCTAACCGCTTCCCCAATAAAAATCAACAAGGTGAGCAAAATCGCCAAAACTGCAAAGGTTGAAATCCCCAGCCACGGCGCTTGAAGATTATTTTTACCTTGGTTCAACATTTCTCCCAGAGAGGCAGACCCTGAAGGCAGACCAAAGCCTAAAAAGTCTAGGGAAGTAAGGGTTGTAATCGAGGCATTAAGAATAAAAGGCATAAAGGTCAGGGTGGCCACCATAGCATTGGGCAGAACATGACGATAGATAATCCGTGGTGTGGAAAGACCCAAAGCACGGGCCGCTCTCACATATTCTAGATTCCGTGCGCGCAGAAATTCAGCGCGCACAACAGGCACAAGCGCCATCCAACTAAAAAGCAGCATAAGCCCTAAAAGCCACCAGAAGCTCGGTTGAACCACACTCGCGAGAATAATCAAAAGATACAAAACAGGCATGCCGGACCATATCTCCATAAATCGTTGGAATATAAGATCAGTAAGACCTCCAAAATACCCCTGAACGGCTCCTGCCGTGACCCCAAAAAGTGAACTCAGTAGGGTGAGAGTCAGGCCAAAGAGGACAGAAATACGAAATCCATAAATGAGGCGCGCAAGCACGTCCCTCCCCTGATCGTCGGTCCCCAGCCAGTCTTCAGCGGAGGGTGGCGAGGGTGCTGGCACGGGGAGATCATAATTAACCGTGTTATAGCTGAAAGGAATCAGAGGCCAAATCATCCAACCATGGGCATCAATCAAGTTTTGAACAAAAGGATCACGGTAGTTGGTTTCCGTTTCAAATTCACCCCCAAAGGTTGTCTCTGGATATTGAACGAAAGTCGGATAATAGAAGTGATTCTCATACTTAACAAGAAGCGGTTTATCATTGGCAATAAATTCAGCGAAAAGGGTGACTGTAAACAAAACAAGGAAAATCCAAAAAGAAACATAGCCGCGCTTGTTTGCTTTGAATTGAGCAATCCTGCGCTTCGTTAAAGGCGTAAAAGCCATTAGCCCATCCTCCGCTCAAAATCAATGCGCGGATCAATAAAGGTATAGGATAGGTCCCCCACAATATGGAGGAAAAGACCAAGTAAAGTAAAAATATAAAGCGTTCCAAACACAATGGGATAATCGCGGTTAATGGCCGACTCAAAGCCCAAAAGCCCCAGACCATCAAGGGAGAAAATAACCTCAATCAAAAGCGAGCCGGAAAAGAAAATCCCAATAAGGGTAGCGGGCATGCCCGCAATGACAATTAGCATGGCATTACGAAAGACATGACCAAAGAGCACTCTGCGTTCTGTCAAACCTTTGGCCCGCGCTGTCACCACATATTGCTTATTAATTTCTTCCAAAAAAGAGTTTTTAGTCAAAAACGTCAAGCTTGCAAAACCACTGATAACCATGGCCGTGATGGGCAACACCATGTGCCATAAGTAATTTAAAATCTTATCAATCAACCCTAATTGGTGCCAGTTATCGGATACCAAACCTCGCAGGGGAAAGATGGACCAAAAGCTCCCACCTGCAAAAAGAACGATTAAAAGGATCGCAAAAAGAAATCCAGGAATGGCATAGCCCACGACCACAACGGCGCTGGTCCATATATCAAAAGAGGTGCCATCATGAACCGCTTTTCGAATTCCAAGTGGAATAGAAATCAAATAAACAAGAATGGTGGTCCATAACCCAATGCTAATAGAAACGGGCATCTTTTCGATAATCAGTTCCATTACAGAGCGGTCCTTGAAATAACTATCTCCAAAGTTAAAGGTAAGATAGTTTTTCATCATCAAAAGGAAGCGCTCAAGGGGCGGTTTATCAAAGCCAAACATTTTTTCAAGCTTGGCGATAAATTCTGGGTCCAATCCCTGAGCACCTCTATATTTACTCTCAGAGAAGTGGGTCTCTCCCATTTGCTCCAAAGCCTGGGTGCTCTCCATACTCGAGCCCGAAATACGGGAGGTCGCATCCACATTGTTGCCGCGAATTTTGGCAATCATTTGTTCAACGGGCCCGCCAGGTGCCGCTTGAATCACAAGAAAATTAATGACCATAATACCAAAGAGAGTGGGAATAATCAGCAACAGGCGGCGTAAAAAATAAGCCAACATTTATAGAATTACCTTTGTAATTTAGCTTCTAAAGCCGGATCGACCCACCACGCGCTGAAACCAACCCCATCTTTGGGTGCTTTCGCTGGGCGTCCAAACTTATTCCAATAGGCAAAGCGGGAATTTTTACTATACCATCCGGGAATTCCATAATATCCCCATAATAACACCCTATCCAAAGCATGGACATGGGTTTTAAGGGTAGGTCGATCCTGTGAATCTAAAAGAAGGGCCACAAGCTTATCCACCACTGGATTTTTAATCCCCGCAAAATTACGTCCTCCAGGAGTATCAGCATAGGCTGACACCCAAAAATCTCGCTGTTCATTTCCTGGAGTTTCCGTTTCAGGAATACCAACAAAAATCATGTCATAGTCATAATTTTGAACTCTTTCTATATATTGAGAAGGAGTCACACTTCGAATAGTCATGCTTATACCTAATGACTTTAAATTTCGTTGAAGGGCTAGAGCCGTCCGTTCATAATTAGGATCATTCAGCAAAAGTTCAAATGTAAAAGGCTCACCCGTCTTTTGATTAACGCGCTGGCCATTTTTGATCACCCAGCCCGCCTCCACCAAAAGTTTATTAGCTCTCTCAACAAGACGGCGATCTTGTCCTGAGCCATTTGAAACAGATAATTTAAATTCTTCCGTAAAAAGTTCTGGAGGAAGCTGGGCTTTAAAAGGCTCAAGAAGAGCAAGTTCTTCTCCTTTGGGCAAGCCCGAGGAGGCCATATCTGAGTTATTAAAGTAACTCTGCGCCCGCACATAAGAACTGAAAAATAGGTTTTTATTAATCCACTCAAAATCAAAAACTTCTGTTAAAGCTTGCCTTATTTTGGGATCTTGGAATAGGGGCTTACGGGTATTGAACGTAAACATTGTTATCCCTTGGGGAAGTTGATTGGGATCTTCCTTTAAGATGATCTTCCCCTCTGTTACGGCAGGAATTTTATAGCCAGTAGCCCAATTTTTCGCAATGTTTTCGATGTGAAAGTCATAGGCGCCTCCCTTAAACCCTTCAAACTGAACCGATTGATCTCTAAAGTAGACATAAGTAATATCAAAGTTATGTTGCCCCTTCTGAGAAGGTAGATTTTCTCCCCACCACCCAGGAACCCGTTCATAGGTCACCGTTTGCCCGGCTTGAAAATTCTTGACTTTATAGGGGCCACATCCCACAGGAGGCGTTAAATCAGCGGCTTCAAAATTATGTTTTGTATAATAGGCCTTAGAAAAAATAGGCAACTGCCCCAAGATGGCAGGAAGCTCGCGATTACGATCGGTGGAAAAGAGGAAACGAACTTGATCTGGCCCCGCCTTTTCTACTTTCGTGACGTCCTTATAATATTGGGCAAACAAGGGAAGCCCCTTTTTCATATGCGTATTAAAGGAAAAAATCACATCATCCACCGTCACAGGCGAGCCATCGGAAAACTTGGCATTTTTGTTAAGGGTAAAAGTCACGCTTTTGTAATCAGGGGCAACTTCAACCTTTTCAGCTAAATACTCATAGAGAGAAAAAGGTTCATCCTGGGCGATATCTAAAAGGGTACAATGAATGAGCCCCGAGCCAGCAGCAGCATCGCCTTTGATGACAAAAGGGTTGAAGCTATCAAAACTGCCTGTAGTCGCTAATTTTACATTTCCCCCTTTAGGAGCATCAGGATTCACATAATCATAGTGAGTGAAGTCTGCTGGATACTTAAGATCACCAAAAATAGCAATTCCATGGGTCGGTTGAGGTTGAGGGGCTGGTGGTGGCGTTTCGGCGTGAAGAGCTGATAATAGAACTGTCGTCATTGCCACGCCCACTATGTGGGCTCGCGATGACGATTTATTTTTATTTTCGAAATTGAATCGCATTAAATTAAGGTCCTTCTTTCTTTAACTCTTCTGGAGCAGCTTCCTTAACTTCTGGAAGCGGCATGGGAGAATCACTTTGTTTCATCATATAGGCAATCAAGTCAGCTCTTTCCTTATCATCCTTAATGCCCGCAAAAGACATCTTTGTCCCCGGCACGAAATCACGAGGAGAATACAGGTAAACATTCAAATCATCAAGACTCCAATCGCCCCCCTTCCCTTCCATAGAGGAAGAGTAAGTATAGCCCGGATGCTTAGCCTTATGGGCGCCCACAATACCATAAAGGTTAGGACCTATACGATTGGGTCCTCCTTTTTCAATGGTATGGCAACTGGTGCATTTTTTGAACACCGCTTCTCCCTGCTGTACATTCGCAGCCGCCAGAAGAGGCTCAATAGGCGCCGGTCCTTTTTTCGCTACTTCCGTAGGCGTTCCTGAAGAGGAGGCAGACACTCCCGCAATTTTATAAACATTTTCCTTAAGCATATGAGGTTCTATCAGGTGATTTGAAATCAGATCCGCGCCTTTAATAACCAACAAGGCAATCAAAATGGCGGCGGCAATCTTGTTAAATTCAAAGCTGTCCATTTTCCTGGTCTTTTTTATCCTTCGAAATTGCCCTCACTATATCGTTCTTTGCTCAAAGATGATAGTCATTCTTCACGCATTTTCTGAGGTTTTTGGTAGGAGGCAAACAAAATCTGATAGGACGTTTGGGGGCGCATATTATAAATATCCATCACCTTTTTAAAGGTTGAATGGGGAAGCGGACGATGGCCGGATTGGGGCAAGCCAGCGCCAATTTTTTTCAAACCGCGCAGAAATTCAAGGGCATTTGAAGGGGTTGTTGTAATCCATTCTTCTTCCACAGCACGACTGCCTGACAAAGGAAGCCATTCCTTCAACTGACCAAAGGGAATAAAATCTAAAACACCGCTTGGAGCCTCCACCAAAGCATGTGCCGTGCGCCATTCATGAAAGCTGTTATTGCCCAAAGCCGTAAGATACAGCCACCCTCCCGGCTTAAGGCAGGCTACAAGTCGTGTGAGCGCACCTTTTGGATCTTGAAACCAATGAAGGGCTAGGTTTGATACAATAAAGTCAAAGGAAGCTGAAAAACACGGATACTCGGCATTAAGAACAAGAGGTAACACCCGATCATCCTGCGTTTTCTCCATTGCAACTTTAAGGATCGCATGGGAAAAATCACTTAACACATATTGACTGCAATGGGGAAGTAAATGAGGCGTTAAGATGCCTGTGCCACATCCCACCTCCAGGATGGCACCTAAAGACGTCCCTTTTTGCACTAAAATTTTTGAGGCCAACCGCTGTGCCACAAAATTCTGAACAATCGCTTGTTGGTCATAACTTGCCGCCGCATGAGAAAAAGCTTGGGATATGTTGAGAGATTGCACCACACCATCACTCCTGAATTAATTTTATGAAAGAGTAGCTCTTTCTGGCGTCTTTTGGAAGGATGAGATTGCAAAAGGCCCAAGACTGAAACTTTGTCAAAAAGCCTTAAAATAAGGCACTATGTCTTCTATTCCTAAGGCAGAAACTTTGTCAGAAAGGTCAAAAACGCCTTTATGAGGTGTGATAATAAATATCTTATCGAGCTTCAAAACCTCTAAACTCGTCTTAATGGAAGCGGTGATCGTTGGTTTATCCGTCATTTTAATTTCAAATCCTAATTTCTGCCCCTGAAAATTTATCAAAAAGTCCAGTTCAGCACCGCTGTGTTGCGCCCAAAAGTAAGCATCTTCATAGGAATCGAGGAGTTCATATAAATTTTCAATCACAAAGCTTTCGAAGGAAAACCCTCGTTTTGGGTGGTTTTCAATATCATCTTCATGAATTTGAAGCAGCCGATGCAAAAGCCCCGTGTCCCTTATAAATACTTTCGGCGTTTTAACTTCCCTTTTCCCCATGTTGCTAAACCAAGGTTTTAATAAACGAATCATAAACGTCCCTTCAAGGGCATAGATATATTTTTTGATCGTCCTCTGATCAGCCCCTAGGGCATAGGCAAGCTCAGCATAATTTAGAATTTGACCATGATAATGAGCGAGCATTCGCCACAGTTTTGAGGTCAAAACAGGATTAAAATCAAAACCAAGCATTGCAAGATCTCGCTCGAGGAATGTTTTAATGTATTCATCGCGCCACCTTCGAGAGGCTGTATAATCCTTTGCTAAATAAGACTTCGGGAATCCTCCCACTTTCCAAAGGTGTTGCCAATCCGTAACCTCCTCCAAGGTAAAGGGCGTAATTTGGAGAAATCCAATCCGCCCAGCGAGGGTTTGACTTCCTTGAGAAATAAGATCCCTTGACGCGCTCCCGGTAATGAGGAAACGTTTTTGAGGATCTTCATCAACAAGAACACGGAGATGTGAAAAAAGATCAGGACGCAACTGAACTTCATCAATAATGATGAGCCCTGAAAGCCTACCCAAAGTTAAGAGAGGATCTTCAAGGCGCGCCAAATGAAGGGAATTTTCACAATCAAAATAGTGATATTCTCCCTTATCTGCGATAAGTTTTGCTAGAGTTGTTTTTCCACATTGGCGAGGTCCCAAAAGACCACAAACCTGATGCACTTCAAACTCTTTCATGACTTTTTTGATCAGATCATGGCGTTGTATCATCCGACTTCCTCAATTATTATCACCAGGAAATTATGACATAGCGATGTCATAATTTCAATGTCCAAAGAATTTAGAGACACCACAGAAAACAAAAATTTTTCCGTTGTTAACCTTTTAGTAATATGTTTTAGATTATCCATAACTGAATAATAGAAACAAAAATTAAGAAAGACCAACTCATGATTGCCTTCTTAAGGCCCCTTTTGCGACTTAGCCTCCCTTTTATGCTTTTTACAACTGAGGGTGTACACGCAAGCCATTGCGCTGCTTACATCACCCAACATGAAAAGGTCCACAATATTCCTGAAGGGCTTTTGCATGCCATCTCCAAGGTTGAATCGGGACGAAAAGACCCTAAGGGAAGCATCGTGGCATGGCCCTGGACTGTGAATGCGCAAGGGCAGGGTTACTACTTTCCGTCTAAGGACGCTGCCATTGCCGCTGTGCGTAAGATGCAGAGCAAAGGCATTTCAAGCATTGATGTGGGCTGCATGCAGGTCAATCTTCATCACCACCCTAAAGCTTTTGCTAATTTAGAAAGTGCCTTCGATCCTGCTCAAAATGTGGCTTATGCTGCCCGCTTTCTTACGGGGCTCAAAAAAGAACACGCTTCCTGGCACAAGGCTGTTGCTCATTACCATTCGGCAAACCCGATCCATCATATTCCTTATCAAAAAAATGTTATGCAGGCCTGGAAGAAAAATCCTAAAATTGGAGCTCTTGTTTTGGCACAAGGCCGCTTTAAGGACCGTAGTACTAACCATATTCGCCGGCTTTCAAGCGCAAAAACTTTAAGTTTAAAAAACACACCCATTCTTCAAACCTCAGCTAGAATGGAAGTGCGGCGAGTCTCTCCCAGCGCATCTCGTCATATTCGAAGGCTTTCAAGTCGATAAACGCTTCTCCTTGATTTTGCGGAGAATAATGATGTACATCCATGAACTCCCTGAATGGCCTCTCCTTGTATCTCAAGGAGGTCGGAGCACGAGCTACTCACTAAGCCTTTCCCTAACAAGTAATTCTTGAATTATATCATATTTCTTTAAAATATATAAATACAAAAAAATCAATAATTTATTAAGTATAATAGAATTATTCTGAAATTAGAGAGTAGTTATTATTTAGGAGTCTGTGGTATGTCTAATCCTGTTACACTTATTGATTCTAAAATTGATGAAGCTCACCGCCTCCTGAGAGCAACCCATGATTACATCAAATGGCAAGCGCCCAAAGACATGAACACGATGGATCCTCACATAACATTTATTTTAAGCTCTGAGGCCATGCGCGTCACTGTTCGCTTGACCCAAATCATTGCGTGGCTCATGCTGCAAAAAGCCATTCTTGAGGGAGAACTCACCTCTGAGGAGAGCCTTTCTGAAAGCTGCCGCGTCATACAAGGAGAAGAATGTTTAAATCAATCTTCAGAAGAGGATAAGGAAATCCCCCCTCGCCTTCGGGAACTTTTAAAGGAAAGCCGTATTTTTTATTTTTCCATACTACGCCTTGATACCAGGGCACGGGAGCAGCACTTGCCCCATCACAAGCGGTTATAAGAATATCCACATAGTGTGCTGAAGTGTAGCCCACTTTTATACACAAAATTCAATCTTATAGTTGAATAATTAAATTAACTGAATGACTACCGGTGATTGCCGGTAGGTTCTTCTTCAGTATGATTTTCAATGCAAGCAAACTCTAGCACTGTGATCAATTGTTGCTGTTTTTCACTTAAAGGGCCCAGCTCTTCTTCTAACCAGAGAAAAAGAGTGGCTTGTACCTGCATCCAATGTTGTGATAAGTTTTTCATATGAAGACCCTGTGTTTTTTGTTTTTACTTGTGTTTTTATCAATTCAAATAAAACAAAATTACAGAAAGTTTACTACTGTTTCTTAAGCTTTTTTAGTTCTTTACTCAAAAATAAGTTTGGGCGGTTTATCTATTTTGCAATTAGCTCATCAAAGAAGTTTTATTATTCCATGAATAACGTAAGGAGTTTATATTATGAGTCAAAATGATTCCCACCCTCATAATTCCAACGATCCCCATGAGGAATCTGATTGTGAAGAACACCATCATCACGCAGGATGTCAGCATGGCAAACAGTACTTTCCTATTACCCAAAAAGTAAAAATAGGACGAAATGATCCTTGTTTTTGTGGCAGTGGTAAAAAGTATAAAAAGTGTTGTTTGATTTAATGCATATAAATTAAAAGAAAGAGAAAAGACTTTTTAAGGAGAAATACTATGATGAAAAAAATTTTACCACTTCTTTTTTGTACACCTTGCATACTTCAGGAAATTCAAGCCGAGAGTTTTATGGGCCCAACAACTCTTGAAAAACAAAATCTTAAAGAAGCTTCTTTTATGGGTCCGACGGACCTTAAAGAAATTACGGCAAAATCTCTCTCTGTTATGGGACCACTTCACTTTAATCATCTTAAGGTCGAAAAAGCTGCTGAAATCTTTGGCCCTGTTTCCAATAGCGAATTTGGAGCTTTTAATTCTCTAACTATCACTGGACCTTTTTTGGCTAAAAATGTCACCTGCTCAAAACTTGAAGTGACAGGCCCTGTCGATGTGACCGACCTTCAGATCTCTGGAGCTACGACGATTATTGGCCCCTTGAGGGCTGTAAAAAGCACATTTCAAAATATAACGATTACATCTGATCAAGTAACCCTAGAGGATTCAAAAACCAAAGACATCGTTGTAGAGAAAAATGAAGACAAGAAGCAAATTCTTCACTTGAAAGGTAAAACGATTGTGGAAGGCAATATTACCTTTGAATCTGCCAAAGGCGTTGTGGAACAAGGCTCTGAAGTTATAATTCAAGGTGAAATCAAAGGAGCGACAGTAGAGAAGAAATAGAGAGTCATAAACTGAGTATTTTTAAAAGGTTAATGTAAGGAGCAACGATGGAATTTGAATATCTCCCCTCTATCCTTAGCGTGGCTGGCTTAGTGATGATCTCTATTGTCAGCCCGGGCCCTGATTTTGCTATTGTTGTGAAAAACAGTTTGGTTTATTCGCGCAAAACAGCCCTCCTGACGGCTTGTGGTATTGCCCTTGGAATTCTTGTTCATGTGGCTTATACGTTGCTGGGCTTGGGGCTACTTATTACAAAAACCCCTTGGCTTTTATTCGGCACGAAATGTTTAGGCGCTGGCTATTTGCTCTATATAGGATTTAAGGGACTTTGTGCTAAGAAAGCAGTTATACCCTTAGGAAATGTTCATCACAAACATGATATATCTCCCTTCACGGCTATTCGTTCTGGTTTTCTTACCAACGCTCTTAATCCTAAATGTATGCTATTTTTTGTGAGCTTGTTTTCGATTATCATTGATCCTAACACCCCCTTTGTCATTATGCTTATCTACGGCCTTATTATATTCATGGAAACCTTATTTTGGTTTGGGTTTGTGGCTTTTTGCTTGTCGGGGAAAGGCACTCGGGAAAAATTTAACGCCATAGGTCATTGGATCGAGCGCGTTACAGGCAGCATTCTTATGGGCTTAGGTGTCAGACTGTTTTTTATGGTGTAGTCACGAAAATTTAAATCTCCATTTCTAGTGTGAATACTCTAGGGGAATTTCCCCTGAGTTCCTGTTCTAGTGGAATTTCCAGGGTAGGAAGAAAAGACAATTTTTAACACACTGCGGATTGATTAAAAAACATCAAAGGAGATGATCATGAAAAAAATTATTCTTTTTAATCTTATAAGTCTTTTTTATCTTAATTTTAGCACCAGTGCTATGACAACAGATCTTCTGATTCGGGCCCAAGATGATGAAACAGAGGGAGGACAGAGACTTCGAATACGTATTCCCAAACCTATTCAAGATGGTCCAAAAGGGGATGATATTGAGGTTGTTACAAGCAATAGAGAAAAGGCTATTAAGGATAATGATGGTAATTTTATGTTATATTCAGTTGATGCAGGCACGAATACTTTAATTCCAGAAATTAACAGTAGAAGCCTTCCACGTAGATCTCCAGGTAAATCTGAAATCGTTATCGTTGATAAGATGAGAAGAAATGTCACTCATTTAAGAGTAACTGATACCTATTTCTTTGATTCGGTTTCAACTTTCGGAACAGTTTGGTCTGTTCTTAATATGTATGAAATCGACATCCCTGAATTAAAAAAAGCGCGGGGAAAAATAAGAGTTTATCCGCATATGACCCCTTCTTTATTCTCTGAGTTATATCCTGGAGAAAAATACGAGAAGTATAGAAGCAACGCATTTTATGATAATAGTAGAGGGCATGTTCTTTGTTTTTTCCCAGTCGATGCAAAGGGGTCAAGGTATACCTCTCAATCTTTTGACGTCGTTGCCCATGAAACGGGCCATTATATCCTACATGTTTTGCGACCTGATTTATGGCAATCAGCTTCATCTGACGTCAGAGCTTTTCATGAAACTTTCGGAGACGTAACGGCTCTTTTTTCGGTCCTTAGTTTTGCGCCTCTTAGACAAAAGGTCCTAGAAGAAACAGGAGAAAACCTTCATAAAGCTTCTTTTTTATCCGTTATTGGAGAAAAAATAGTGGATCGTGACGCCGCACGGTGCACAGATCTTTCGGCTCTTCCTTCCTGTGAGGAACATGATCTTTCTGAGAGATTAACACGTGCTCTTTATGGAACTCTTGCTGACTTTTTTGATATAACCCGTGGATTACACGGAAGATCAGCAGGCCTTGATCTAGTTTTGAAAGAAACCGTAGATACATTTAGAAAATCGTTTCTAAGCGCTACACGAAGTTCAAAACTAACATCTTTTGTTGATTTTGGAAGGAGCTTAATGGGAGAAAGAAATTTACCTCAACATCTGGTACTTATCAATTTTTCCCGTCAACAAATTGATCTTACGAATCCCCTTTCTCTTCAACAAATATGTCTAAAAGAAGATGAGGATCAATCAACCTTATTAAAGTGCTCTACAGGAAGATTACCAAAACCAGTAGACTTAGGCTTAAGGTTTAGTCATTTAAGTCTCTCTGGGTCTCCAAGAAGTTCTTCAGGTGCGAAAAGCTCTCGTTGGTATTAAATATAAAATCTCTTACTGAGAGGGGAGATTTAAATGTCCCCTCTCAATATCTTCAAATTAGTTGCAACTATATCCACCCAAAAAGAGAAGGAAAACCATAGAAATGTAAACTATCTCTTTACTCATATTCATACATCCCTACATAATAATTTTTAACGAAATACTCACGGGGACGATAAATTTATTTTTGTTGTCCGAAATTTTTACTGGGACTTGCCCAGGAATTCTAAGCGTTTTTGCTTTATTCCTCTGATAATAGTAAAGTCCTGTAGATAGAGAAACTGCGAAAGTCTCAGTAAACCGATAATCTAAACCAGTCAAAAGGGCTCCATTGAACAGGTTACCCGCTTTGAAAATTTCAAAAGTGCCTAACTTTGGACCTGGAGTGGCAAATTGCCTAATATCAAAGGGATTATAGGCATAGACGCCAGCTTTGGTTTTAGGCTGCCATTCTACCCCCCCCATAAAACCAACAAAGGGTGTAAAGATTATCTCTGTATCAAAATAGTGCCGAATACCAAAATTCGTACGATAAGTGGTTCTGTCTTTAAATTTAAAGCAAAGTGGATTAACCACTCCAGGTTCTTTAAGGCCCTTTTCATTAACAAATCCCAAATCAGTAAAAACTTCCATATTGTCTTGGAAAAAGTAACCCAATTGAAAGTCATATCCCAACCCATTACGATGGACGTCGTTGAGACCATATCCGCGCTGATTACGATACATATTAAACTTTGATACAGGCAGAAAAGCCGGAGAAGGTGGAGCAAGAGGCGTAAATTTCGTATCTTCATGTTTCCGGCCAAATGTCAAACCTGTAAAAGAGATAATCAAAGGTTGAACTGAGATTTCCCCTTCCTTATAAATAGAGCTGCACTCTTTTTCTTTCTTAAAGGAAAGTTTTTGAGGAAAATCAGAGTCTAGGTTTACAGCAACATATTTCTGGTGAAAGTTATTGCTGGGGTTTTTCGGCCCTTTATTTTTCGTCCACCCATAGCCAACTGCATTTTTAGCAAAACCAAAAGTCGCGCTTAACTTAATATTAGGGCTCTGGAAAAATTTTGAGAGCGTAATATCGTACCCGATGCTTCCAAAGTTAGATAAACGATAATCATTTGAGGCCTTATTTTTACGTAATTTTTTAGCATATGGATATAATGGGGAAGGCTCAGTATAAAAAGAAAGCGCATAAAAGCTCGCCCGATCTTGTGTATAATACCTAACTTTAGGGGTGATTTCCCAACTTTTCAGGAAGGGTTGGTAATAGGAAAGTTCAAACGTATTGGAGTGAATATTCCAACTATTAGCCGCATACCGATAATTAAAGTGAAGAGCTGAATTAAAGCATGGAATGTAATGAACCAGACTTGTCACAAAAGCCCCCGTGATCTCTCGATGAGGCCTGCGGTCTGAACCTGTAAAGATGGGACCAAGATGTAAAGCATTTGGCCAGTTGAGGGTATTGGGGCCAATCCAACTGATCGCCTTGTAGGGATCAAACAAATCACCATTATTAAGGATGAGCTCTATATTTTGTTGGACGTAAAAATTTTTATTAATGTCCTGCTTTATTCCTAAATTAAAGCGTTCTGTGTTGTATTTTCCTCTATTGCTGGAGAGATTTGTCCCATGAAATAAATTATAAGCATATTTAAAGTACCGATGAGTTGGTCTGCTAATGTTATAGGCATAGCCAAACCCCGCAAATAGGATTGTGTTTTTCTTGTTAAAATACCACTCTGAATTTAAATTTCCAAAAAAAGATTCAAAATCGCTTTCCGTAGAATATCCACCTTCAAAAGAATGTCTACCATCCGGTAAGTAATAATTAGCTCTTCCACTAACCTGACTCCGAGTTTCTATAATAGATTGTCCCGTAAGCGTTTCAACCAGTACCAACGCGGGAACAGGGCTCGTTCCGGGAATGAGAGAACCTTGGTGAATAGGATTCACGAGAGCATTGGGAAGATAAATTGAAACGCTGGCCCCCGTCATCACCTCCCGTAAGGCCCCAAGTTCAAACTCCCATTTTGGTGAAAGGGGGAAAAGTAAGTTTGTTGCGTAACTATCAACTTTATATTTAAAATGATTTTCCGAATACCTAGAATAAAAAGCCTCCGCTTTTGGAGTTGTACTAATAGCTTTTTGGGCTTGAGCAGGTGTGACAATCCCAGGAAGGGTCGCCGCAATTCCAATGAGCGATTCAAGGAAGTTTTTATTTTTTTTCGAAGAATTATTTTTTTGAGGCTCCTGCGCCTTCTTAATAGACTGTTTTCCTTCGCAGGATTTCACCATTGACTAAAATTTCCTTAAATTTTTATATATTATTTGCTTTGTAAAACAAGTTTTTCAATCCCTCAATCATTTTTATGTATGATGTATGATGTATGATGTATGATGTATGATGTATGATGTATGAGTTTAGTCCACATAAGACTCGAACAAACATAGGATAAGAATTGTGAATACACTGAAATAAGTAAATTCAATCTATTTACTTCAACTTAGTTGCAACCACATCCACCGCCTTCGAGGCCATAGCCACCTTCTGTTCCTTCTCGACTAAAATTCACATGAGTTGTAAAAGCATTACGCAACGCCTCAGGGACAAGCTGCATATCCCCTTTGGCCAGATTTTCTCGCTCCCAGGGCTCAACGTTTACACATCCAACCAAAAGAAGAGAAGAAACTGTAAATATGTAAAATATTTTTTTATTCACTTTCGCGCCTCACTACATAATAATTTTTAACGAAATACTAACAGGGACAATAAATTTATTTTTGTTGTCCGAAATTTTTACTGGGACTTGCCCAGGAATTTTAAGCGCTTTTGCTTTATTCCTCTGATAATAGTACAGTCCTGTAGCTAGAGAAACTGCGAAAGTCTCAGTAAACCGGTAATCTAAACCAGTTAAAAGGGCTCCATTGAACAGATTACCTGCTTTGAAAATTTCAAAAGTGCCTAACTTTGGACCTGGAACCAAAAATTGGTTGATGTCAAAAGGATTGTAGCTATAGACGCCAGCTTTGGTTTTAGGCTGCCATTCAACTCCCCCCATAAAACCAACAAAGGGTGTAAAGATTATCTCTGTATCAAAATAGTGCCGAATACCAAAATTCGTACGATAAGTGGTTCTGTCTTTAAATTTAAAGCAAAGTGGATTAACCACTCCAGGTTCTTTAAGGCCCTTTTCATTAACAAATCCCAAATCAGTAAAAACTTCCATATTGTCTTGGAAAAAGTAACCCAATTGAAAGTCATATCCCAACCCATTACGATGGACGTCGTTGAGACCATATCCGCGCTGATTACGATACATATTAAACTTTGATACAGGCAGAAAAGCCGGAGAAGGTGGAGCAAGAGGCGTAAATTTCGTATCTTCATGTTTCCGGCCAAATGTCAAACCTGTAAAAGAGATAATCAAAGGTTGAACTGAGATTTCCCCTTCCTTATAAATAGAGCTGCACTCTTTTTCTTTCTTAAAGGAAAGTTTTTGAGGAAAATCAGAGTCTAGGTTTACAGCAACATATTTCTGGTGAAAGTTATTGCTGGGGTTTTTCGGCCCTTTATTTTTCGTCCACCCATAGCCAACTGCATTTTTAGCAAAACCAAAAGTCGCGCTTAACTTAATATTAGGGCTCTGGAAAAATTTTGAGAGCGTAATATCGTACCCGATGCTTCCAAAGTTAGATAAACGATAATCATTTGAGGCCTTATTTTTACGTAATTTTTTAGCATATGGATATAATGGGGAAGGCTCAGTATAAAAAGAAAGCGCATAAAAGCTCGCCCGATCTTGTGTATAATACCTAACTTTAGGGGTGATTTCCCAACTTTTCAGGAAGGGTTGGTAATAGCCAAGTTCAAAAGTATTCGAATGAATATTCCAAGTGTTTGCAGCATACCGATAATTAAAATGGAGAGCCGAATCAAAGCACGGAATATAGTGAACTAGACTTGTCACAAAAGCCCCCGTGATCTTTCGATGAGGCCTGCGGTCTGACCCTGCAAATACGGGACCAAATTCTAAGGTATTTGGCCAGTTGAGGGTATTAGGGCCAACCCAAGCAATACTCTTGTAAGGGTCAAATAAATCACCATTATCAAAGATAAGCTCTGCATTTTGTTGGACGTAAAAATTTTTATTAATGTCCTGCTTTATTCCTAAATTAAAACGTTCCGTATTGTATTTTCCTTTGTTACCAACGACATTTGTTCCATGAAATAAAGTATAAGCATAGTTTAAGTCGCGCTGAGAAGGTCTACTAATGTTATAAGCATAGCCAAACCCCGCAAATAGGATTGTGTTTTTCTTGTTAAAATACCACTCTGAATTTAAATTTCCAAAAAAAGATTCAAAATCGCTTTCCGTAGAATATCCACCTTCAAAAGAATGTCTACCATCCGGTAAGTAATAATTAGCTCTTCCACTAACCTGACTCCGAGTTTCTATAATAGATTGTCCCGTAAGCGCTTCAACCAGTTCCAACGCGGGAACAGGGCTCGTTCCGGGAATGAGAGAACCTTGGTAAATAGGATTCACGAGAGCATTGGGAAGATAAATTGAAACGCTGGCCCCTGTCATCGCCTCCCGCAAGGCCCCAAGTTCAAACTCCCATTTTGGTGAAAGGGGGAAAAGTAAATTTGTTGCGTAACTATCAACTTTATATTTAAAATGATTTTCCGAATACCTAGAGTAAAAAGCCTCCGCTTTTGGGCTTGTAGTAATAGCTTTTTGGGCTTGAGCAGGTGTGACGATCCCAGGAAGGGTCGCCGCAATTCCAAGGAGAGACTCAAGAAATTTTTTATTTTTTTTCAAAGACTTCTCTTTTAAAGTCACCGCAGCTTCCCTCGCAGGCTGCTTTCTTTTGCATGATTTCGTCATTGGTTAAAATTTCCTTAAATTTTTATATTCTTGACTTATAAGCTTAGTTTTTAAATTTCTCAATCATTTTGTGTATGAGTTCAGTACATATGAGACTCAAGAGGCCATAGGATAGGATTCATGAATATACTGCAAAGGAGTGAGTCC
>JAIEQB010000069.1 GCA_019748065.1 Alphaproteobacteria bacterium | reverse complement strand
TGCCTCGTCGCCTATCAGCTCAGAGAAAACAAGCCTACCTTTAAATTTTCAAATCTCCTTATCCAAAACTAAGGTTAGCTAGATCTATGTTTTCAAAAGGGATAAATATAGACATGGTTGTTGATATAACAAAACTTTCTAAGGAAAAAATCAAGGCACTACGATAAACAACTGGCTCCTCTGTTTCACATGTTTCACCGAAAACGGCCCCTGAAACACTTTTTTTACTTTATTCTCTGTAACCTTTTGAAGAATAAAGATTTTAGTGATAGTGTTTCATTTGTTTCATTCCCTAGAGTGTGAAACAAATGGAACACGTGAACCCCCTCATAACAAAGCTCCCTCTCTTCGCCATGATGGCTTGAGGAGCTTAAATAAACCATTTAAATACGAAATAAACGAAAGATATATGCCATTTGCTAGCAATGGGTTAAGGGCCTTAATTGATAAGGGGTAAAATTGGAAAGATTACAAATAAATTTCTGTTGACCCGTCCATAATCTCTAGGCAAAGTGCAGATACTTTAAATGACATATATATTGCAATGCTGCGTTTTTTAAGCTGGACTTTTACTTTAATTTTTATCCTCGCCGTAACGGGAGCGTTAGGGGCACTTTCTATCCTTTATCATTTTGGACGGGGCTTGCCTGATTATGAACAATTAGCCCAATATGAACCTCCCGTTGTCAGCCGTTTTTATGCCAGCGATGGTCGTCTTTTTGCTGAATATGCCACTCAAAAGCGCGTGTTTGTTCCCATTGAAGCCATTCCAAAGCGTGTAATTCAGACTTTTTTGGCGGCAGAAGATAAGAACTTTTTTGAGCATTCTGGACTAGATTTTTTTGGAATCATACGTGCGGCTATCATTAATTTAAGTCACATGGGAACAAATAAACGGCCCAAGGGGGCCTCAACCATCACTCAGCAAGTCGCTAAAAATTTACTTTTGTCGAGTATCTCCACAGAAGCTTCTTATGAGCGGAAGATAAAAGAAGCGATTCTTGCGTTTCGTATTGAAACAGCTTTGAGCAAAAACCGCATTCTTGAAATTTATTTGAATGAAATTTTTCTAGGGTCCGGTTCCTATGGCGTTGCGGCAGCAGCCTTGAATTATTTCAATAAATCTTTGGATGAACTGAGTATTGCTGAAGCCGCCTTTTTGGCAGCCCTTCCCAAGGCTCCAAGTAAATATAATCCTAAACATAATTATGAAGCCGCTAAAGCCCGACGAGATTGGGTTATTACACGTATGTATGAAGAGAGTGTGATCACACGGGAGGAAGCCTTAGAAGCTAAAGAGACACCTATTGAGCTTAAAAAAAGAGATCCCGCCCGGGTCATCAAAGCTGACTATTTTGCTGAAGAAGTGCGCCGTCAACTGATTGCCAAGTATGGTGAATCAACTCTTTATCAGGGGGGGCTTACTATTCGGACGACCGTTGATCCCCGCCTTCAAAAAATTGCGGATTGGGCCTTGCGAAAAGGACTCATCACCTATGATCGGCGCCATGGATGGCGGGGCCCCTACCTCCATATTGAGGGGAAGGATATTACCAAAGAAGCCTGGCTTGAAAAACTCAAAGAAGTTCCAACGCCTCCTGGAGTTGAACCATGGGAGTTGGCTCTTGTATTAAAAGTAACCGATAAGGCAGCTACCATTGGTCTGAAATCAGGAGAAGAGGGGACCATTCCTCTTTCTGAACTTTCCTGGGCAAGGCAGCATGTTCCGATCACGACAGAAGCAGCGCGCGCATCTGAAGTTTTTGTAGGCCCCCCTATTAACCATCCAAAGGAAGTTCTCAGTGAGGGGGATGTAATTTTGGTGGAAGCTGTGGCGGGCAAAAAAAATATTTATAGTCTCCAACAAATTCCTGCCGTGAGTGGCGCCTTTATCGTGATGGATCCCCACACAGGGCGTGTTTTGGCCATGTCGGGAGGTTTTAGTTTTGAAGCCAGTCAATTTAATCGTGTCACTCAAGCGTTACGGCAGCCCGGCTCCTCTATAAAGCCGTTTGTCTATTTAGCGGCTATGGAGAGAGGATTTTCGCCTGCAACAATTGTATCTGATTCCCCCATTTCTATTGCCATGGGCTATGGCTTGGGGATTTACGCTCCTAAAAACGTGACTTCCAATTATTATGGACGGGTTCCTTTGCGCATTGGTCTTCAAAAATCATTGAATATGATGACGATTCGTTTGGTTCATGAGTATGTGGGTATGAAGCCGGTTGCTAAGATGATAGAAAAATTTGGAATCATGGATCATGTCCCCATGCAGCTGGCCATGGCTTTAGGGGCAGGTGAGACGACTCTTATGCGAATGGCCACAGCCTACGCTATGTTAGCCAATGGAGGAAAGCGCCTTACACCGACTCTGATTGATCGAGTTCAAGATCGTTATGGAAAGACACTTTTTGCGGCAGATGGCCGTACTTGTCAAAATTGTAAAGGTGTCCTTTGGAAAAACCAAGAGCCCCCTCTTATTATTGACCACCGAGAACAATTGGCTGACCCACGCAGCATTTATCAAGTCACCTCTATGTGTGAAGGGTCAGTCAGGGCGGGATCCGCGCGACGGGCCCAGACCTTGGAAAGAATCATAGCATATAAAACAGGAACCACCAATGGTGAAAAAGATGCCTGGACCTTTGGGTATACCCCTGACCTTGTGGTAGGAACTTATATTGGTTCTGATAGTCCTCGTCCCCTAGGACATATGGAGGGAGGGTCTCGAGTGGCCCTGCCGGTGACTATTGATTTCTTCAAGAAGGCTCTTGAAGGTGTGCCGAATAAACCCTTTAAAATGCCTTCAGGGATGAAACTTGTCCGGATGCAAGAAATGACCGGTCAACCTGCTCAAGGTGGAGGGGCTGGTATCATTTATGAGGCTTTGAAAGATAAACAAGGTCTTGCAGTTTCCTCATCTGCTTCCTCATCCTATTCTGAGGAGAGATATGAATCTCAAGAATCCAGTAGGGGAGCTTTTTCTGAACCTTCTCCTTTCCATCGACCCTATGAAAATATACCTATTCAAGAACCTTTCTCTGTGACGGGTACAGGTGGGTTATATTAAATTAAAGTCAAAAGGACGCTTATGTATACGAAGACAACCCATCACATCTGTATAACCGTTGAGCCTGTTTTTTTGGAGGATCAATCCTTACCTTTTGATAACCATTATGTATGGGCTTATCAAATTTGGGTTGAGAACCAAGGGGCGGAGACGGTTCAACTTTTAGCTCGCACCTGGTGGATTACGAATGGGAAAGGGATTACAACTGAAGTTAAAGGCGAAGGAGTTGTGGGAGAAAAACCTTGGATTGCTCCTGGGACAACTTATCATTATACAAGCGGTGCTCCCTTAACAACGCCTTCTGGTATGATGGAAGGAATCTATCATATGAAAACAAAATCGGGAAAAGACATTGAGGTTTTTATTCCTGCTTTTTCTTTAGATAGTCCTTACGAAAGTGCGGCTCTTCATTAAGTGGATTCACTGTTTTGAATTTTCTCATCCTTCTGGCATACTAAAAAAAGGGAGAAAAAATCATGGACCCACAGGAAATTTTGGAGCGGTTTAAACTGCATTCAGCTAATGGCACCCTTCGGGTTGTCTCGCCCATTGATGGGTGTGAGCTTAGCAGCGTTCAAGAAACATCCTCTCAAGAACTGGCACAGATCATTGAAAAAGCAGAACACGCCTTTAAAAAATGGTGTCTTGTCCCCGCTCCCAAGCGGGGAGAGCTGATCCGTCTTTTTGGGGAAGAGCTCAGAGTCCATAAGGAAGACCTTGGGGCACTTGTGACTCTAGAGAGCGGAAAAATTCTCCAGGAAGGCCTTGGAGAAGTTCAAGAGATGATTGATACTTGTGACTTTGCTGTGGGCCTTTCCCGCCAGCTTTATGGTCTGACTATTGTCTCTGAAAGGCCTGGTCACCGTATGATGGAGACATGGCATCCTCTGGGGCCGGTCCTTGTGATTTCTCCTTTTAACTTTCCCGTGGCCGTGTGGTGCTGGAACTTTGCTCTCGCTATCATATGTGGCAATTCTGTAATTTGGAAACCCTCGGAAAAGACACCTTTGACCGCCCTTGCGACTTTAAGTTTGTTTGAAAAAGCTTTGAAAAAGTTTAATGCTTCTCTTGATCTTCTTCTCTTAGTTGTAGGTGGCAGTGATCTAGGAAAGACACTTGTTGGAAGTCCAAAAATTTCCCTTGTCTCAGCGACGGGGAGTGTCCCTATGGGGAAAGCCGTTGCAAATGCTGTTGCATCTCGCTTGGGAAAATTTCTCCTTGAGCTCAGTGGTAATAATGCCATGATCCTCACCCCATCAGCCGATCTAGAGCTTGCCATTCGGGCTATTGCGTTCTCGGCTCTTGGAACAGCAGGTCAAAGGTGCACCACCTTACGGCGTCTTATCGTCCATAAGTCCCTTTATGATCAGGTGTTTGAGAGACTCTCACAAATTTATCAGAACGTTCCTGTGGGGAATCCCCTGGAAGCAAAAACCCTTGTGGGGCCTCTTATTGATCAACGGAGTTTTGATGAGATGCAAGTCGCCTTGAAGGAAGCCCACTCTCAGGGCGGCCAGGTCCAAGGAGGAGAGCGAATCTTAGAAGAAAAATATCCAAAAGCCTATTATGTGCGGCCGGCGCTTGTGGCTATGAAAACGCAAACAGCAATTGTGCGCAAAGAAACCTTTGCGCCTATCCTTTATGTTATTCCTTATGAGGATTTTGAGGAAGCCTTAAAGATGCAGAATAATGTTCCCCAAGGCCTTTCTTCCTGCATTTTTACAAATGATATCCGCGAGGCAGAGACGTTTCTTTCAGCTCGAGGCAGTGATTGTGGTATTGCCAATGTGAATATAGGCCCCAGTGGCGCAGAAATTGGAGGGGCATTCGGGGGAGAAAAGGAAACAGGCGGTGGTCGTGAATCAGGCAGTGATGCCTGGAAAAATTATATGCGACGGGCCACTAATACCATCAATTATTCCAAAGAACTTCCCCTAGCTCAAGGGATTCACTTTGACGTGGTGGAGAAATGAGTCAATTTCAGTGGGATGATCCTTTTCTTTTCGAAACACAGCTGAATGAGGAAGAAAAGCTCATTCGAGAGACGGCACGACGCTATGCACAAGACAAGTTAATTCCGCGCATTTTGGAGGCCAACCGTCATGAGACCTATGACCTTGCTATTTTTAAAGAGTTGGGGGCTCTTGGTTTTTTAGGGATGACAATTCAAGGCTATGGCTGCGCAGGAAGTTCTTACACGACCTATGGTCTTGTAGCACGCGAGCTAGAGCGTGTTGACTCCAGCTACCGTTCCCTTCTCAGTGTGCAATCGTCCCTTGTCATGAATGCCATTTTTCAGCTGGGAGGTGAGGTTCAGAAACAAAAATACATCCCGCGCCTTGCCAAGGGAGAATGGGTTGGCTGCTTTGGCCTTACTGAACCTAACCATGGTTCTGACCCAGCGGGCATGGAAACCCATGCCAAAGCTACGGGAGAAGGGTGGATTCTGAATGGGACGAAGACCTGGATCACCCATAGTCCTATTGCAGACATTTTTATTGTGTGGGCTAAAGAAGGGAGCGAGATTAAGGCTTTCATCCTTGAAAAGGGAATGGAAGGACTCTCAGCGCCCAAGATTGAGGGTAAATTCAGCCTTAGAGCCTCTCCTACAGGAGAGATTGTCATGAATGATGTCTTCGTACCTCAAGAAAATCTCTTACCAAAGGCACTTGGTTTAAAGGCAGCCATGACATGCCTTAATAATGCCCGTTATGGTATTGCTTGGGGAGCCCTTGGAGCGGCCGAGTTCTGTTGGCATCTTGCGCGAAGTTACGTTTTAGCAAGGCAGCAATTTGGCAAATCTCTTGCAGCCAACCAATTAATTCAAGCCAAGCTTGTAGACATGCAAACAGATATTGCTCTAGGTCTACAGGGCGTATTGCGCATGGGACGTCTCAAGGATGAAGAGCGTTGCCCTCCTGAATTGATTTCCCTTCTAAAGCGCAATAATACGCAACTGGCCCTTGATATTGCTCGTAAGGCCAGGGACATGCTGGGCGCCAATGGGGTGAGCGATGAATATGACATCATTCGCCATGTGATGAATCTTGAATCCGTCAATACTTATGAAGGCACCCACGATATCCATACCTTGATTCTAGGCAGAGCCCAGACGGGTATCAGTGCTTTTTAAATTCACAAAATTGATATAACCTGCAAGAGACGCACTATTCAACTGTTCTTTCAAAGTGATAACGCAATGATTCATACTTCTCAACGAAGCTAAGGGTTCGAGGTGTTCCCGTTTCATCTACCATTGGATAAAGCGTATTGACCTCAAGCCGATTGGGTGATGTCTCTGAATAATATTTACTGATAATGAAGTCTTCCAAAGGTCCATGTTGAGACTCTTCCCAAATCTCGCAAGAGATTAGATGGGTTTGATCTGTTGGCTGAGAGGGGTGAAAGTCGAAATATTTATAGCATTTCCAGGAGGGTGTGTTGGAAGGTCGGGCTGTCGTATAAATGAGCTTCAATGGTTCTCCTCCGAAACATTTAAATTTTTCAACTGTGGGATGTGATGGGTCAATATCCAAACCCAATCCGCGCGCCCGGAGGGCTGGAGCCCACTCGTTTACAATAAATCCCAATGCCGCCTTTCCTAACCCTTGACCTTGAGCTTCAGGGACTAAAGCACGAGCAATTTCACTCTTGCCGGGCCCTCCACAAGGAGCTAAATGTGCAAATCCAACAGGTTCATCGTTTTTCTCTAAAACCATTCGACCTGTAGGATTTCCGTCAGAAAATTTCGCAACCCATCCAGTAACTCGGTGCGGTATATCTTCCATAGAGACAGGTTTTCCTGACGTCATCGTTTTCATAACCTCATGATTTCCAAGGAGATTCCTGTAAAATTCAATATCATCACTTCGTGTTTCACGAACCGCCCAACCCTCTCCTTGATGGGACACATGGAGCCCCGTTCCAAGTTCAGGATTATCCCAAGTCAAGATAACTGCAGAAGCCTGATTGAATCCAATAACAAGTATGAAACTTAAGAGACGGATTTTAAACGTGTGAAAAATTCCTTTAATAAACAAAAAATATATACTTTGTCTTTTTATAAATATGAAATTTTTGACTTTCAAGTGAATTTCTGAATTAATGATGGAGAGATGGAGATAACAATAAATTCTAGCAAGAGGCTCTATGACCAATGGCTAACAATGACAAAGTTCATATTGATGTCTCGCTCGTACGTCGGTTGATTGCCAAGCAATTTCCGCAATGGGCTGATCTTCCTATTAAACCTGTTGCTGTTGGAGGGTGGGATAACCGGACTTTTCATCTTGGTGAGCAGATGCTTGCTCGCATGCCGAGTGCTGAAGCGTACGCAATGAAGGTGGAAAAGGAACAAATGTGGTTGCCGAAACTGGCGCCACACTTGCCCCTTCCCATTCCGGCGCCTTTGGCTATGGGAGAGCCGGGTGAAGGGTATCCTTGGAGATGGTCTGTGTATCGCTGGATTAAAGGAGAAACTGCATCGAATGAGCCTATTGCCGATCTCTCTCAATTCGCGGTTGCGCTGGCCGGATTCTTGAGTGCATTGCAAGGAATTGATGCCACCAGTGGACCGACGGCAGGACCGCACAACTTCTATCGAGGTGGATCACTTTCAACCTATGATGCTGAAACCCGGCAAGCTATTCTGATTCTTGGAGATAAAATCGATACTGAACTTGTGACGACAATATGGGATAGGGCCCTTGCTTCCACGTGGACGGCTCCGCCTGTCTGGGTTCACGGCGATATCAGCGCTGGAAATCTGTTAGTCATGGAGGGGAAGCTAAGTGCCGTCATTGATTTCGGAGGGCTTGGTATTGGTGATCCTGCTTGTGACCTCGTTATCGCTTGGAAATTTTTCCAAGGAAAAAGTAGAGAAACCTTTCGTAAGATGCTTCCTTTAGATGCCGAGACATGGGACCGGGCTCGTGGCTGGGCATTATGGAAGGCCTTGATCGTTGAGGCTGGTCTCACGGACACAAACGCTGTCGAAATAGCACAAAGTTGGCGCACACTTGAAGAAGTTCTATCCGATTATAAGC
Source organism: Alphaproteobacteria bacterium (assembly GCA_019748065.1). Lineage (GTDB taxonomy): Bacteria > Pseudomonadota > Alphaproteobacteria > UBA9655 > UBA9655 > UBA9655. The sequence continues at coordinate 28,114 of JAIEQB010000069.1, read as the reverse complement.
GCGAACCTGATTTATCCTAAAACGAAGCTTAATTGTTTAAGACACATAAGGACTTTATCATGCAAAAAACCTCCCAATCTTTAATATCAGCCGTCCTTAACGGACTCCGCTATCCTATGAAGATCAAAGGTCAAGTGGATAAACCTATGACCTTACAGACACGAATGGCCTACTACAAAGTGCCGGGTGTGAGCATCGCTGTTGTCAATCAAGGAAAAGTCGTTTGGGCCAAGGGATATGGCGTCACTGATGTTGAAACCCACCAACCTGTTGATGAAAACACTTTGTTTCAGGCCTGTTCCATCAGCAAAGTCACTGCAGCTGTGGGCCTCATGTTATTGGTTCAACAAGGTAAAGTAGATTTAGAAACGGAGGTGAACTTTTACCTAAAGCGCTGGAGGGTTCCTAAAAAGAATCCATGCGAGAACGAACTCTTAACCCTTCGTCAGCTTTTATCTCATTCAGGAGGGGTTACAGTTTCAGGGGTTGAAGCTTATGGTGAAGATGAAAAGCTCCCCACTATATTTGAGTTTTTGAATGGGGATAAGCCTGTATCAAAAAATGATGCCGTTGAAATGGTTATAAAACCAGGAGAATTTCATTATTCAGGGGGTGGAACAACGATCATTGAAATCCTTATTGAAGATATAACAGGACTTTCCTTTAAAGATTATATCCAGAAAGCTGTATTTGATCCCCTGGGTATGACACGTAGTTTCTTTGTATGTCCCCTTCCTAAAGAGGAGACGAATTTTGCCACAAGTCATACGGTAGATGGCAAGCCTATTCCTGGGAAATATCACTGCTACCCGTCATTTTCAGCGGCTGGTCTGTGGACAACGCCATCAGATTTAGCAAAATTAGGCTTGAATATTCAAAAGTCATTGCAGAGCGATAAAACAGGACTTCTCAATCAAAGTTTGGCTAAAGAAATGATCACACCACAAGTTGATGCAGAGATTTCTTTAATTGGGTTGGGGTTCTTTATTCGTAACGATCAAAAGACATTTGGTCATAACGGAAGTAATCCAGGTACGCGCTGCAGCGCAAATTTCACGACGGTGGGTGAAAAGGGTATTGTTATTATGACGAACGCTGACAAGGGAAGTGATTTAGAAATAGAGCTCCGGTTTAGTGTCTATGATACGTATGATTGGCCCTTACCTCTTTGGCTTGAAAGAACAATTATGAGGGTTGATCCAGCGGTACTGAAATCCTATGAAGGTGAATATTGGACTCTTATAAATGAAGATACCCCACGTGAAAAAGAAGTCAAAACCTGTACGGTGACTGCTACAAATGACCATCTCATTTTTAAGTGGGTTCAGCATAAGGATACGGAGTCTGAATGGACATTATTTCAGCTGTTACCAGAAATGGCTGTGTATCCTGAGTCTCCTACTTTATTTTTTAACCGTGACGGCATGACGATAACTTTTGAAAGTATGAACAAATTCAAGGCCTTTGGCGCTAATCACTTTAAGAAATGAGGGGCAAAAAATCCATGCCTGAATTTCGGCTATGGCATTTTTTAAAGTCAATATACTACTCTCATGGAGAGAGGATAAGAATGATTAAAGCTGAAGAGTATTACCAGGCGTTGCTTGATAAAGATCCTGAATATGAGGGGATTTTTTATGTGGGCGTAAAAAGTACGGGTGTCTTTTGCCGTCCAACATGTGCTGCCAGAAAGCCAAAGCTTGAAAATTGCGAATTTTTTGAAACGGCTCAAGAGGCTCTTCTAGCTTCCTTTAGGCCTTGTAAGCGCTGCCGCCCCTTATCCCATCCCAATCAAGTTTCCGAGCTTGTTACAACGCTTGTGAATGCGGTTGAGGCGAATCCTGAAAAACGGTGGAAGTGGAGGGATTTTCAGGAATTGTCCGTTGATGAATCGACAGCTCGCCGTCAGTTTAAGAAACGGTTTGGGATGACGTTTGTTGAATATGCAAGGGTTCGACGCATGGGAATTGCCATGAAACAAATCAGGGAAGGGGACAGTGTGATAGAAGCGCAACTTGATGCAGGATATGAGTCCAGTAGTGGCTTCAGAGATGCCTTTTCTCGTATTATGGGGGCCGCACCCACACGGTTTGGACAGCATCATAGTCTCAAGGCATCCTGGTTGGATACAAGGCTCGGGCCAATGATTGCCGTCGGGGATGAGGAGGCTCTTTATCTTTTAGAATTTGTAGATCGTCGTGGGCTTGAGCGCGAAGTTGAACGATTAAGGAAGCGGACAAAATCAGCTATCCTTCCAGGAATTACTGCGCCTATTCGCTCTATTGAAAAGGAGCTCTGCCAGTATTTTGAGGGCCATCTAAAGGAGTTTAAAACACCTCTTCATTTTCTGGGATCTCTCTTTCAAAAACGTGTATGGGAAGAGCTTCAAAACATTCCTTTTGGAGAAACCCGTTCCTATGCTGAACTTGCGGCTATCATTGGAAAACCATCTGCTTTTCGGGCCGTTGCGAATGCCAATGGTGCAAACCAATTTGCCATTGTGATTCCCTGCCATCGTGTGATTAACTCAAACGGTGAGTTGGGAGGGTATGACGGTGGTCTTCCTCGCAAGAAATGGCTTCTGGCTCATGAAAGAAAAGGAACCTAAATGCAAGCCCTAGAAATTAATCATAAAATCCGTTGCTTTGGGGGAAAGCCAGGCCAAGAATTTTATGCTGCTTATCATGATGATGAATGGGGCGTTCCCTCCCATGATGACCAGCATTTGTTTGAGATGCTTATTCTTGAAGGTGCCCAAGCGGGGCTCAGCTGGGAAACCGTCCTGAAAAAACGTGAAGGATACCGGAAAGCCTTTCATAACTTTGATCCTGCTAAAGTTGCCATAATGAGTGATGAGGAGTTGGAATCTTTACGCCACAACCCAGAAATCATCCGAAATCGTTTGAAAATCTATGCGGCCCGTCAGAATGCCCAGGTGTACTTGCGCATTCAACAAGAATTTGGCTCTTTTGATCGCTATCTATGGGGGTTTGTGGAAGGAAAGCCCATCATTAATCATTGGAAAGGGTTTGAAGATGTTCCAAGTTGCACACCTTTGAGCGATGCGATATCCAAGGACTTGAAAAAACGAGGCATGACTTTTGTCGGTTCAACTATCATTTATGCTTACCTGCAGGCCGTTGGAGTGGTGAATGATCATAAAATGACATGCTGGCGTTATGAGCGGTAAAAAGCTACATTAAAATTGCTTTGATTAAAGGAAACGATCCCCATGATAACTCCAGATCTCTCTCAAATAATCCTCTTCCTGAGTGCGACTCTTCTTTTAAACCTTACCCCTGGCGCAGACGTTCTCTACATTGCGAGTCGCTCTTTTAGCCAAGGCAAAAGATATGGGGTCATAGCGGCTTTTGGCATTAGTTCTGGAATTGTCATTCATGTTATTATTACAGCCTTTGGAGTTGGGGAGATCTTTCAATATTCTCCCCTTGCCTTTTGGATCTTAAAACTCGTGGGAGCCACATATCTTGCTTATCTTGGATGGAAATCTTTCTTTAGTCAGGAAAGTATTTTTCAAAAAGTTAATCAAAGTTCAAAAGGGAGTGCTTTTAAGACATACATGGGGGGAATTTTAACAACGGTGCTTAACCCAAAAGTTATTTTGTTTTTCATAACTTTTTTACCCCAATTTGTAGATACAACCAAAGGGCATGTGATGTCTCAGTTATTCTTTTTAGGAGGACTATTTATAGTTTCTGGAACCTTTGTAAACCTTTTCTACGTTTTCTTTTTGAGTCTCTTTAAGGATTTGATTTTTAAATCCCGGAAAGTCGCATTGGCTTTTCAAAGAATAACAGGAGTTTTGTTTGGAACACTGGCGTGTAAATTGCTTCTGGCCGAAAGTCGGTAGGGAATGAACGAGCTCATAAAACCCAACAAACTAAGCCCCGGAGATAAAATTGCTGAAATCTCAATGACCGAAACATATCCTTATCATATTCGTCGCGCTACTGAATCCGATGCTGAAGGTATCGCCTTTGTTCATGTTAATTCCTGGAAAACGAGCTACGCGGGTATTATTGATCAAGACTTTCTGGATAATATAAGCTATGAGAAACGCCTTTCTTCGTGGAAGGAAATTTTGCAATCAAAAAATACGCAGCAGTTAGTGGTAGTATTTGAAGAAAAAATAATTGGTTTTGTTGGTTTTGGCTCCCTACGTTCTGAATCTCGTCGTGAGTTTTTTGAAGATACAGAGACAAAAATGGGGGAAATCTATGCCATTTACCTTTTGGAAGAACACAAAAGAAAAGGCCTTGGAAAGGCCCTATTTACCCAGTGCCGTCTCTGGTTCAGTCGGAAAGAGCTGGAGTCGTTTGTGGTTTGGGCATTAGCCGATAACCTTTGTGCAAAGCAATTTTACGAAAAGGAAGGTGGCAAATCTATCGGTGAGATGTGGATAACCATCGGTGATGAAAACTTCTCAGAAGTTTGTTATTTATTTAAGACATAATCCTTTAGTGCTAGGCAGATATCTTAAAACTCTAGCCGACTTCTATGGGAGTCGGCCAGGGTTTTATGACGCTCAGCGAAAGTAGCTCTTCAGATTTAGGCTCATCCAGAGCAACGTGGATCTGTTGCTTTGCATCCATTTGATCTGGCAACATCTTCTGCTAGACTCTTTTGATTCACGTGCCAATGATGTCCCTCGTGATGACTTCTGGCGTGTAAAAGTTGTGTTGTTGCGAAAATAAATGACGTCATTATTATAAATACATATCCTATTTTCATCTTTTTTCCTCCATTTTACTTTTTTCCATCCATATTTACTTTTTTTTTCTTAGTATAATTTTAAAGTTTTATGGTTAAAAATTAGTTAACAATCGTGTAAAAATATGTATAGTTAGGAAATGATATAAGAATAAGGGGATCGATCATAGAAGCATACATCCCTTTAATTACAAAAAGGGAAGATAAATCCATGAATTTTTTAAAGCTTTCTATTAAAAACCTCTTTTTTCTTTCTTTTTTTACACTGATTCTTCTTAACAACTTTTGCGAGGCAATGAATGATTCAGACTCAGACTCACACTCGGACTCTGAGGTAAAAATTCAGCTCCTCAAGAACAGAAGAGATGAGACTTCTGGAGGCACAGGACGGGCCCAGGCGCCACGTTTGAATGTCGTCACAACAGGCACAGGCAGAAGGACAGGTGTAGGGCCTCTATTAGAGAATCCAAACACGGCTGTCCTCAGAATAGGCGAAGGCAGCTCCTCAGAAGATGACGGACCTATTGTTTCGAGGAGGAGGAGAAGTTCAAGTCGTCAACAAGATCCAAATTTCTCTCGAGACATTCCTATTCTTAATATAGATCCTAATAAGCCAGAAAGAAGGCAGATTAATCGACTTCTTGAAAATCTTAGAGCTAACCCAAAAAACGTTGCTCTTGTTCGTGAAGATATTGTTTATGAAACAGCACTTGTAATTTACGATCCATCTAAAGCCGAAAATCCTAGTCTCGATGATGAGGAGGATCCTTCATCGATGCAGCTTACTCCCTGGACGGACACGGCTTATTTCTTAAGTGAACTTGATGAGAAGTTTTTTAATCACCTAATATCTAAAAAAAGAATAGCGTTAATTGTGCTAGGGCTCATTGAAGGAGGTTTAGCGCCTTGGGGCATTAGTCCACTTGTCATGTATTTAGGAGAGAATGTCCTCAACTTTATTCCTGTTGGTGGCGTAGCTTCCGATGTCCTTGTTTATGGCATCATTTCTATTACAACTCTTCCTTGTATGATGCAAATCGGCGAACTTATGAATGACATTGGCAACGCAATTTTCGATAAAAACGGCTTTGATACCGGTAAGGAGGGAGATAAAGGACCTCACATTCAAAAAACAGATGTTGTTGAAATAGAAACATCGAATCAAAGATGTTGTCATTATATTCGTATCCCCACAAAGCTTCTCTCTAGGATTTTTTCAGGAGTGAGCGCACTCTTTCGTGCCTTGCCTATGGGGCTCCTTTGGTGGGATGCAGAAACACCATTTCCCGAATATCGAAATACTTTTTTAGGTCCTCTTTTGATTTTCTATCTTGTCAAAACGTACAATGAAAGTATGGATTTCTATGAGGTTTTTTCTCATCAACAAGCGACTGAACCTTTACCTATGGTTAAAGAAAAGAAACAAATTTTAAGGGAGCGTCTTAAGACATTGGAGAGGTGCGTAAATGCTGAAGCCAGTGATAAGCTTGTTGAGAAACTTTATACCCTTATTCAAGAGGAATTGAGAAAAAAGAATTTGGCTGAAGATGGGGATTCTAAGGAACATATTTCTGCTTTTAGTGCACTTTTGGTTAAGCTCTCGCATGCTCCAGTATTTGAGGGTATTCAAGAAGGGCTTAATGAACACCTTGTTCAGCACGCATCTTTGCAGCCAATTGTGGAGGAGATTGGAAATCTTCAAGTGTCTGGGATGGCAAAGCTTATTACGGACATTGACAAGAAGAAAGGAAAGACAGGAGCAAGAAACCTATTTGAAAATTTGTCTACCTTTGACCATGGTGCTGCTACCCCAGGTCGTTTTTTTATTACGAGTTGGGCAATAACTACGGTTTTAATGTTTATGGGTGTTGATCCTGCTTTGGCTCTTTTCTTGAGTTTTGGCGCAGCAGCATTTGATGTTGTCTCGAGGGCTACTGGTGAATGGTATGTGCAAAAAGAGACTTTTTTAGGCCTTCGTGATATCTGTTCTAGAAAAATGGCTTTTTGGCCTGCCAGATGGACGACAAATACACTTTCTTTTGTGAGTGCAGCTTTTTTCTCAATTCCGGGTCCTGCAATTATTTTTAAGGTGATGAGTGATTGTCCTCTTTATGTGAGATCCGTCGTTGCACTAGCAACGCTTCCTTCAGAGTTGAGCTCGTTCTATAAATTTTTCCATGATAGATATGATAGGCTTATTAGCACTGTAACAACAACGGTATATGTAAGAACTACGTCTCAAAAAAGAGAATGGTTAAATAATCTCATCGGACAAGCAAAAAAATTCATCCACAAAGCGGATCAAAGCACCATTGAACAGATATATAATCTTACGCAAGAGGGTTTATAAATGTGGTTAAGTCTTACCCTGGGACAAAGAGAAGGGCACTAAAGTTCAAAGCTTTCAAGTTCCATGAGAGTGCCCCCGGAACTTGAAAGGTAAAAGTTTTGGTTATTTTAAATGCTTCTTCAGCCAGTTTTTAGCTGCTGGACTGATTTTGTCATCTTTTTGAATGGCTTCATAAAGCTCATTTTTTAGAGTTTGTATTTTTGGTGTTTGCACATTGCCATACATATCCTCAAGGAGCTCATTCCATTGTTTTAAGACGATATCAGAAGGTTGCACTTCGACTTGAGCGAGAGTGGAATAGATGCGTCCCCTATAATAGGCATCCACAGCCTTATCCAGCCATGTGACAACTTGAGGAGGTACATCTGTATGGCCGCCTTTAAAACCCTTTTCCCAAAGGGTTTCTCGTAAATCTGCCTGCTCTTTAGGAAATACAGTATTCACCCAATCCATGCAGCGCCTGCCAAGTTCGATGCCTAGATTACTGGTGGGATCTTTATCTAAATTGGCCTCAACCTCTTTGACTAACTCAAGCCAACTTTGATGAAAAACTTCTGATTCTTCTTGGGTAAATCGGGTTTCTAGACCTTGTTCAAAGCGTGCATATTCTTTGAGTTCAGCGGGGTTAAGGGCCTTCGTGACCCATGCGTACTTTATTTCTTTTGTCATTTGATAATCCTCTATCAGTTTAAGTATAGTTTTCCACGGAACGGATTTATTAGAGTGACTTTCACAGAGAATCGCCTCAAGAGTTTGGTTTGCAGCCTTCAAAGAGCTTATTTGCTGCTCAAGAAATTGTTGCTGAGCGCGGAAATGATCAAAAATATTGATCTCTTCCAGCATGAGTGTTTTGATACGCGACAACTCAAAGCCAAAGAACTTTAAGGCGAGGATCTGTTGTAGTTTCAATAAATCCGCTTCAGAGTAAACACGATAATTGTTTTCGAGCCTTATGGAAGGCTTAAGCAAGCCAATTCTGTCATAATGGTGCAGTGTTCGCACCGAGACTTTTGTTAGTTTACTCAATTCTTTTACATACCACTGGGTCATCGTATTCTCCTTGTTTACCTAAGCTAGGATATGACGTAAGGTTAGGGTCAAGAAGTTTTTTTGATTTTGTATGATTTAAATTAGATTTGACACATTCCTATCTTTACAACTAAAATGCTTATGATCGTTAGGGGTGCCATTTTGGCTGAGAGGATTCATTTCCAACCCTTGGAACCTGATCTAGTTTGAACTAGCGGAGGGAAATGTGAGCTTAAGCTATATAGACCTTATTGGAATGATTGCGTCTGCCACGTCCGTGGTGGGTTTTTTACCCCAAATTTATAAAAATCAAAAAACCAAATCAGTTCAAGATTTGTCTGCTTTGATGTTACTTAACTTTTTTGTCTGTTCTTTGGCGTGGGTGGCTTATGGGGGGCTAATGGGATCTACTTATGTCCTTCTAACCAATGTCGCTTGTTTGTGTGCATGTGGTGTTCTGTTGTATCAAAAAATGTATTTCCAAAGATGACTTATAAATCAATTTTATGTCTGAGCGGAGAGCTTCCTCAAAAAGATTTTTTTCAAAAAATGAATTTGCCCGTTATTGCGGCGGATGGTGCAGCCAACCAATTGTACGCATTAGGAATTACTCCACACATCGTTATTGGAGATTTAGACAGCGTTGACCCTTCTCTGAACTTTAATTCCCTTCATATCCAAGATCAAAGCCGGTGCGATTTTGAAAAATCAATGGAATATCTTGATCAAGATGGACTATTACCCAGCATCATTTTAGGCAGCAGTGGAGGAGATTTAGATCATATTTTAAATAATGTTAGTATATTTATGTTAAATTCTCAGGGTAATCTTTTATATGCACCTCCTCTTTATGGTGCGGTTTTCTCAAACCCTCAAACCCAGGTGATATTGCCCATCCATACAAAAGTTTCCATGTTGGGTTTACCACAGGCCTGCGTTGTAACCCAAGGATTAGAATGGGATTTAACGGGACAAAAATTATATTTCCCGGGGTTTAATTCCTGTCTCAATCGCTCAAAAAGTACAAAAGTATCCATCCAAGTTCTCGAAGGGCAGGTTTTATTCTTAGCCCATGAATTTTTTCTGCAAAAGTGAGGTGTTGATGTATCATCTTCTCTCTCGGGCGGTTATTATTCAAGATGGTCATCTCTTGCTTGCTTATGATCCACGGAAAGAACCGAAACATTATTATGAGCTTAACGTTGCGTTTTATTATTTACCGGGAGGACACATTGAACTTAATGAATCTGCAGAGGCAGCTGTTTTACGTGAAATTTATGAAGAAACAGGATTTGATTCATACATAGAACGCTTTTTAGGAATCCTTGAACACAGTTGGAGTTTTCCTGGGGACGAAGTCTGTTGCCATACTCACGAGATTAATCTCATTTTTAAAGTTAATTTGAAAGAAGTGGACGGGCTTATTCCAATTTCTCAAAAAGAAGAGCATGTTGCTTTTCGCTGGATTCCCCTTAAAGAGATTTGTGATATAGATTTTAGACCTGCGTCTCTAAAGAACATTCTTCCTCAATGGCTTGCTGACCAGAAACCCAACCTTGATTTATCCTAAAACAAAATTTAATCTAAGGATCTGATGATGCAAATAATCTCCCAAAATTTAAATTCGACTTTCGTTTCTAACATTCTGGATCTTTATGGGGAAGAAGGGAAGATCTGGATTAATAATTTGCCCTCCCATTTGACTCAGCTCTCAGCAAAATGGAATTTTCGCTTTCTGAAGGTAATGCCAGATCTCACTTATAATTTTGTTGGTTTGGTAGAGCTGATACCCACTGGCGAACCTGCCATTATTAAGATGGGGTTAAGGTGTGAAAACATTGCCACTGAAGTTCGATGGCTGGAGTATTTTAGGGGGGTGCCAAAAATCTATTGGTATGATAAGGAACATCACGCCTATCTGATGGAATGTCTTGAGCCAGGAAACTCTCTCAAAACGTTAGTTAAAGCAGGTCAGGATGACTCTGCAACAAGAATTCTTTGCCATACAATAAGGGATTTGCAGTCCAATAAACAAAAAAAGCCCGAATTTCCCCACATCTCTGAACTTGCAGGAAGTCTTTCTTCATTAAAAGATCATTTGGACGACAAGATGTTATCAAAGGCAGAATCATTGTTTCATGAGTTAACTACTGATCGAACCAAAGATGTTATCCTCCACGGTGACTTGCATCATGATAACGTTCTTTCCAGTGGAGCGACATGGAAGGTGATCGATCCCCATGGCTATGTTGGAGATCCAGTGTTTGAAGCCGGTGCAATGATTTATAATCCTTGTGATTGTTTCCCTAAAGAAAAGTCTATTTCACAAATTGTCGAAAGGCGGCTCAAAATACTTGCAGAAGAGCTTCCTTTCGATCCGAAGAGAATTAAGGCTTGGGCTTACTGTCGGACTGTTCTCTCCATAGCCTGGACTTTTGAGGATTATGGGATACTTCCTGCGTTCGAAATTGAAGTGGTTTCTGCCATTGATCAGTCTAGAGGGCAGCATTGAAAATTTTATACTTCTTCTTTACAGATCTTAAAAAAAGCTTTTAAAATAAGAAATAACCACTCTGAGAGGTCTCATGAAAAAATATATTCTTTATTCTTTTTTAACCATTTTTGCTTTTTCCACTGCTAGTTTTGGAGGAGGGGAAGATGAGGAAGATGAGAAAGACAGACCTTCCAAAGTGCTAAAAATAAGAGGAGAAGAGATACCTTCGGGGTTTTTGCTTAAGTTTGGAAGGCCAGGTGGTCTATCTCCGCAAGCTCATGTAAATCCGGAGAAACAAAATTCTTCCTCTTTATGTTCTAGGGGAACAACATTTTACATCACGGTGGAGCGTTTAAAAACTATTTTCAAAGCAAATCCCTAGGGAATTTTTCCTCCCATAGGATTTTGCTTATAATGCAAATAAAAAGAATTTAATAATATGGAAAAATGAAATTTTTATTTCAAAAGTTATTTCTTATATTGCAATGACTTCTAAATTAACGCCTTACATACACAAACATCAGTTCCTATTTTTTGGGGAAACTCATGTAAAATTCATGCTTGTTAATGATAAATAACTAGGGTAAACCATCATGGCAAAACATAAAAAAGTTAATTATGACTAAAAAATTTCTTATATGCTATATATTGATGTGTTTATGGATCTATTCTAATTCAGAGTGGGCCTTAAGCTCATGTTATTTTCAGGAAAGTAAAGAGGAATTAAGACTATTTCACATGGAGCTTAATTCCCTGCGTGAAAATTACGAAAGAATAAAAGAAAAATTCAAAAGATTGTTTGAGGATTATGAAAGACTAGATCATTCTTACAAGAGACTCAATAAATACCGCATAAGGTTAGACTATGACTATAAGAAAGAAGTTCTAGTTGAAAAAAGACTAAAGGAAGATTATGAAGCATATGGTGGCTCTAACATGTCACCTTCAGAAAAAAAAAGATTTGATGAGGATTTTAAGGACATAAATCAGGATTATATAAGACTGGATGAAGATTATACAATATTAAAAGAAGATTATATAAGAATAGATGAAGATCGCAAAAGGTTAGATGAAGATTATAAAAGACTAAATGAATATTTCAAAAAATTACATAAAAAAAATAATAGGATATTATTAAGGTTTTATTCATGCATTGCCTCTTAAATATAAATCAAATTTCTTATGTATGCTTCAATTTTAGATCTCCCAAGCCTTCAACTTAAATCGGCATAATGAGTGCCGATCCAGCGTTATGTAAAAGTCAAAGTTTAGCCTGATTGAACCTTTATCCATGCAACCTCCGCTCCCTGTACAACCGGGCAATCTCTTGTTGTTGCTTAAAAAAATCTTCATTCCTATTTTCTTAAGCGGGAAGTGCTGATTTCCCTTGACAAAAATTAAAGCCTCACCACATAGTTTATAGTATAATCGTTGAGGATATTTTTTTGACTATTATTGAACCACATACATTCTCCCCAAAAGCACGTTTCAATAAACGCGGCTGAGCTGCGTATTCCTGATTTTTCCCCTATTTTTATTTATAAACTTAAATTTCATCTTTCATCAGGAGAATGTATTGTTATGTCTATTGAATCTTTGTTTTATACCTTAGGGACTATAGAGTCTTTTTATTGGACCTACATCGGCTTTGTTATTGTTGTTGCCGCTGGAATCTATTTTACGATTCGATCGCGATTTTATCAATTTAAAGTCTTGGCTCACCCTATCCAAACCATTCGGGCTGTTCAAAAATCTTCTGAAGGAGGAGAGGGGATTAGCCCCTTTAAGGTTTACTTTGCCTCTGTGGGTGGCATGGTGGGACTCGGCAACATTGTGGGCGTTGTGACAGCGGTGATGTTAGGAGGACCAGGCGCTTTGCTTTGGCTTTGGTTGGCGTCCCTTTGTGGTATGCTTATTAAATATGCAGAAATCTATTTGGGGATGAAGTTTCGTATTGATGATGGTCGAGGTGGGCATCATGGTGGCCCCATGATCTATTTGCAGAAAGCGTTTGAAAATAGAACTCTCTCGCGTATTGTTCCCATTATATTCTGCTCTCTCTTAGCGATTTATGGAGTCGAAATCTATCAATTTGTCGTTGTGACCGACATTTTGACGGATACAACAGGTCTGCCTTCCATCGTTGTTTTAGGCAGTGTCCTGGGGATAACGCTGTATGGTGGATTTGGAGGCATGCGGCGCCTTGCCAATATTGCAACGGCTCTGATGCCCCCCTTTATCGTGGGATATATTGTCTTATGTCTTTATGTGATCTTCAACCATACTTTTGAGTTGCCAGCCATTTTAATGGATGTGGTAACGTCTGCCTTTACGGGACACGCAGCGGTTGGAGGTTTTGCAGGGAGCAGTATGCTTATGGCGGTTCAACTGGGGACAGCACGTGCCGTGTATTCTGGGGACTTGGGTATTGGTTATGATTCAATTATTCAGAGCGAATCAAAAGCACATGATCCTGCAACCCAAGCTTGCCTTTCTATATTTGGCGTTGCAACCGATGCTCTTATTTGCACCTTGAGTATCCTTGTGGTTCTTGTGACAGGTATTTGGAAAACTAATATTGAAGCCTGCCATGCTGTATCCCATGGGTTTTCACAATTTTTCCCCCATGCTGGCATTTTTATGTCCATTCTTATCTTTATTGCCGGGTACACGACTTTGATTGCCTATCTCGCGACTGGTGATCGAGCTATGAGGTGGCTTTTCCCGAAATGGGGACATCTCCTTTATTACGTTTTTGCGGCTTGCGCTTTTATTGCCTTTTCCATGATTGAGCAATGTCATGCGATCACAGTGATGAGCCTTTCAGGAGGGCTTTTAATGCTCACAAATCTTACGGGGATCTGGAAACTCCGTCACGAGATTTCCTTTAAAAATGAGCTCATTACCCCTCATCTGGATGACAGTGAGATTCGATTATGAAGAGCTATAGAGAATTCTTAAAGGCCATTCACCTTAGCGTGTTTTGTGGTATAGGAGCTTTAAGCATTCAGAAGGAATTAAAATGAAAAAAGCACTTACGATTTTAGCTTTTATCTTTTTTAGCGGTATTCATGCAACCCTAGCTGAAATCTCAAAAACGTCTGACCTTTCTTCTATTGAATCAGCCATTAAACAAGCTGATTCAGAAACGCTGGTTATTTTTGATGTGGACGATGTTCTCATCACAGCCAGAGACCAGATTTTACAAGCCGCTCATAAAAAGTTTCTTGGAGGACTCAATAAAGGTCTCGAAAGTCGCCTTTCAGAAGAAGAGTCTCAGAAACTCTGGAGTCTTATTTGGTTAGCCCGATCGGATAAACCTGTAGATCCTAAAATGGTTTCTCTTATTAAAGAAGCGCAAAGCAAGGGTCTTAAAGTCATGGCTCTTACCAATGCGTGGACAGGCCCCTTTGGAGTTATTCCTCTCCTTCAAGATTGGCGTATAGGGGAGCTAGAAGATTTTGGGTATACCTTTAAGGATTCATGGAAAACTCTCAAGCCAAAAACTTTTCAGACTTTAAAATCAAAAGATCCTAAACGATTTCCTGTTTTTCAAGGGGGCGTTGTTTTTACCTGCAACTTGCCAAAAGGAGAGGTCTTAAAAGCCTTTTTACACTATGCAGGTCTTTCTCCAAAAAAGATCATCTTTATTGATGATAAGAAAAAAAATCTTAAATCCGTGGAGGTTTTTACTAGGGAAGTAAAAATACCGTTTATAGGGTTTCAGTATACAGCCGTTGCAGACAGACCTCAATCGCTCCTTAATGAAAAGCGTGCTCAGCTACAATTTGAGGTTTTAGAAAAAGAACATAAATGGCTGAGTGATGAAGAGGCAGATAAACGAAGATAAAGTGCAGAAGAAATCTCCAAAAAATGGAGTGGACTTGCCCCGGGGTATTTTATTTTCACTTAATCCACTGCTTTGGAGGAAGGTCGAGGATCCAGTCATAGAACTGCATACTTAATGTAAAGGGCAAGTTGAACTCAGCATTTTGTAAAATTACAATTCCAACTTTTTTCTCCGGGATGAAAGAAATCAAGGAGGTGATCCCCCGAATCCAGCCCCCATGAAAGACCAAATAATGATCGCCAAACGTCATGGTACGCCACCCTAACGATTCGCCTTTTCAAATTTTATGAAGCGACCTTGAAGTATCTAATCATCTAAAGTATCCAACTTTTCAACACGCCGTGTATGGCGATCGCCGAGAAAAGCGGTGGTAAGGAATATTTCTAGGCAGGACAGAGCCAATTCTTTGCCTATAAACCGCTCTCCCAGGACAAGAATATTTGCGTCATTATGGGTGCGGGCGAACTTGGCCATAAGGCCGTCAAAACAAAGAGCCGCTCTGATGCCCTTAAAACGATTTGCTCCAATGCTCATGCCAATGCCGCTTCCACAAATGAGGACACCTTTGGCGCCCGCAAGAACTTCCTTAACAACAGGGAGAACAAAGTCTGGATAATCCACCCGATCCGTGGAATGGGTGCCACAATCCATGACTGTATAGCCCAAGTCATGGGCTGCTTTTTTTAAGAATTCTTTGTACTCAAAACCCGCATGATCACTGCCAAAAACAACGGTGCCTTTAGAATGATTACCTTCAAGAATATTAATAACTGTATCTTCCATGTGTTTTCCTCTAAGGATCTTATGCCTCTCCCTGAGCTTTTGTAAAGCCGGGGACGTTATTGATCTTGGAAAGCTTTTCAATGTGCATCCAGTGGTGTTTGTGACCGATGGCTTGGATCAGGGAGAGAACCTCGCCGTCCTTAAGCTCCCCCCCATTTTTCACAAAAAACCGGGCACGCCAGTGATCTACAGTATCGGGCTTAACTCCGCCAATGGCAGGGTAAACCTGAAGAGCTCTGTTGGAAATCATGACCAAACGAAAGGGGGAGAGGGCCGCAATAGCTTCCATGCTCTTGCCAAGCTCATCAGGGGAAAGCTCACTTTGAATAAAGATATCAATGCCCACGCCCTTTTGGCTCACTTTTTCTTTCGCCTCGGAAAGTTTTCCAATATGAAGGGGCTTATAGGCCCGCTGAGGCCAAAAGTCCGTCTTTTTTCCTAAGTTTTGAATCACAATATCTGTATACTCTCGTGTGCCAACGGGAGACACTTTATCCAAATCCTGGGTGTAAACCTTCTGCACGCCCAAGGTATAGAGAAGGGATTGCTCCAGCATATTTGCTGCTTCAAACTCCTCCAGATGGCGGAGCATAAGGGCGGCCGTAAATAGAAGAGCTGTTGGATTGATGGTGTTTTTGCCCGCATACTTGGGAGCAGAGCCGTGTACAGCTTCAAAGATGGCAGCTTCTGTTCCAATATTTGCTGCAGCGGCAACGCCGAGGCCTCCCACAAGGCCGGAGCCTAAATCACTGATGATATCCCCATGAAGGTTTGTTGTGACAAGGACGTCAAATATTTCGGGGCGGAGAACCATTTGATGGGCACAATTATCGATGATGATATGATTCGCTTCGATGTCGGGGTAGTCAGGCGCTACCTCCTCAAAAACCTTTTTAAATAGGCCTTCTGTAAGTTTTAAAATGTTGGCTTTTGTAGCGCAATGCACCTTTTTGCGTCCCTCGGCCCGAGCGAGTTCAAAAGCAAAGCGAATGATTTTCTCTGATCCCTTGCGGGTGATCAGCTTTAAAGCCTCCGCAACCGTGGGCGTTTGATCATATTCAATGCCTGCATAAAGATCTTCCACATTCTCGCGCACCACAACGAAATCAATATCTCGCTCCATAAAGGCCGTTTTAATACCCGGAATATGGCGCACAGGACGAGTGTTGGCATAAGTTTCGAATAATGCTCTTAAAGTCACATTCGCGCTCTTCTCACCGTATCCTACGGGCGTTTCGAGAGGGCCTTTCAGAGCAATGCGCGTGCGCATAATAGAATCAATTGTTTCTTGAGGAACGCCTGTCGCGAGTCCCTTTTTAAAGACTTCAGCGCCTGCCTGACACACTTCCCATTCAATATTAAGGCCCATAGCATCGATGACGCGCCTTGCCGAGCCAATAACTTCTGGGCCAATTCCGTCACCTTCAATGAGCGTTACACGCTTTACCATTTACTTTCCCCCTTCGAAATCATTTTTATAAGTATAGAGGATATAAGGAAAATATGCCATGGGGGACATGTTCAATTAAAGTGAGTTCCCTGTTTTCAAATATTTAAAAAACTTGATAAATAAAATATAATAACTATATGTATTATGTATGTGTAAATTAGTCTGAATTAGAATGCGTAGAATTAAAAAGATCTTGTATCCAACTTTGATAGTCTCCATGCTGCTCACGTCAGCGGCCCATGCGGTTGTGCCTGTTTTTTCCTTTAAGGGCATGACCCGGCATTTTAAAAAGGGCAAGAAACAATTTTCGCCGACAATTGGTATGGCGGCTCTGCGCTCACGCTTGCCGGAAAATATCCGGCTGTATCTGGGGGTGACACCAGGCATGAATGAGGACAACCGCGTTTATGTAGCTGATACTTCACAAGATCCATTGGCTCAGATCACCAAGATTCTTTTCCCTTCCGTGGACGGCATCTTAGGGGATCGAGCCAATGATGAGATGGGCAATAACTTCGCTCGTTATGTCACTCACCCTAGAACTATTGCGCTGCTTATGTTTTATGAGGAGGAGGTACGCGCTGAGACCGTTAGACACTTAGAGGGCGTTGCAAAATCCCCTAGAAAGAAAGTAGCACTAGAAAGCACTCTCAAAGGAAATCTCAGAATTTTGCGACAAGGCCACAAAAAGCAGATTCGTCCCGGCTATGTAGAGCAATTGAATAAATCATTTGGGGAAGTTACCAGCTCTTCTTTCAATAGAAATACCCTCAATCCATTGCTCGATGCCATTGAGAGGGCGGTCTTCATAGAGGAACAAGAGCGTCACGGCACCCCCGGTTCCCCGCGGACTTCAGAAGCTTCTTCTTCTCCTTCCTCAGACTCACCAGTATCAAGGGCAGCCTCTTCATCGCCCTCAACATCGTCTACCCAAATGCCTTTTTACCCCCACTACGCGGTAGAGGCACTCATCAGTGCTTTTTTGGACTTTCACTTTGACAATCAGGCAGATCTTTGGACCTATATGGAAGAGATTCAAAGTATCCAAAAGACCTTGCCTGAGGAGTTGGCTATTATTGAAGACACTTTTATCAAACCTGATAAACAAGTCTTTTTTGAAGAACAGGATCTGACTGCCGTCTTAAGCAAAGAAAAAACCGATATGGACATGGACGATGTCTTTTATCTTGAAACCCTTGTAGAGCTCTCAGGCCCCACCCCCTACACACACGCTCTGAGTAATGCAACCGCCTGGCGCTATGATCGGGCCAAAGATGCTTTTTATGTCCGCACGGGCTCGACGAATGAGCGTGGTGCTTTTACCAGTTTACTTGAAACCTCCAAAGCACTAGAACGCGCACCGGCCTTTGGGAAGGTTTCCTTCATTGAGGGTGACCATAAACACTTTGCCGACTGTGGGGAAATGCTTGTGCGTCACATCCTCAATCTGCTTGCGTATAACCCACTCACGAAAACCTTTGATTTGGAGGCACTACGTAAACTCGCTCCGACTCCTTACCTCCAAAACTTATTTGATTTCTTTGAGGTGCAAGATGGTCTTGCCACTGCCAGCAGTGGTTCTGAAGTCATGCGCTCCCTCTGGAACAGGGTAGTAGGAGATTTGAACGGTTTGCTCCCTTTCTTGGTTCAAGGTGTTGATGATTCTCCTCCTAGTTCTAGCTCTAGCTCTCCTTCCCAATCTGTGGAAAGCAGCGCAACTCCTCCTTCGGAGATTTTCATTCGCTATGATAACAAGCGTCAAAAAAAAGAAGGAGTTCCAGGCACCTATGACCTCTCCACCGATTTTGGCAATCTTATCAATGTGTTTGAGAAAATTCTGGGATTTGGTGGCACCCCTTATAATGGCTATGACCCGAAAAGATGGATTCAGGAGACGTTCTTGAAACTTTTCCAAACCATTAATCCAAACCACACATACACCGTTAGCTTTAATCAAAAGAGATTTCAAGAAGACGAGTGGAAAGATTTCTTGTATGGCGACCTAACGGTTTCTGTAGAGAATAGTTTTCACTTTACCATTAATATGCAGCCAGGACATGGCGAAATCACAGAACTAAAAGTGCACCAAGAAAGACCACTTGAGAAACAAAGCCAGGCAAAACTGCAAGAGCTTTTGGGCGATCCAGAGGTGATAGACCTTCGTAGTGCCCAAGAAAATTTTCTGTCGTTGCTTCCCAACTTAACGTGTCCTCAAGAACTAAAGATGAGTCCTCTTTCTCGGCTCCTCAGGGGTCCCATCGAGGATAACCAACGCATCTGTTCCTTTGTATATGACCTTACTACCATGGATCTCTCTCGTCTTGAGCGGCACTTACCCACTTTAAACCTGACGCTTATGAACCTCTTGAATGATTTTGATTGGGAAGATAACGCTGTCATGTCTCGAATTAGCCGGAGTTTGTATCCTCTTGCCAGCAAAACAGATGCTTTTGATGAGGCCCTCAAATCCGTTAAGCGTCTTGACGTTTATTATGAAAAATCGTCCACTTTTATCAACAAATTTACTGGGGTGATTGAGCTCAATCTTACAAATTTACAAGATACCGATTTATCCTTCACACAAAATTTTCCTTTTCTCGAAACCCTGGCGTTACCTATAACCCTTGTTACACTGAAAGGTCTTGAAAAAGCCCCTAATCTCAAAAAACTGCTCATACCTTACGGTTGCTATAATTTCAAAGAACTTACTTTTCCTGCTGAGATGCCGTTCTTAGAAAAGCTTAAGCTTGAGAGAGGCATGGTAGTGGAAGGTTTAGACAAACTCATAGGTTTAAAAGAACTTGATTACTCCTCGACCTCATCTGCAACGTTGACGCTGCCCTCTTTGCCTAGTCTTGAACATTTAAAAACACCCAGCAGTCTGAAAGACATGCCAGATTTGAGTCAAGTTCATAATCTTCAAGTGTTGGACATGCGTTATGCAGAAATGGAGCAAGCCAACTTTACGCAGCCCCATGAGCATTTGCGTTCCTTCGCTCCCTCTTTTCGAATGCAGCTGATCCTGGGTCTTGAGAACTTACCCCGCCTTGAAACGATAGATTTATCAAAGGCATCGAATCTGAGTGAGCTTATTTTTACAAGTGACATGGCTCACATCCAAACGCTCTCGATGAAATCATGGCAGAAGAAACTCATCAGTCTTGGTCATCTGATCAACTTAGAATATCTGGAGGGGCTTGGGGGGCTGAGTCGCCTCACCATTGATAGACCTATGGAGAAACTCACCTCTATTATCTGGCCTGGATATTATAATGACTTCACATACCTTGAGGGTATTGAGAATCTCGTGCGTTTTACGCAGCTTCCTTTAGAACAGTTGAAGATAAAGCACCTCCCCATCCGGGGTGACATGCCATCCCTTGAGGAAATTTCTTTTCCAAAAACACTCCAGCGCATCGAAGGAGTATCCCATCTCAGGGCTGTCAAAAAAATGGATTTTCAACAGTGCCCTGTGCAAGAGGTTCTCTTTGAGCGTGATATGCCTCTGCTGGTATCCCTTTGGTTAGGTAAGAGTTTTCAGCGCTTGGAGGGAGGTCAATACTTGAGTGGTTTAAAAGAACTTGCCATCTCCCCCTCTGCCTTAAGCAATCCGGCAATCAGAGAGCTTCTTCTTCTGCCTCAACTTCAAACGTTGCGTCTTATAGGCTGGGATGAGCCGGAGATGAAGATAAACCTAGACGAATTTCCAAATATATCCAACCTGGTTTTGTACGGCTCAAAAGTTACCTTGAAAGGGAATAAAGCAGAGTGGGATCGCAGGCTTTTCTGTGGTTTTGACGATCTTCCTGAACCAACTAAACCTGGCAGAAGGTACTTTGTCGAAAGCTACATGAGAGATACGTGGGAGTAAACAATTTAACCCCATTGGGAAAGTTATGAGCCCACGTTCTACACCACTACTCGATAGCGCGTTCGTGAGCTCATATCCCTGACTCTACCGTATTAGAGCCGGGCCCACATTCGGGGGCCCGACAAAAAGGTCTAGTGATGACGTCTGGGTCATGATAACCAAACCGTTGCAAACGTGGGCCATGGTGTTCGGAGTGTGGCTAGACACTTCAACCTTCCACTAATTGCACGCTTATTTAATTTTCATACAGCTCTGCAACTCTTTCCAGCACTTATTATCACATTCCTTGAGTAGAGTGAGATTGGAGGAATTGGTGGGGGGGGGTACCATTCTCCACAACTTTGTGAACACCCGGCTGCCTCTTCGTTACATTTGTTCACTATAGTCTTGTCCATCATAGCCTGGGCGGATTCAAGACCAGAGAAGAGACTAATCCCAAGGATCAGCGCTGATGTCCGGAGAAATTTATTTTGCATGGTGATATTCGTTTCATAAAGTATCGTTTATACATTTCTGCATATTTTCCGAGCACTTAATATTACATGCCTTGAGTAGAGCGAGATTGGAGGAATCGGTGGCGGGGTACAATTCGCTACAACTTTGTAAACACGCGGCTTTCTCGTTGCTACATCTGTCCGTCATAGCCTGGGCGGATTCAAGACCAGAGAAGAGACTAATCCCAAGGATCAGCGCTGATGTCTGGAGAAATTTATTTTGCATGATGATATTCCTTTCATAAAGTTGTTAAGCCCATAAAACACAGAGAGGGTTGGGCAGTTTGTTCGACTCTGTGAGTTCGATTGACGTCTTCCTGCTGTGACTTTTTCAGCTATAGACGCAACAATATTTTCAACGTGATGAACTTTGGACGGAAGACCCGCATGCCCCCATTCTCTCCAACGCTTAAGGTCCTCTTGCAGGGACTTCATGTCCCCTTGCGCATAACGCCGCTTTGCATTCTTAAATGCTTTTTCCTGGGTTTTTTGGTTGGTAGAGAAACCTTGAGGCGTGATATGATATCCTAAGAGATCAAATCCTTTTTGACTCCTAATACCAGGCTTCATCCATGTGTGCAGTTCTCGAAGCCTCATCTTTGCCCCACCCCATTGATGGAAACGCTGAGAAACGCTGGGGGGAGAGTGATTGTTCTGACTTTGTCCATAGGGTTTTCACATACTCTATTTAAGTTTCTATATTATTTGATCTGATAATAAAGTAAAAACGTTGATATTTCATTAACCTCGGTCTTACCCTTAATGATTCTAGGGAGGATGGCAAATTTTAGCTGTTGCTTTGCTCATGGATTATCTCTCGCGATTTAACCCCTTTATGAAAATTCACAAATGGTCTATCCTAAAATTAGAGAGTTGTGAAAGTGAACGAGAGGTTATTCTTGAGTGAAAAAGATATAGAGATTCAACAATCGGTCTACCCCGTATTGTCCTTGCGTGATGTTGTGGTGTTTCCCCACATGGTGATTCCTTTGTTTGTGGGTCGAGAAAAGTCCATACACGCTTTAGATGTTGTTATGAGCAGCAATCAAAAAGTAGTGCTGTTGAGTCAAAAAGACCCTACCATCGATAATCCGGGCATAAAGGATCTTTATACAGTTGGGACTCTTGCTCGTGTTTTGCAGCTTTTACGGTTACCTGATGGGACCGTAAAGGTTCTCCTTGAGGGAGAGAATCGAGTCAAAGTCAACAAATTGATTACAAGTCCAGGGTATTTTGAAGCTGAAGTTGCATCTTTTAAGGAAGAGCCTGGTGCCGCTCAAGAGTCTCAAGCTTTGATGCGCACTCTTATTTCCCAATTTGAACAGTACGTCAAATTCCAGAAAAAAATTCCGGCTGATATCATGTCTTCAATTGTGCAGATTTCGGACCCTTCAAAACTTGCTGATGTTGTCACTGCCCACTTGAGTTTTAAATTAGATGAAAAACAAGGGCTTTTAGAAACCGCAGACGTAAGTAAACGTTTAGAGAAGGCTATTAGCTTTATAGAAGGCGAAATTGGCGTTATGCAGGCGGAAAAACGAATCCGTAGCCGCGTCAAGCGTCAAATGGAAAAAACTCAAAGAGAATACTACCTTAATGAACAACTTAAGGCGATTCAAAAAGAGTTGGGTGAAGGGGAAGAGGGTAAGGACGAGCTTTCTGAGTTAGAAGATAAAATCAGGAAAACAAAGTTATCGAAAGAAGCTCTTGAACGTGCTCAAAGTGAGTTAAAAAAATTACGCCAAATGAGCCCCATGTCTGCTGAAGCTACGGTTTTACGTAATTACTTAGATTGGCTTTTGGAGATTCCATGGGGAACTCAAGCGCGTGTAAAAAAAGATCTGAGCAAGGCTGAAAAGGTTTTGAACGAAGATCATTATGGCTTAGAAAAAGTTAAAGAACGGATTCTTGAGTACCTTGCTGTTCAAAACAGGGTCGGGCGCATTCATGGCCCTATCTTATGCCTTGTAGGTCCTCCTGGTGTAGGAAAAACTTCTCTAGGAAAATCTATTGCGCGTGCGACGGGGCGAAACTTTGTACGCATGTCATTGGGTGGTGTTCGTGATGAAGCGGAAATCAGAGGTCACCGCCGTACCTATATTGGCTCTATGCCCGGTAAGATTATTCAAGGGATGAAAAAGGCGAAAACCACTAATCCTCTCTATTTGTTGGATGAAATCGACAAGTTAGGAAGTGACTGGCGCGGAGACCCCACTTCTGCCCTTTTGGAGGTCTTGGATCCAGAACAAAACAATACCTTCAACGACCATTATCTGGAAATTGATTACGATTTATCGAATGTTTTGTTTGTGACGACTGCAAATACGCTCAATATGCCACAGCCCCTTTTGGATCGTATGGAGATCATTCGGATCTCTGGGTATACGGAAGATGAGAAGGTTCAAATTGCGCGACGCCACTTGTTTCCAAAACAATTGGAAAACCATGGATTAAAGCCAAAGGAGATTTCAATTACGGAACAAGCCCTGCGCGAAGTGATTCGCACCTATACCCTTGAAGCGGGCGTGCGGAATTTGGAGCGAGAACTTGCTAACCTTTGCCGAAAGGCTGTGCGTTATTTGGCCACTCCAAAGCATAAGAGCGTTAAAATCACAACGAAAAATCTGAGCAAATTTGCCGGAATTGCGCGCTTTCGCCATGGCATGGCCGATCTTGAGGACACCATTGGCGTGACAACAGGACTTGCGTGGACAGAAGTGGGGGGAGAGCTTCTCTCCATTGAAGCTGTGATGTTGCCTGGTAAAGGGAAGATGCAAATCACCGGAAAGTTGGGCGAAGTTATGCAGGAGTCGGTGCAGGCCGCCGCCAGTTATGTAAAATCGAAGGCGCCGCAATTTGGCATTGAGCCGCCTCTTTTTGATAAACGCGACATTCACATTCACGTTCCCGAAGGAGCAACGCCAAAAGATGGTCCTTCTGCAGGAGTTGCGATGTGTACCTCTATTGTATCCGTCCTTACAGGAATTCCTGTTCGAAAGGATGTAGCGATGACGGGAGAAATTACCTTAAGGGGACGCGTTTTACCTATTGGTGGCTTGAAAGAAAAGCTTTTGGCAGCTCTAAGAGGTGGGATTAAGATCGTCATTATTCCTAAAGAGAATGAAAAAGATTTGGCGGAAATTCCAGCAAATGTGAAAAAAGGAATGAAAGTTATTCCGGTTTCTCGGGTGGAGGAAGTTCTGAAAGTTGCTCTAAAAGAGCCCTTACAACCTATTGTCTGGACTGAGGAAATGGCAAACATTGCCAACCATAAAAGGGATCTTGAAAGGCAACAAAATGAAGAAATTACGACCCATTAAAACCAACTGATTGATTTTAAACAAAATTATTTTTTATCAAAGTTTTTTTAAAGCATTGACTGGTTTTGAGGATTCAGGTACCATTTTTTCGAGTTGTTCTGAACCTTCAGAACAGTAGTTGAAAGGTCGTTTGCAATAACATGGGGGATATTCCAGTGAACAAAAACGATTTAGTGACATCAGTCGCTGAAATTTCTGGTCTTACAAAAGCTGATGCTTCAAGGGCCATTGATGGTGTGATTCAATCAATCACAAAATCTCTAAAAGCAGATAAAGAAGTGCGTCTTGTTGGATTTGGTACATTTACTGTGACCCATCGTCCAGCAGGTGAGGGGCGTAACCCACGTACTGGCGAAAAGATTAAAATTCGTGCTGCTAAATTGCCTAAATTCCGTGCAGGAAAAGGCTTAAAAGAAGCGATTGCGCGATAATCATTCTTTCGAACTTTAAAAAGGGTGCCCTTGGGCGCCCTTTTTTTTATATAGTCAAAATCCCTCACTTCTGATGTAGGCAACCTCTATACGTACTCTATGCTTAGATTTTTTTGAATTAGGATTGTAATTTGAGTTGCAAAATACTACATGAATAATGATAGTTAATGATGGTTCATTATTTAAAGATAGAAGGTAGTGATATGAGTTCTTTTACAGTTAGTTTTTTGAAGCTTTTAAGAAATTCAACAGCAATGACGCTTTTGTTCCTTCCTGCTGTTTCTGCTATGGAAGGCGAGTGGGAAAACTGGGACCACTTAGAACTGTCATACTCTTCATCAGCATCTTCTTCTATTGGATTTGAACAAATAGAAGAAGAAAGGAGGGCTACAGGCCTAAGAAGTGTTTCCGGCTTTGGGGAGCCAGATAAACTATTTTTATTTGAGAACCGTCCTTTCATTAAAGGGGAAGTTCCTGGAGACGGGACATGCTTCCTGCACACATTAAATATTTTATTTCCTGATAAAGGAATATCTAGAGATATGTTTGCAACTCTTCTGAAATCTGCTTTTCACGGAGAGAATACCAGCGTTTCTACAGCAGAATTGCGCGAAGAATTTGCAGTGGAGCTTTATACGCAACTTAACCAGCGCAAGGTACAAAGAGGTGAAGGAGCACCTTTAGAGTTTGAAGGAGAAGAAATTAATAAATTATCCATTCATTTATTAAATGAGACTGCTCATGATTATTTCGATCTTCCTGAAAACAGCATATCTACCAGAAAAATCATAGCTGCCAATGACAAAATTATTGAAGAAATGTTAGAGTGTTTTTCTAAAACTCATGTAATGCTTTCTTTGCCGGCTCTAGAGTTGAAAAACATAGGTAGTTTTGGTCTTGCTTGTAAGCTTTTTGATATAAACTTGGATGTTTATGCACCGCTTTATGAGAGCCCGCACCGCTTATATCAACGAGCAAAATTTAGATTTGGGGATGCATCTCTTCCACCGAAGGCCGCATTCTATGCCCATGCTCACGTAAGTCCATTATGTTTTGAGGAGGACTTAGAGACACGCAAAAGATTTGCTGAGAATGAAATAAAAGTGATTGAGTGGATGTGCGAAATGAGCTCGCAAGACTTTAGTGAGTTTGCTTCGCGATTTGATTCTTTATCATTTACTAAAAGCGAAGTAGATTTTTTTGGGCAGATTTACACGATCGGCAGGTTTAATATTAATAACACCGATCAATACAAAATTAATATGCCTCAAGCTCCTGTCGTTCACACTTACAGCATGGATGAGAAAGTTAGGAAGAGCTATGGGACCCCTGTTTTTTCTTACGCTGCTTGCCAGCGTGCAGGAGAGTTAGATGCTAACTTATTTCCTGCTCTTTCTGAAGCACAAGCGACTCTCCAAAAATTAGGAATAGACCCTAAAGTGGTGGATTATTTTTACGTTGTACAAGATAATCCTTGGACGTCTGAAGCAGCGCGGCTTTTAAGACCTCAGTCCTGGGCTTTTCCAGGCGCGCCTTATTCTTCAGATAAAGCTTATGATGACCAGGCAGTAATTGAAGTCGCAATATTATCACCAGATAACTCTATCACGCTTACTGGACCTTCAAAAGGGCTTATTTCGTCTCATAATGGCATTAATCCAAAAACTCTTACTGGGAATCCTGTAGTTGTCTCTTCTGGTGGTAGTTTTCCAATGCTTTCTGAATTGAAAGCTGATCAAACAAGTTTTTT
Source organism: Alphaproteobacteria bacterium (assembly GCA_019748065.1). Classification (GTDB taxonomy): domain Bacteria; phylum Pseudomonadota; class Alphaproteobacteria; order UBA9655; family UBA9655; genus UBA9655. Next base: position 1,561 of record JAIEQB010000069.1, on the reverse strand, counting down.
CGTCTCAACGGTTGTTATTCCAAGCACAAAAAGAGCGGCTATTACATTTCATACCATCTTAAGTGATGATGACTTTGCTCTATTACAAACAATAAGAATAAACAATCTTAGCGACTTGCAATCATGGATTGCAAGCCTTTTCCAAAGGAAATATGGAGCAACATCCGATGGCTCTTCTCCCTATTCTAATTGGACAACTAGGGCTGTACCTATAGCTTCTATTTCTTCTATGGATAGGTCTTATGAAGAGTATTTCAGAGGAGAATTTCTTCAAAAAATGGGAGATTCATTCAGGGAATATAATCGTTCTACCCTTTCGAATGATGCAATTCTTAAAGCTCTTTTCCCTAGCCTTCCAGAGGGAGAAGTTCCTCCCCTAGAGGTAGCAAAAGCTAAATTTTCAGAACTAGCAAAAGGAGGAAGACCTTATGCAAAGCTCTTTACTCCTCCTGAAAGCGTTGGCAGTAGTTCTATGGATAGGTCTTATGAAGACTATTTCAGAGGAGACTTTCTTCAAAAAATGGGAGATTCATTCAGGGAATATAATCGTTCTACCCTTTCGAATGGTGCAATTCTTAAAGTTCTTTTCCCTAGCCTTCGAGAAGGGCAAATTCCTGACCGTGAGGCAGCAAAAGCTAAATTTTCAGAACTAGCAAAAGGAGAAAGACCTTATGCAAAGCTCTTTATGCCCCCTTTGTCTTATGAAGAGTATTTCAGAGGAGACTTTCTTCAAAGAATGGGAGATTCATTCAGGGGATATAATAATTCTACCCTTTCGGATGATGCAATTCTGAAAGTTCTTTTCCCTAGCCTTCGAGAAGGGCAAATTCCTGACCGTGAGACAGCAAAAGCTAAATTTTCAGAACTAGCAAAAGGAGGAAGACCTTATGCACTGTTGTTTAACCCACCTGAAGAATGAGAAAAGTTGGATTTAAACGTGTGCTACCTATTAAAGGTAGTACACGTTTAAACGAGTTATGTTTACGTAAGATAAGTAATCTAATCGTAAATACTCACGCCTATTAAGCTGAGAAACAAACTCCTGTGGAGCCATCTTTGAATAAAAAAAGAAAAAAGGACGCCCCAAGAAAGGTGAAGAAAAGCCTGCTCCAGAGCCAACGCAGATAGGGCAACAGCTAAACATGACCTTGCCCAGCGATGCTCCAGAGAATGTTCAATTAACTGTGTCAACGGTTAAACATTGAACCCCAGTTGGAGTCTTCCTTCAAAATATATATCTAGCTGAGAAATAGTCAAAGCCCAATTTTGTAAGGGAGCCGTCCATTTTTCAGCAATTTTCTGGCAAGCGCAATAAACCAGCTTAAAAAGCGCAGATTCACTGGTAAACGCGCCTTTTGTTTTAGTAAATTTCCTCACTTGCCGATGAAACCCCTCGATTGGATTGGTCGTATAAATCAGCCGGCGAATGTCGCCAGAATATTGAAAATAATGGCTCAAATGCTCCCAATTTGATCTCCAGGATTTAAGAGAATGTTCAATTAACTGTGTCAACGGTTAAACATTGAACCCCAGTTGGAGTCTTCCTTCAAAATATATATCT
>JAIEQB010000045.1 GCA_019748065.1 Alphaproteobacteria bacterium | reverse complement strand
GAAAGAATTTTAGCGAGACTTTCAAAGGACTCAGAAAGTCCCTCTTTTGTTTCTGCATCGACTTCTGCAACTACAGAGGCTTCTTGCTGACGCGCATAATAACGCGCGAGCGTTGTCTTTCCAGAACCTCCAATCCCCACAAGGGCTATTGTTTTTATTCCATTCGTCCCTACATTTTGAGTAGAAGTTTTCAGAGCCTCTTCAATCATTTTAATAAGCTGAGGTCGATTTAATAAGACAGAATCCGTAGGAAGGATTAAATCTGAGCGAAGCGATTCCTCTTGGGGATCAGCAATTGGAATATTTATTGCTCTTTCGATATAAAAAACAAAAAAGTAAAAAATAACAATGCCTATAATACCAATAGACGCACCGCCATAAAGAAACCTTCTCTTTTGAAGAAGGGACATTGTCCAAAAAAGAGTTTGGTTAACCAAATGCGTCGATGAAAAGGCCAATGTATCAAAAGACTTTTCTCTAAATGAAGATCCAGCAATAAGCTGGACTTGTTTTCTAAACTCAGCCAAGTTCTCCTCAAGAGAAATCCCTGAAGAAATCTCTTTTAGGATCTCAAAGACTCCTCCATAATAATAAATCTTCTCCTCAAAATTAACCCTTTTCATTCCTTCAAAGGACTCATAAATTTCCGGAGTGAAACTCTTATGAGGAAAGAGGATAACAACCGCCTCAGGCGTTTTTTTAATTTCTTTAATAAACTGAAAAAATCTTTCATTTTTCTTGGGTATGTCTAGTTTTTTTATTAATGTCTCTGAACAATAAAACAAACTGATATCTTTTGAAGAACCTTGATGTCCTTGGGGATCAAAAATCTCTCGCTGCTCCACACTCACCTGAACACCTACTTGCTTTAAGTGATCCGCTAGAGAACAAATTAAAGTCGTTTTGGTATCAGAGTCATTCCAACACACAAGATACACGGAGAATTTAAGAGCGTTTTTTGATATCTGTTTGGACAATAACTCTAATTGTTTTCGAAAAGCTCCTTCAATTAAAAGACTTTGATAATAGGTTTTGAGAGCTTCAACTTTATCTGACTGTTCTATAAAATTTATAATTCCATCACGAGAGTTAGATTCTATCTTTGCCATGATATTGTGAACATGCGATTCAACCGTCTTGGGAGAAACTCCCAAAGATGTTGCAATTGTTTTGGCTGACTTTCCGCTTAAAAGATAGGCAATGGTATCAATTTCTCGACGTGTAAACTTAATACTGTTTACCTCTTTTAAATGTGCATTATAGAGATCTTGTGGCAAAAGACTGTTTTTATTCTTCATATAAGAGATCCTATCCTTGCGTCATCTATAGCATTAAATGGGTATTTAAAGAAACTCTATTTTTTTCTATTTCACTTAAGGAACCCCCTATAAAAAAATCTAAGGTCTCTCTAAGAACCTCTTAAGGGAATTTCCTGGGTAGTGAATTACGGATGAAACATATAATGTTTTTTCAACAAGAAAGGAAAGTTTTTTATGTTTCTTGAAATTCCTCCCGTTTTACAAGGGAAACATGAGAGTCTTTTACGTCCCGTTTTTGAATGGTTTGATGATAAACCTCTTTTGCGAAGTGTGTTTGATGGTATCCCAAAGGAGACTCTTTCAAAGAAATCCTTCTCAATGAGCTCTCCTTTAAGGGGCACCTTTCTTGTTTTTTCTGACAATGAAAAAAAACTCCTCGGTGGAGCCTATCTTCTCAATCAACAGTTTAGTTCTATTTATCCTCGAATTGATCCTTTGACCAGAAAAGCTTTATCTCCTCATTCTAAATTTTGGCTGGGAACTGTCTTTTTATGCACAGAAGAAAATGGGTTTTCTAAAGAATATGAATTTATCTGCAAAACATTTTATAAAACTCTTTATAAAAAGCTCCATGAATTTGGGCAAAGAGAAAACATCAACTACCTCTATATGATACTTGAGCCAGGTGAGTCTCTGTGCACGGAAGTGTTAGGAGCATGGCCCTATGTTCATCAAGTTGAGCTTGATGAGTCCTCTAAAGGGCTCTCTCATCACATACTCTCTCTCAGCAAGTCTCCTCCGAGAACATCTACTCTTCAAACACCTATACAAAAATTAAATTGGTTGAATTTGGCGGCCTGTGTTTCTAAAGTGATTCCCCGCCAAGCGAGAGAGGGATCCTATTGTTTTCGTTAATTTTCCGGACCCCTCTCTTCTCAAAAAAGAACATAGACTCTTTCTTAAAAACCCCCTTTATCATGTGCTTTTAGTTTATTTACCTGTGTTCCGTACTCCTAATTTTCCTTCCTTGGCAAGCCGAGAACGATGCTTAGAATAATTAGGCACGATCATAGGGTAGAGTTATCCAGCAAATTCCAGTGAAGGCAATACTGCTCCGGATTCATATTATAAGCTGTTCTTAAATGACGTCTCAGCATTTTCAGCCATCTTCCATCTTCCATCTTCCATCTTCCATCTTCCATCTTCCATCTTCCATCTTCCATCTTCCATCTTCCATCTTCAAGACAAGCAAGATAATCAGGATGAATTGAGTTTTCAATCGGAACCGCAGGTTCTGAAGTAAAAGTTAACAATCCTCCTTTTCTATAAGTTAAAGATGATAAGCTTTGAAAAACCATCTGAAAAAGTTCTGGAATTTCTTCCTTATCAATTTGATTATTGGCAACATAATTCGACACAATCTCGGCAACTAAATCTTTCAAATTAACAGACGAAGAACATTTAGCTGAAGAATACCCATCAAGAATTTCTGTCATAAAAGAGATAAAAAAGAAAACAATTCAAAAGAAGCCTAAAAAAATAATCTCAGGGAGCGAAACCAGCCTTTCGCTCCTCAAGATTAATAAATAAACAACTCATTAAAATCTCATATAAAAAATATATTTGCATTTAGAAAGTAATTTGCTAGGATTTGATTATTACGTGTGGGAGGGGGCTGCACAAGACTTCATTTATAGCAGAGAGGCTTGAGATCGTAAGATCACCCCCACTAAACTCAATGTATTTTTGCATAATATCGATATTATATGGAATGTGAAAAACGAGCAATTTTAAGTTATCTTTAAGCAGTAAGCCTCATAATTTCTAAAAATTAACACGACTATCCTTTATGTAGCGATCTTAATATGAAGTTTATTCATAGATGCATTCAGCATGTAAGAATTTGGTTTTACAATTGCGATGTTCAGAAAGTAGAAGAACTGGAACAACCCAAGTTTACTAAAGAAAAACCAATTTCATCGCCTTTAAATACCTCTCTTATTTCTCACCTCCCCTCTTTCTTCTAATGAAAAACTCTCCCTTTTTATGGATCTTTTTCAGGGCCGTCGTAACGTCTTTCCCAAACGATGAGAGAATCAAAAACAGAAAAGTCGGGCATTCTCCAGCCTGTCAGAATGAATGTGGGCGAGTGGTTTTATAAGAAACTGCAAATCAAATGTAGTGACTGCCTTAAGCAGGCCTTTATACTAACCACAGAGCAAAGAATACAAAAAATTTGTATGAATTGACTGAAGGGATTATTGAAAAATGATCTGAGAGAGGATTGATCTTCAAATTCACTTCAGTTATTTATTTGTCTATCAATTTAAAAGAATAGAGGAGAAATTGTTATGTCAGAATACGTGTTTCAAGCTGAAGTCAGCAAGCTTTTACAACTGGTCACTCATCATCTTTATTCAAACAAAGAAGTCTTCTTAAGAGAGCTTATTTCTAATGCTTCTGATGCTTGTGATAAATTGCGGCACCTTCAATTGACAACTCCAGATCTTACTGAAAAAAATATCGAGTATAAAATTACCCTCTCCACTGACGACCAGAATAAAACTCTGACGATTGAAGATAATGGTATCGGCATGTCCCGCCAAGAACTTGTCGACAATCTTGGAACAATTGCAAAATCAGGAACCTCACAATTTCTCAAAAAGTTAACAGGAGATGCTAAAAAAGATAGCAATCTTATTGGCCAATATGGCATTGGCTTTTATACCTGTTTTATGGTTGCCTCAGAGGTTGAAGTTACAAGTCGAAAGGCTGGAAAAAAAGAAGCTTACAAGTGGACATCCAATGGCGTTGATTCTTTTACCGTTGAAAAAGCTGAGTTACCCCTTCCTGGAACAAAAATTGTTCTCCATCTTAAGGAGGAAGCAAAAGACTATCTCGTCCCTTTGCGATTAAAGACATTAGTTGAAAAATATTCTGAAAACATTGATTTCCCAATCGTTCTCAAAAAGACAGATGCCGAAGAGGTGTTAAACGAAGATCGAGCGCTGTGGTTAAAGCCTAAAAACAAAATTACTCCCGAGCAGTATAAATCTTTTTATCAACATATCAGCCATGCCTTTGATGATCCTTGGTGCACACTTCATACAAAAGCTGAAGGAATTATCGAGTATACAGCTCTTCTTTTTATTCCTTCCACTAGATCTTATGATTTAATGAGTGCCGATCGAAAAAATAGACTAAAGCTATATATTAAGCGTGTTTTTATTACGGATGATTGCGAACACCTTCTTCCATCCTACTTAAGATTTGTAAAAGGTATTGTGGATACAGAAGATCTTCCTCTGAATATAAGCCGTGAAACCCTGCAGTTTGACCCTCGTATCTCAAAAATTAAGGGCACCCTAGCAAAAAAGATTTTAGAAACCTTAGCTAAAAAGGCTAAAGATGAACCTGAAGAATATCTAAAGTTCTGGCAGAACTTTGGAGCCATAATAAAAGAAGGCTTTTACGAAGAGCCTGCAAAGCAGGATGAGCTTCTTTCTTTAATCCGCGTCAAGACAACCTTAAAAGAAAAACCCATTTCTCTTGAAGAATATGTGGCCCATATGAATGAGGGGCAGAAGGAGATCTATTACTTAGTTGGAGAAGATAACGCAAAGATGCTCAAAAGCCCACAGCTAGAAGGCTTTCAAAATCGTAAGCTCAATGTCCTATTATTAACTGATCCTATAGACCAGCTTTGGGTATCTCGTGTCAGATCTTATAAAGACCATCCTCTTAAATCGATTACAGAAGCAGATCTCAATTTTGATACTGAAGAGTCTGACGATACACACTTAGATACGCTTGTTGAATTTTTAGAAAAGCAATATCAAGGAAAAGTAAAGAAGGTAAGGATCTCTACGCGCCTTAAAGAAAGCCCTGTTTGCTTTGTAACATCAAATCAAGACATGAGCCCTCACCTTTCAGGAATGTTTCAAGGACATCAAAGTCCAGCATCTCAAATTTTTGAAATTAATCCCAATCACTCCTTAATTCAGAACTTATCTTCACTTGTTGAGCAGAAAGATAGGAAGGAAACACTGGAAGAAATGGCCGCCCTTCTGTATGACCAAGCTCTTATCCTTGAAGGAGAACCTGTTTCAGACTCTCAACTTTTTACCCATCGCCTTACAACACTCATGAATACTCAACTTAAGGTAGGTTAAAGTTTGTTCGGGCCTTCTTATGGACGTGGATGGAAAAATGCGCGTCTATAGAGAACAATGAGGAAGCATAGATGCGTACCGGACCACTCTTAAAATAATATGAAAAAGAAGGCTTTTAAAAAAGAGACTTTTCTTTCAGTGAATTTTCTTTCAAAAAGAAGGTCCTTCCCTTAAGAAGCATTTTATAAGTTCTTTATCTGTTTTGATTAGAAATCATGTAAGAAAGTCTAATGTGGAAAAGCGTGTTATTTTTTTCTGTCAATTTTTTTCTTGATTGAAGATAATGAAAAGATTATCTTTTAAAAGCCCTCTCACAACGAGAGTGCGCGACGAGAAAGTGCAGCAAACACTTCCCCGCCGCTAACCAAATGCCAACTACGGAGGTTGACAATGGCTCATATACATGTAGCTCAAATCGAGTATCTTTCTCAACAATTAATTGACCAAGCAAAAAACGTTAACAATCTTATTGCTCGAGGTAAGTTTGAATTAGACCTTATCCAGCAGACATTGAGAACGCTTTTAATTGTGTGCAATGAGGTCGTTGTTGAGAGGGAGCTTGGTAATGAGCGCTGATCAATGATTTTATTTTCTGAATTGAAATCTTTAACTTGTCTTGGGAAAAGACTGAATAAAGACTCAAGATCGTTTATTTGTGGTTAAGGTAAGTATATCATAAAATGAAGGGGGGAAAGTTATAAACATTGGCCTCCCCCTTTTTGAAAACTTGCGCTTTATAAATTTTATGTAGATAGATTGACAATTGTCTTCTTTCTTCATATAATTTATATATGAAGCAGATAAAGAGTATACATCCTAGAAAAGCTCTTCAACTTGCAAGACGTCTTGCTGAGCAAAGATATCGCTTGTTCTCTCTAAATGAAGCGCGACAGGTTGCTGAGCTTGCGGATTTAAAGATTAAGGATATGAAGGGGGCATTCACATCTCTTAAGTCCCATGGATGGATACATTCTGTTAAAAGAGATCTCTACATTTTAGATTCTTTATTTTTGGGAGGAAAGCCTATCCACGAATTTGAGATTGCAACCCATCTCGTCACGCCAAGCGCCATTAGTCATTATTCAGCTTTTCATTATCATGAGTTGACGGACCAAATTCCACAAATTGTATTTGCAACAACTCTCACAGGTAAATCTCTTCCACGGGTTTCTCCAAGAGATCTTTTTACTTATAAAGGTATCAGGTATCGGTTTTCACAAATTAAAGCTGAGTACTTCTTTGGCATCGAAAACGTATGGGTTGGAAACGCTCGTATTCCAATTACAGATATCGAACGAACCCTCATTGATGGCCTAAACAAACCAAAATATTGTGGAGGATTCATGGAAGTTCTTTCAGCCTATTCAACACCGGGTGAATTTAGCATTCCTAAGCTCATTGATTATGCCTTACGGGTGGATATCTCCGTTGCCAAGCGGCTAGGATGGGTTTTGGAACATCTCAATCTTGAAGATGAGGGCTTAAAAACTCTTGCCGCCCTACCCTTTAAAGGTTTTATTCAACTTGATCCCTCCGCAAAAAAGAAAGGGCCCTATAACAAGCGCTGGCAAATACAGGAGAACATTTGATGCACCTGCGGACTATTCTTGAACAAACGCAACAAAAACTAAACGTTTCTTGGGAAGTCATGGAGCAGGACTATGTTCTCTCATGGGTTCTGTGGGGTATGTCTTCCCTTGAAGAGCTTAGAGATCATCTTGCCTTTAAAGGAGGGACTGCTCTTAAAAAGTGTTACTTTGGAGACTATCGTTTTTCTCAGGATTTGGACTTTTCCAGTTTAAAGGAAGCCCCTAAAGGAGATCATTTAGAAGGCCTGCTCATAAAAGCCTGTGAGCACGCGCAGATGGAGCTTAACAAAAGAATACCCAATCCTATTCTCACTTGCTGTCGGTATATAGAAAGGAAACCCCACCCTCATGGACAGGAGGCCTTTGTGATAAGGACGCAGCTTCCTTGGCATCGTACTCCTCATGTGCGGGTTATGGTTGAGATTACACGCGATGAACGCGTCATCAATAAGCCAGTTCTTAAAGAAATTATCCATGGGTATCCTGAGGATTATAAATGTCAGATTTTGACATATACCCTCGATGAGATTTTCTCAGAAAAGCTTCATGCTATCCTCCAGAATATAAAAAAAATTCATGAACGAAGTTGGTCAAGGTCTAGAGCCAGAGACTATTACGATATCTGGAGAATGCTCCATACCTTCCGCAATGACTTGAACCCAAAAGCAATTTTGGAGGCATTGGCTCTTAAATGTGAAGGTAAGGGCGTTTCTTACCAAAGCGTGGAGAGTTTCTTTGATATAAAAGCCTTAGAAGCTGTACAACGCGACTGGAATCAATGGCTTTCGCCTATGATTTATCCTCTTCCCCCTTACGAAAAGGTTATCATTGAGTGCCAAGAAAAACTTAAGGATTTCTTGAAATAAAGACAACTTCTACATCTCCATCCCTCTAATTTTGATGCGCTGTTGTTGCTCTTGAAAGATTTTTTGGGCTTCTTTGATGAGCTCTTTGTTCTGATCTTTAAGGTCCTGCAAAAGCGTATCATTCTTTTGCAAAGTTGTAAGATAATTCCTGAGCTCATCCTTGGCCTCATGGGCAAGGGATGTGCCTTCATAAGCCTTGATATCTCTCATCTTCGATTGGATATAGTCGGAGATAACCTCTAGCGATTGAGATGCGCTTGCTAAATGAGAGGCCGTGCTTCTAGAAATTTTAGCAAGAGACTGTTTTCCATTGTTAATCGTTTGAGCCTCTATCCTATGTTGAACCTTCATTTGCTTTTCAGGATCGAGGTAAGATTTTAGATAGCCCCTAACACCTTGTACGTGCTCCTTTTTAAGCACATCATTAAAATCATCTCCTGGATGAGAGGGCTTTATGATCAACACAGACTTACCTTGAATCTCAAAATTCTCCTTTGTGACTTCAAGGATGCTGTGGGTTTTAGAATTTTCTTTATGAGCATCATTATCTCCACAAAGGATAATTTCTTTTTCAGGACCTTTGTAATTGGCCATATTATGAATGCCCAGGCTTGCCACGATCGTGCCCTTGAGACCAGCTTCCTTAAGGGAGAGAGCTGTTTCAACTCCTTCGGCAATAAAGACGCTGACATTGCTTTCATCTTCTTGCAGAGTCACAAAAGATCCCTTGGCTAGCCCATATTGAATCTTGGTAAGTTTTTCTCCCTCAGAGGTGCGGGCACGATTTCCTTGAGCATCTAATTTTGTGAGCTGGACTGAGCTCAAAGATCCAGTTTCCGTACGTCCAAAGGCGGCCAAACAATCATGAGCTAAAGTTTTACGTTCTCCTTGATAGATGAAGGTGCTTCCTTTGTGCAGATAACGCAGGTCAAAGGAAAGTTCACCTTGGATTCCTCGTTCCTTGCGCAGATAGGTTTCTGCAAGAGTTCCATGAATTTGCTTTGACTTCATCTGAAGTTCAGAAACTGAGTTCAGGCGAGACGCTCTTTCCTTGGCGTCTTCAATAGAAGGAATTTGCTGCACAGCTTGTTGGACAGCTCGCTGTCGAGTTTTCTCTAGAGGCACCTTAGCCGAAGGCTTTAGTATTGTCTCAGGCGTTACCTTTAATCGATCCCCCAAATAACTCAGAGAATCTTTAAAGCTAAAATTTTTCTCTCTCTGAACGAGCTGGATTATATTACCACCCTCCCCTGTTTCAAAGTCCTTCCAAAGCCCCTCATGGGCACCCGAAACATTTACAACAAGAGAGCCCTTGTTTCTAAACCGCAAGGTCGTTTTGTTGGACATATGACTATTTGGCTCTCCCAAGAGTTCTGAGGCGATGGAGAGGGTTTGACCTTTGGTCGCTTGCAGCACATGGTCAACGGAATACCCAGTTTTTGTAAAGTCTTTAGGCTCCCACTGGCCTTTCCCACCAAGTTGAGGAACCGTATCCCTTTCCCGCCAGTTGGCTTGTTTGTTTATTCGTGCAGAAAGGTCTGGCCTCATGGTTAAAATAACGGACAAAGCCACGGGGTTGTTCACAAGCTGAGACGCATTTTCGTTCCGGGCTTGAAAGGCCGCCTCCAATTGTTTTTGGAGAGGAGGGTCTTGAACTTTGCTGTTCAACACTTTCCACAGTTGAGCCGATTCTTGAGAAGCTTTCAGATAATTCTGTATAGGCTTATACACATCTTCGGGATGAAGAGTCTTGGGGATTTCTCCAGCTTTGATTTTGTCATAAAAGGCAATATCAAAGGTGAGACGATTTGCGTCGATGCCGCTTTCTTTGAGGAATCGGTAGTCTTTAGAAGTGGTGAGAATCCTTTTAAGATCGATGGCTTGTTGAGAGCGTTTCTCAGGATTTGTCTCAATGCCATAGAGAGCTACCTTCTCCCGCAGTTCTCCCGCAACCGCATGGGTTAAGAGCTTATCTTCCTTTATCTTAAGAGTATCAAAGAAGGGCTGATATTGGCTGGGAGAGTCAACAATCTTAAGAGCCAATTCATCACGCCTCTTTTGAAGCTCATGGAACTTTTCAAGTGTAAAAATTGACTGGGGTGATTTTTCCTGAACAGGATTATCCTGAGCCGGAGTTTCTTTTTGTTTTTGCATATGGCCGTAAACAGTAGCCGCCTCATTCCGTGTCTGCACATACTCTTTCACCACATCAAAATGAGGTTTTTGATCGTCGGGAATTCGCTCATAGGTGAGTCTTTCCTTTTGGGATTTAAAATGCGCCTCTGCATGGGATTTAACCCCCGTCCAGGTGATCCGAGAGTCATTGGTAATAGTTTCACCCCAGAAATCTTTTATCTCTCCTGAGGTCTCATCTTTAGAGGTTCTAAAGAAAGGCGCATAAAGATGCCGATTTTCCTGAAATACGAACGCCAGAGAATCCCGCTCTATTTTGAGAGATTTGTATTCCTCATAACGATGATGTAAGGAGCTTAGGGACGCTGGATGGGTTTGACAAATTTCTTTCCAAAGCGTTCGTGTTTGAAGAAGCAGATCCATGTATCCCTGAACTTGAAGTGAGGCTCGATACTCAAGGTCAGATAATAGGCGAGGTCTTAGTCCGATTTCTGCCTCAAGCACATCTTTGCGAAGGCCTGCAAGGCGTGTGCAGGGCGCATGAGCCTTCCAGTCCTCAAGGATGGTATTGGCAACCCGCTTTTTCTCTTCAAAGCATGTTTGATAGGCGGGATAGGAAGGATGCTTATAAAGTGGCGTCTTTGGATCAAGGGCTCCTTCCATCTCTTCTCGTAAATTTACGCCTTCAACAAGCAGATCCTTATACTGTTGAATGCGATCGAAGTAAGGCTTCTGGTCTTCAGAAATAGTGTAGTCTTGAATTGTTTCTTTCAGGCTGACGCGCCCAATCCGATCTACCACGTCCTTAAAGTCAATGAACTGCTCCCGGTTAATAAAGACCTGAACGTCATGGCGATGACGGGTCATGGCAACAAGGAAGGTGCGAGGATCGAGAAGAGGATCGAGTGATAAAAAGCTCTTGTCAAAAGTGCTTCCCTCTGACTTATGAACCCCCATGGCATATCCATGGGTGATTTTTGTATATGCCGTCGTATTAAAAGAGACGAGTCTATTATTCTCGAGCCTTACGGTAAGAGTTGCAGAGTTTTCGTCATAGGTTTCAATGGTCCCAAAAGTTCCGTTCTTGACGCCCTTGGATTTATCTTCCTTCTGGAGATTTTGTACAAACTGTCCATGATTATCGTTTTGGGTAAAGCGAATCCGATCCCCAATGGCGTACTCTTGTCCATGAAGTTGGAAAGTCTGTTGAAGCTGGCCGTGTTCCTGAAGAACATGGCGGATCGCTTGATTGAGGTCATAAACTTCTGTATTCCGATAGGCGAGAGCAATACGAGTTTGGTCGGGGTTTTTGAGTTGGTCTTTGACATAAGATTGAGCAAGAGCCGTAATGACTTTCTCTCGTGCATCAAACCAGGTCAAATGGCCTTTATCATAATAAGGTTTAAGACCATCCAAGACCTCATGGTCGTTAAGATATTTTGAGCACTTCCGCTGCCACTCAACTCTCTGACGCACGACTTCAGTGGTCTCAGCAATTCCATATCGTTCTGCAAAAAGGCGGCCATAATCCCCCGGATCTCGAGACTTAATCTGGGCAGGGTCTTGAACAATAAGAACCTTGGCACCTTTCTCCACAGCTTCCTTTAAGAAAGGCTCCCAGAGTCGTCCTCCAATCATGTTGGCTTCGTCAACAATGATCACATTTTTCTCGGTGAACCGAGATTTTTCCATTTCCTTCATGCTATTAAAGGCATAGATGTAAGGCCGTCCCCAAAGCTTGCCACTTTCAACCAAATCTTTCTGTGTCTTCTGCTCGTTCCAGACATAGATAAAGCTGTCGAGAGTTCGACAAGGAATGCCAATTTCTTGCTCCATGATATCAACAACTTTACCTTGAAAGGCTGTGCCCAAAACCTCATATCCAGCTTTTCTATAGGCTTCAGCGACGGCCTTTAATAACGTGGTTTTACCCGTGCCGGCCTTACCATTTAAAATGCTGATATCAGAGCCAGAACAGAGATGGAAGATGGCCCCTCGTTGTTCTTCAGAGAGCTCAAACCCAAGCTCTTCCTCGCGATGTTCAATGGCCTTTAAAACCAGCTCTTCTGAAACAGTTTTTGTCTGCCGTTGAGACAAATTTTCCCCAAGATGAAGGAGGTATTCTTCCTGTTGTTGATAAGAAGCGGACGCAAAAATCTTCTCGCGGTTAAGGTTCTCGCCAACAGCAGCGACCATGTCTGTGTTTTCGAGCAAGCTCTCCGTAAATTGAGCAGCAAGCTTTTGAAGATGAGGTGCAAAAGTTCCCTCGAATATATCCAATCTTCGATTATCATTGGCTTGTTTCAGGATGAGCTCTGGGGGAATTTCAACACCCTCTACCTTCACTTGCAAAAGGGCAAATAGTTTTTCATCACCACCCACCCGGCGGAGAATTTCCTCTTCAAGATGCTGGCGGGTAAAGACGGTACGCTTCAAGGATACCTCATGAATTAAAGCTCCCGGATTCTTACAAAGAATCTCAATATTCTTTTGCCGAATCTCTTCATTCTCAGAAACAATGCGTGAATATTCACCCCGTTCCGCAAGCCTCTGGGCATACCATCCTTCATGACGGCTGGGAAGCAAATCGAGCCCCTGATTCGCATAGGAACGGCAATCAATACGAACCTCATGACCTCCCAAAGCCAGGTGCTTATTGGCAACCTCTTCCCAGGCTTTCCGTGTGATCAGAAGCTCAGCTTTGCTGACAATGTCCCGATCTTTTCGGAAGGCGAATGCGTCGCCTTCAAGAGCCCGCCGAGTAATTAAGCCATGAAAGTGTGGGTTCCCTTTATCCCAGTGAATAGCGTATTGTACCACAAGACCTCGGGAGACAAATCGCTCCCTAAGAAACTCTTCCACACAGACTTCTGCTTCCAGTTGAGTAAACTCAAGAGGCAACGCCCCCATGATGGTTTGAGCCGTTTGGGTTGTGTTTAAGAAGTGCTCTCTCGCCTCCAAACTCTTCTGGTTTTTATCGGGATTGCTGGCATCTCCTCTGAACCTTAAGGTCGCAAAGTGATCTTCAAAAGCTTCAACGTGATTCCATAAGGTTACTGCATTCTTTGCCCAAGCCGGAGCCTCCTCAGGGGCCAGAATACGGCTGACAATGACATCTTCCTTGCAAGCATAATCATGAAGGATACCCGTGCGTTCATCCAGTTGATGACTCGCCGAAATATACGCACTAAAGCCCACCGCAGAGCGACCCTCACTGCGGGAGATAAAGCCAAGATTGAGCGAGTAAATCGCCATAGACACCTAACTCTAGGCGTCAATCCATTGTATTATTATGATGCGATGTCTCTAAAGAAGGTCTGCCGCTGACCTTGAACTATCATCTCGCCTGTGGCCGTAAAGCACAGAGGACTGCCAGTCCCCGACTGGCAAGTCCGCATAAGTGCGCATCTAACGATGACTGCCTAATGAGGAGTCTATAGTTTTTATATTTTTGTATAAATATATATTTTTATACTTGTGTCGCATATGCAATCTTGCTATACTGCAACCGTAAAGAGGCAAAAATGTGAACCATGCTCCCCGCCTTCGCGGGGACAAGCCTTGGGCGAGAAACCTAAGCGCTTAAAAAAAGGAGAAAAACATATGAGTGTCTCACTAAAACTACGTCAACTTGAATCCAAAATCTCAACTCTCCAAACTCAGCATCAGACCCTTCTGAAAGACCGCCAGCAGGAAATTGCAGGCCTCATAACGTCCCTCGAGCTTGCTCATGTTGAGGATAACCTACTCATTGGGGTCCTGCTTTTTCTAAAGGACAAAATCACAACTCAAGACCCAACAGGGCTCACCATGGTGGAGGCCTGGCGAGATGCAGGAGACCGATTTCTGCGCCGAAAACAAAAAAAATCTCCTCGAATTTTCTCGGAAAATACCGCTCCTTCCAAAGCAGCTACAACGTCTAATCCAAAACCTAAATTGTCTGAAAGCCACACTCAACAGAGAAAAGAACAAGATGCAAAAACAACAGAGCTCACAACGTAAAGTCCGCAACAAGGATGATGATTTAAGCAAGAACTGAGACACGAGAGTTCATCCATTCTTATCAACTTTACTGGGCTTATATCGCCAACGAAAAGATACTGATGGCTTATAAAATTTGGTTGGTATCCTATTCTTGTGCTGTTGTGAGAAAACTCACATCAGAGCATCGGTTCATGATGCCCCATACGTTCAGCTATTCCTTGAAGATAGGTTTTAAATAATAGCTCATAAATTTTAAAATTTAAATTCTTATCATGCTTTTCTGTCATTCAAGCTCTTGTTCATCAAATAGCAGATCTTGAAAAAACATCAAATTTACTCTTATAATTCACTTCACTTATAAAAAACGAGGACGCTATGTCTGCCTTTCGCCCTTGGGTCATGTGGTTTTTTACAGCCTTATTTTTTTCTTTTCAATTCATCATACGTCTGTTTCCAGGTCTCTGTGTTCCTGAAATCATGCATAAATTTCAAATGAATGCGACTGAGTTTGGTCTTCTCTCTTCCATGTATTATTATGGGTATACGGGAGTGCAAATCCCCATAGCCTTTTTACTCGATCGATTTGGACCGCGGATAATTGTTTCTCTGTGTTGCTTCCTCTGTTCAGTCTCAATATTTTTGTTTTATTGGGCGGAGAAGTGGTCCCTTGTCCTTTTCGCCCGTTTCTTAATTGGAGTTGGATCGGCTGCTGGATTTTTAGGAACATTTAAGGTCATTTCCTTATGGTTTTCCTTCCCTACTTACGCCAAAATGTTTGGCTTTACGAATACCGTTGGGTTGTTGGGAGCGGTTTATGGAGGAAAACCTGTCAGCCACCTCATTACCCTCTACGGATGGGAAAATGTACTTCTCATGATTGGGATTGTCGGTTTGATACTCACGGGAATCATTTTCATTGCCATTAAACCCTACAAACTCTCTTATCCCCAAGAAAATCATTCCTTCTTTAAAAACTTCAAATCTCTTTTTTCTATACCCACCCTTCTCCTTATAGCCCTGGGTAATCTTTTGATGGTAGGACCTTTAGAAGGATTTGCAGATGTGTGGGGGGTTTCCTATTTAATGGCAGCCTATTCATTTGCAAAAACAGACGCTTCTTTTATAACTTCTTCCATTTTTATAGGAATGATATTAGGAGGGCCCATATTAGCTTATTTTTCTGAGAAATTTAAGGTCCCCTACCAAATAACAACTCTCTGTGGCATTTTAATGGCAATTCTTTTTGCTGTGGTGCTTCTATCAAATGGAAGTCTTAGCTATATGACCCTCTCTCTCATGATGTTCATCGTAGGGATTCTGTGCTGCTATCAAGTTTTAATTTTCTCAATGGGCGCTTCTACTGTTCCTCTTGAGATGAGAAATGTAACGATCGCCTTTTTAAACTGTATCAACATGCTGGGAGGAGTTTTCTTTCACACGATCATTGGTGCTCTTATGGATACCTTTTGGATGGGTGGAGTATCTGAGGGCCAACGAGTATATGGAGCCAGTGCTTATGAATATGCTATTTGGAGCATTCCAGTAGCAGCTTTTATAGGCGGAATTGTGTTTTTCTTTCTCACGTCCTCATGGAAAAAAACCTTTCTGCAAACGGAACCGTTTTTGCAGAAACCCTAAAAACTGAACTTTATGTTGAACCTGTCTTCGTTTTTGATTCAGGTAAAATTCTTGATTTCTTCTTGGAGAGAAAGAAGCCCCTCCTTTATTTCTGCATCTAAAGAATGTATTTTGAACACAGCCTCTATCTTTTGATGCAGTTTCTGTCGTTTTTTATCCATGTTTTTTCGTTTTATCATACCCTTCTTTTTAAATTCTTCCTGGCAATCAGATTTTAATCTGGCAAATTCTTCCTTTAAAAAATGGAGGAGTTTATTTTGAGCTTCTTTAGAAGTCCCTATCACTTGATTCATATTTATGATTTCTCCCTCGAGCTAAAAATTAGACAGCTTTTTTTATCTTTTCTTGAGTATTTTTTCGCATTCTCTCTGCCCTAAATCTCACTCTCTATAAGTTTATACTCTTTTTGTTCGGAAGGTAAATATCCCTTCCCCATACGAACAGAAATAAGTCCTATCAAACAAATAAACATCACATAAAGGAAAGGAGCGCGGGTCGTTCCTAGCCAATTTATAAGAGATAAAGAAATATAAGGAGCTGTCCCACCAAACAAAGCCATACCCATGCAATATCCAAAAGCTGCCCCCGTATATCGGGCACGTACAGGAAAAAGCTGGGACATGAAAGCATTGAGCGGCGCTACAAACAGTTGTGAAAGGGCTAGAAAGAGCAGCTCCGCAAAAACGATAGTAAAAAAGGAGTCCGTGTAAACAATGCAGAAAAATGGATAGGCGTACATTAAAGAAAGAAGAGCAGACAAGACCATAATTTTTACGTGACCTACCTTATCTGCCAAATAGCCTACAAATGGCATCGTAAGAACACAGAATAGCAAGAGGATAAAATTCAAACTCTCACTATGTTGGATGGTTATGATATTTAAAAAAACTAAGTAGCTGTTAAGAAACCCTATGGTTAGATAAAAGGGAACAGTCCCAAGAGCCCCTATACCGACGGCACATAATAAGGGGATAAAATGATGGCGAAAGACTTCTTTTATAGGACTGTAATTGGTTTTAGAAAAAGAATTCTTAAAAGAAGAGCTCTCCTCTAACGTACTCCTTAGATATAACCCAACGCCTCCAATAAAAATTGAGACGATGAAGGGAATTCTCCACGCCCAAGAAGGCATTATTGATGAAACAAAAATGACACTTACAATAGAAGCATAAAGAGCGCCAAAAGTCCCTGAGGCAGCAACTAATGAGCCAAAAAATCCAGAGTTTTTTGCTGAGGTAGACTCAATAAGAAAGATTCCACTTCCCATGCACTCTCCTCCTGCACAAATTCCTTGAATAAAGCGAAAACAAGCTAAGAGAAAGGGAGAAATAATACCGAGTGTTGCATAAGAAGGTAACAATCCTATACAGAAAGTACCAAGTGCCATCCCCAAGAGGGATAAGGATAAAGCAAATCGCCGACCATATCTGTCTCCCATATATCCAAAGAGAAGTGCGCCTAAAGGATAGGCGAGAAATCCAACTGAAAAAACGCTATAGGCTAAAAAAAGCGCAGCAAAAGGGTCCGATAAAGGAAAAAATAAGGGTGTGAGCGTTGGGAGAAGCATCGCAAAAAGCGAGAACGAGTACATTTCAAGCAAGTTTCCCAAAGAGGAAGCAACGATAACTCTTTTCTCTACAAGGAAGGATTGCTTTAGGTTCATAAATTTTCTTCTGATTTTACTTTTTTTATATTTTCCGGAGATTTTTTTCTTTATCTACCCAGGGAAGTAAAGCACCTCTTCATTAATTTGATTTATCGAGGTATATCCGCATAGGGCCATCGCTAAATCCAACTCTGCTTTTAAGATGTCCAAAACTTTTTTTACACCCTCTTCTCCCCCTACTGATAGTCCCCAAAGAATAGGCCGTCCGACCATTACGGCTTTAGCCCCCAGGGCAAGAGCTTTTAAAATATCTGTTCCTTTTCTAATTCCTCCATCAAGGATAAACTCCATTTTTCCTTTATCCAAGCCTCTCATGAGCTTTAAGGTCTCAAGTGCCGAAAGACTTGTATCTAACTGCCTTCCGCCATGATTTGAAATAATAAGTGTTTCTATATCATGCATTACAGCAATTTGAATATCTTTAGGGTTCATAACCCCTTTAAGAATAAGGGGAAGTCGCGTTATAGAACGAAGCCAATCTATATCATTCCAAGTTAAAGAGGGATCAAGTAAGAATGCTAAGGTGTTGGCTAGTTTTTTTGAAGGGATGTTTTTTAAATTTAAGCCTGCATTTTGTAAGTTTTTTATCTCAAAATCTAAAGGAAGTGTGAGAGGGTGATGAAGCTCATTAATTCTCTTGCCGTAGAGAGGAGCATCAACAGTTAAAACAATTCCCTTATAGCCAGAAGCTTCTGCCAGCTGAATTAAATTTTTTGTAATTTCTCGATCCTTATAGATATACAGCTGTAGCCAAGGGGCTATTGTTGTTTGTACCTTTATCTCCTCAAAAGAGCACGTGGAACAGGTACTGACAACCATGGGAATGTTATGCTCCTGAGCTGCTTTGGCCGTTGCTACTTCTCCTTCAGGATGGGCAAGGCACTGAAAAGCCATAGGAGCTATCAGAAGAGGGAAATCTATTCGTTGATTGAGGAGTGTCGTAGATAAAGAACGTTCCTGCACATCTCTTAAAACTCTTGGTAAGAGTTTCAGATCGTCAAAGGCATAAACATTCTCATTCAAAGTTATTCCCTCTCCTGCTCCTCCTGCAAAAAAAGCATGAGTTGCTTTTGAAAGTTTATTATGACACGCAAGTTCAAATCCTTTGAGATCAAAAAGAGTGTTGAGCAAATCATCTTCTCTTATATTTGAGGAAGCTTTAAGCTGCATAAGACCTCTTATGGGCCTCCTCCTGAGCCCTCCACAATGAAGCATAGCTCCCCTCTTCCCTTAAGAGAGAGAGGTGGGTGCCCCGTTCTTGTATAACCCCATTGTGAAGGACGAGGATTTCATCTGCATTAACCACTGTTGATAAACGATGAGCAATAATAAGGGATGTAGATTTTTTTAAGATGGGGGCGATATTATTCATAATGGTTTCTTCTGTTTTAAGATCCAGAGATGAGGTTGCCTCATCAAAAACATATAAAGCTGGCCGTTTTAAAAGAGCCCTTGCAATAGCTATTCGTTGTTTTTCTCCTCCAGAGAGCTTTAAACCTCTTTCTCCCACAATCGTCTCATAATGATCAGGAAGCCTTTTTAAAAAGGGTTCAAGGTGAGCCAGTTTTATAGCCTCTTCGACTTCTTCTTTTTGAGCCATTGGGCGCCCAAAAAGAATATTCTCGTAGATGCTCATATTAAAGAGCGTTATGTCTTGAGGAACAATGCCGAGGAGTTTGTAGAGACTATTTGAGTCTAGACTTTGAATGTCCACATTGTTAATAAGAATCTTTCCTGATTTTACCTCATAGAGTTTAAAAAGAAGACTTGAAATTGTTGACTTCCCTGACCCTGTCTCTCCCACAATTCCAATGGTTTTACCAGCTTCAAGAGTAAAGTTCACGTCATTAAGAACAAAGCGAGAGGGCTTATAGCCAAATGAGACGTTCTTAAATTCTATGCTTTCTAACTTATCTGGTGAATAGGAGTCTCCAGAGGGTAAAGAAGATGAATGGTGAGTTCTATAAATTTTCATGACGTCAGCAAGTTCATTAAATCCTTTCCTCGCGTTTCTTGCAATGAACCCCATCTGACCTAAAGGAGCCGCAAATTGTAAGATGTATCCATTGATCAGAACAAAATCACTTATATCATATACGTTTAATAAGGTTTGCTTTCCAGCTGTGTAAGTCAGCAAGACAAGTCCACCTCCTATAATAAGGCTTTGCCCAATTTGAACAAGTTCCATACTTGATAATGATTTAACAAGGAGGTTTTCTCTCTTTTTAAGATGAGTATCGCACTTTAAGACCTCATGTTCTTTATTATTGAAGTACTTAACGCTCGCAAAGTTTAAGAGGCTATCAACGATATTTGCACTTGTATTCGATTGTTGTTCGTTAGATAGGGTTTGAAAGTGAGAGGCCCACTTTGTGGCATAGAGGGTAAATATGACAAAAACAGTGGCTATAAAGATCAAGAAAACTCCATAAATGGCTCCATAAAAATAGCATAAGATTGTGGCTGCTAAAAATAACTCTATCATTATTGGGATAATAAATAAAAAAAGCCCCCAAAAAACATCTGGAAAGCCATGTTGGGCTCGCTCTAAGGCATTGGTAAGAGAGCCTGTCTTTCTATCCATATGAAATGTCATGGGCAAAGAGTGCAAGTGATCAAAAAATTTGGAACAAAAAAGTCGGATACATCCTTCCAAGGGCCTTACCATAATAACCTGTCTTACGTTTTGAATGACCTGAGAGAGAGTCCAGATAACTCCATAGGCCACTAAGAGCAAGGATAACTGATAGGTCATGCTTTTATTCGGAATAGCAAGGCAAGAGACAACTTCCTTTAAAACAAGGGGAATACTAAGATCAAGCCCAATTGATATAAAAATCAACCCAAATGCAAAAAGGAATAAATGTCTTATTTTTTCTTCCTTTGTCCATAAGAAAGGAAGTAAATCTTTTATAATTCGGAGGTTCTTGAATCTTTCTTGCATATGCTCTAAATTTCTCATAATTAACTTATTTAAAAATAACCAACAAACGGATTATTTTCAAAGAGACTTTAACTTCAGATAAACCAAAACTTACAAGAAATCTAACTCATTGGAAAGAAATAAGATGAAAATAAAAAAAGAAGGGAAGACTACCCTCATCTCAGATGGTTTTAATTCCTCATATTGTCCACGTTGTAAGGTAAAAAAATGAATCATCATCCCTGGTTTCTAGAGTATGAAAAAAAGCCGCAAGCAACGATTAGACTTTTTTGCTTTCACCATTCTGGAGGTGGGGCATCAGCCTACTATCCTTGGAGAGAACTCCTCTCTCCACATATTGAGATGGTTTCTATTCAACTTCCAGGAAGAGAAAATAGATTTACAGAACCTTTGAATAACAACCTCAAAGACATTACAGCTCAGTTACAAGAAGGTTTTCGCTTTTATAAAGATAAACCTTTCTTTGTGTTTGGGCACAGCCTTGGAGCTTTAATTGCTTTTGAGTTTGTAAAATCTGTGCGACAGCACTATGGCGTGTCTTCTCGTCATATGATTGTCTCTGCCACAAAAGCCCCTCATTTGCCTTTTCGGATGAAACATCTCAGTAGATTAAATGATAGGGCCTTAAAGGAAGAGCTAAAAGTCTACAATGGAATTGATGAGCGCATTCTTCATAATGATGAGCTTCTTGAGTTGTTCTTGCCAATCATTAAAAATGATTTCAGTATTTATGAAACACATTGCTTTTCAGAATCACAGCCACTCCCTTGTGATATCCTAGCTCTTTCAGGCATCCACGACCAAACAGTTACAGAAAAAGAGATCCTTGCATGGTCGGCCTATACATCAGAAAAATTTGAACATCTCTCTTTTCCAGGAGAACACTTCTTTATAAAAGATAATCAAACAAACATCTTAGCCCTCATTAATCAAATTGGAGAACGGCACAGTCAGGAAAAGAGAGGAGGGTAGGATATAAAGGTAGCGTTTAACTTAGATTGCTCCTCATTTTTGAAAGAGAGTTCACGCCATAGCAACCGCGACTTTCCTTTCGCCTTTGTAAGTTTCTCTTCCGTGGGCCATAAGTATGTTGTCAAGGATCATAATATCTCCTTTGTGCCATTTAAATTTTATTTTCTCTTTCTCATAAACATCACGAATATGATCTAAAACATGAGCTTCAAAAGGCTCTTTATTGCCATAGGAGGCGTTGCGCGGAATATTATCTTCTCCTAACTCTTTAATAAGAGACAAATGAGACTCTTCATCTAAAGAAGAAACATGAAAGAGGTGGGCTTGATTAAACCATACGGGTTCTCCACTTATGGGATGAACAAGGATGGCTTGACATGTTTGCCGTGTTGTTAGTTCAGGAGCTCCCTTTTTCCACTCAAACTCAATATCATGAGCCTTACAGTATTGGTTGACTTCCTCTTTCTCTTCCGTTTGAAAAACTTCTTGCCAGCTCAGATCAATTCCCTTGCTGTAGTTACGTGTATACATGACTCCATATTTTTCAAATTTACTTCTAATTTCGGGATCTATCTGTTTATAAACATCTCGGCTATCTGCAATAGGCGTTTCTCCTCCTTCAGAAGCAACAATGACACTAAAAAAGAAGATTTTCTGAGGCCAAGATTTAGAATAAGCGTTCTCATTATGTAAAGGGATGACTCTATCAGCAGGGTATTCTGTTGCCGTATATATTTTCCCGCCTAATTTTGTTCTTGGCGTTGATCGATAGACATAGTCGAGAAGGTCAGGTGATAAATTTTGCACAATGCGATTAAATTCGGTGACAGAATGAATGTTAAAATTCCTGAGGAGAATTCCTCCATATTTTAGTAAGCAGCTCTCAAGAGAAGATTTGTGTTCTTTAACCCATTCAAAAGGATTAAAGGTTTTTTCTTGAGCTTCTAAAACAAGGGGACCAGTTCTTAAATCAGTGACAAGCTCCCTTTCTTCTTCTTTTAAAAACCAAGATTTTATATTAGAATCTGACAGCATTTGGTTGTATCCTTTTTAAACCTGGATGATTAAGGTAAACTTTAATAGAAAATGAATTTCATTACCATCAGGAATTGCATCTGAGAACATACATTAACAAGAGGCCCCTGCTTTATGACCCAATCTCCCTTAACAGTTATTGATCATATAGAACTGTACGTTTTCAATGCTTTTCAAGCAGCAAACTTTTATAGATCCGTGTTTGGTTTTGATATTATTGCTTATGCAGGCCCAGAAACAGGACTCAAAGATCAAATCTCATATTTCCTTCGTCAAGGATTTATTAGGTTAGTGATTAGCTCCTCTTTAAATCGAGACTCTTCTCTTTTAAAGCATGTTATAAATCATGATGAAAGTGTCAAAGATATCGCCTTTGCGACAAACAACGTCTCCCAACTTTATGAAGCTACCCTAAAAGCAGGAGCTACTTCTATTTTAGAACCCACTGAAATAGATGACGGCAAGAGCAAAATTATAAAAGCAACCATTGCAACTTTTGGGAATACAGTTCATTCATTTATTGAGAGAGAAGATCCTTCTTCCTATGAATCACCATTTTACACACCTTTAAACTACCCTCTCAAAAAGAGTCCTGTTAACTTGGAGAACATAGATCACATTGCTATTGCCATTGAAAAAGGAAGTCTTGGGAAATGGAGAAAATTTTATGAAGATGTGCTGGATTTTTATCTTTTTTCTGCAGAAAACATTATGACAAATGAGAATGGAATGAACTCAGTCGTTATCAGCAATCCCACCGAAACCATTAAGTTTGTCTTGGTTGAAGGAGTTTCCGGTAAAAAGCCCTCTCAGGTTGAGAATTTTATCTCCTATCATGGTTGTGCTGGCGTTCAACATCTTGCCTTTTCATCAAAGAATATTATTAGCACGGCACAATTTTTAAAAAATAATGGAATCAAGTTTCTTGAAATTCCAGAAACTTATTATGAAAATATCCCTCCTGCCCTCAAAAAAATTCTCCAGGAGAAAATGGAAGAGATAAGACGCTTAAACATCCTTGTAGATCTAGAAAAACATGGATATCTCATGCAAATGTTTACGCGTCCTCTTCAAAACCTTCCTACTTTTTTTATTGAAATCATCCAAAGAGAAAACTCAACTGGATTTGGGAGCAATAACATCAAAGCTCTGTATGCAGCCGTTGAAAAAGACCAACAGAGAGCCCTGATCGATGTTTAAAGAGCTTCTTCCTCTATGGATTAAAAATTTAGAAAAATCAGGTGTCCAAAAAGCTTTGGAAACAACAGCAAACCCAGATATCATTTCTTTTTCTCTTGGAAGGCCAGATAATAATCTTCTAAGACTTCCAGAGCTTAAAGATTGTTATGAGGAACTGTTCTCTCCTCATAACTTACAATATTCACCTCCCTCATATGAATTAAAAGCTCACATTGCAGAGTTTATGAAAGAGAAACAGGTAGTTTGTACTCCCAAAGAAATCTTATTAACCACCGGCGCTCAACAAGCAATGACTCTACTTACGAAGCTATTTGCTAATGAAGGAGCGGATATTCTTGTTGACCAATTAACCTATCCTGGGTTCATCCAAGTTGCTCAATCCATGCACCTAAATCTTATTCCCAGTCCCCTTTGCTTCCAAAGTGGACTCCATATGAAAGAACTAAGACAGATTTTAGAGAAAAACGCCAGGCCTAGCTTAATGTACACAATCTCAGAGGGACATAATCCCCTAGGAACAAGCTTAAGCAAGAAACAACGTATTGAGCTTACGGCGTTAGCTAAAGAATATAAAGTCCCTATTATAGAAGATGATGCTTATGGGTTCTTAAATTACGACCTTGTGGATCCTCCCCTAAAGTCCTATTCGAAGGAAGGAGTTTTTTATATTGGATCTTTTTCCAAGATTCTGGCTCCTTCTATGAGAACAGGATGGATTATCGCATCTGAACCCATCATAGAAAAATTGGAAATCTTAAAGGAGGGTCTTGATATTAACACAACTTCCTTCAGTCAAAAGCTTATAACTTCCTGTTTTGAAAAAGGCATTTTAGAAGAACGTATTTTAAAGCTTAGAGGAACTTACAAAGAAAAAAGAGATGTCATGGTTTACTCTCTTCAGAAATACATCCCTGAGATGGAATTTACAATTCCAAAGAGTGGCTTTTTTATATGGGGAAAACTCCCCTCCTCGATTAACACAAAGAGATTATTTAAGTTTGCTCTTGAAGAAGAAAAAGTCTCTTTTATCCCAGGGAATGCCTTCTTAGTTGGCGAAAGGGACGATGTTCAAAACTGTCTTCGCCTTAGCTTTGCCTTTTGCCCTATAGAGCTTATAGAGCTGGGGATCAAAAGACTCTCCATCGCTATTCAGAGTTATAAATGGCAAAATGAAGAGCAATATCTTCGCCTTGCTTAAAGATTAAACATAAAAGAAATTCTCTTAAGTTCTAGGCGACTTCAGACTCGAGTTGTTTCGCATCCATCTGTTCCTTTAAGCTTCGAGGTCTCATATCAACCCAAACCTCTTTAATATGGGCAAGACATTCATCTTTTGTGCCCACTTTACCCTCTTCTCTCCACCCTAAAGGAATCTCCTTGGGAGCCGGCCAAATAGAATATTGATCCTCTACGTTAATCACAACTCTCCATGACTCACAATGCTCAAACATACTTTCTCCTTTTAATGCAGTTGTTATAATAGACAGAAGTACTCTTACACATTCAAAAATAATTTGCAACTCAGTCAGTATAGCTCTTTCAATGGAGAAGTGTAAATTTGCTATCGAGATTTTATCAGTAGCACGGTTTAATATGCATAAACTACCTGCATTAAAAGAATGGGCGATAAGAAAAATCTTTTTCCCAAATATAATGAAACGGCTTCAAAGGAGGTCCTTCAATGAATATGGCACTTGCATAATCAGGTATAGCTTCAAAACAATAAGGATAAATTATTTTTGCTTCCTTTCGTAAATCGCTTTTGAACTCTTGTGTGAGATCGTTTATCTTAGTTAACGTAAGGGCATGCTTACTTTCTAACCACCCTTTTCCTGAGGCCTTTAAGTAAGCTTCTTTTGAGACCCAGTGGTTGAAAAAGAAATGTATTTTTTCTTGTGTATTGAGTGCTCTCCAATGATAAAATTCCGTTGTAGAAAAAACAGTCCTTGCCATGTCTTCTAACTCAAGAGACTCATCGATATATTCCACATCAATGCCAACCTCATAACGTTGTGTGAACGCATATAAAGCATAGTCTCCTGAATGAGAGAGATTAAAAGATAGAGTCTTTTCTTTTGGCAAACACGGTTTGCCCCAAAGACCGTACAAAATTTCTATTTTCTGGAGAGGTTTTCCTAGATACTCTACTAAAAGGGTTCTTAATATACCCCGAGAAATGGTATATTTCTTCTGATCTTTGGAAAACTTAAAGTGGCTTGCCTTCTTCTGCTCGTCCTGAGAAAGGAGGCTGGTAAAACAAGGTAAATTGGCTTCATTCTCTGATAAACAAGCAGACCAGATATGCACTTCGTCAGAGTTGAGAAAAAACAGTCCTTTGATTCCATCTTAAAGCTAAGACTCATATTAACAAACTGGAAAAAAGTTACTTTATTATAAAATGAAGTATTGCAAAAAATAAGGGAATATCATTCATAAAAAAGAGCGCGACTAAATTAAGAAGGACTGAATTAACATGACCCAAATTGAGAATTGACATCCTCGGCTAGCTAGATAAATATGTATAATAAAAGTTTTCGTCATAAAAAATATAAAATCAAAGTGGTGAATTAGAATTATATGGAAAAATGTTATTTAAAACCTACAATTAAAGCTGAGCCCCTCATGTGGCACTGGTATGCATGGCCTTACCTTATTCCCCCTTTACCCGCAGCTTGTAATATCGTTGAGCGTCATCTTAAAATCATGCAATCTTACGTTCAAAATCCTCAGGTTCATGCCCAGGCTGTGAAAGACCCTAAATTGTTAGGAGGTCCCTTTATTGATCTAGAAGGTAAGAGAATTGATGAGGTTAAGGCGCTCATTGATCAAACCAAAAAAGAATGTGAAAGTCTTATAGAGTTACATAACTCTTTCAAAGAGCTGGATCGAGCTCTACAGACAGAAGCACAAGGAGATTCCTTAGAATCTTACTACAACCGCATACCTGCTCCTTTAAAAGGTTTGATTGAGCTAGTATATGATTTAAATAATCATTCCTCTATCCGTTTGATTGAGCCTCTGATCTATAAAAAGTATTATTCGACTCAACACCAGAAAATTGCACTTTCAGATACAATCAGTGACTTTAGAAAGTTTGTCTTAAGCACTCCACGTCTTGATCAGGATGATGAGATATATTTGAATATCCCCTTCTCTGATCCCAAATTAGATAGGCTTTTTAGAATGAAAGAAGAGCCAGACAATTTAAATGAAATTAAAGAAATATTTGAGATTCCTCAATCGAAACAGTCTCTCTTCCAATCTTTTTTTACAACAACCCTACCTTCAATACCTGAAGACCGCAATTATCAAGATGAAGGAATTCGACTTAGATACTTTGGCCATGCCTGTGTTCTCGTTCAAACAAAATCTATCTCAATTCTTTTTGACCCGGTCATCAGCTATCCCTTGCAGACACATGAAGTTCCCAGGTATACTCTTGCAGATCTTCCAGATCACATCGATTATGTCATCATTACCCATAATCACCAAGATCATCTAATGTTTGAGACACTTCTCCAACTAAGGCATAAAATTAAACACATTGTTTTCCCAGCAAACCAGGGAGGAGCGCTAGAAGATCCCTCTATTAAGCTCATTTTAAAGCACACCGGCTTTAAATCTCTCATCGAATTAAAAGAGATGGACATCCTCTCTCTAGATGAAGGAGAAATAATAGCTCTTCCCTTTCTAGGAGAACATTCTGATCTTAATATTCAATCTAAGCTATCTTACTGTATACAACTTAAGGGCAAGAGATTTCTATTTGCAGCCGATTCCAACAATTTAGACTCCTCACTTTATGAACATATCTTTGATCACATTGGATCGATTGACATGCTGTTTTTAGGTATGGAATGTGACGGAGCTCCTTTAACTTGGTTATATGGCCCTTTGTTAACCAGTCCTTTAAAAAGAAGCCATGATCGAAGCAGAACGTTATCTGGATCAAACTTTGAAAAAGCATGGGCCATTGCAGAAAAGTCAAACTGCAAACAAGCTTACGTTTATGCCATGGGACAAGAACCCTGGCTTAATTATGTGATGGCTCTAAAATACTCGCCCGAGTCATCTCAAATTGTTGAGTCAAATAAGTTTATTGAAGCTTGTAAACTAAACGGTATTGAATCAGAAAGGCTTTTTGGTAAAAAAGAATGGAACATTTTATAAACTTCACAGTTTATATGTATTTCTTTAATTTTTATACTATCTAAAATATTCGTGTATGGGCATGCCTGAAATTAGTATTGTTAAGATTGGGAGATAAGGGAGTTAAAATTAGCAGAGAATCCTCTCGCTTAATTCCCTTTTGAAAGGGGGATATTTTTCTGAGTTTTAGATTATCTCTGTTAGACTTTTGGCATGATCATCCTGCTGAAAGGACAAAATTCTTTGGAATTTAATCTCTAATTTGTAAAAATCGCCTGCAGTTGAAAGCTATTAATTGCATGAGTTCTGCAAAAAAATTCTTCCGGATCCCAATGTATCTGGCCATTTTTTTCTCTTTTTAGAAGACTCTTTCATAAAGTGCTCTGAGTTTTTCAGATATCGATCAAGATCTTTATTCTTTTCCTTCATACTATTTCGCTTGATAAATCGAGAACTTCATGTTCTTCATCGCACCTCTTTTTCAGGCTTTCCAACAGAATCCTTTTTCCACATATAAGCCCCTCCCTCAGGACATACGCCCCCCACTGCTCGCGAATCATGAACATTTCCAGACACAATATTAGATTTATTGGACTAATCCTGATGGCATATCTACACTTCACACACACTTGTCTCCATATCAAAAGGTATCTTTCCCCTTACATCCAATACGGGCTTGCTTGTCTTTCCCAAATTTTTTAATAATTTCATTGTTCAAATGCTCTTCTCCAGCCTTGATTACTTTATCTCTCTCTGCCAATAGGCTCAGCTTACTTTTTAATAGAGAGACATCTACAAACGTAAAAATCTCTCGGATTACGCCTTGTTTTTTTAAGATCAGCTCAGAATTGCTCAAAGTAGGGCTTCAGTCTCTCCAGCTCTATAGACTCCCTTAGATATTCAAAATAACTGTGATCAGGTGTTGTATTCTAAAGTAAAGTCACCGAAGTATTTGCCTACAGTACTTTCCCTCAAGAATCCCTACAGTTCCCAATCGGACAAATCTTCCATGTATTGCAACAAGAGCATCTTAAAACTCTGAACAAGGGTATTGTTCACTATTGATTTCCTTAATGCATCCGTCAAGAGCACAGCGAACACTTTCAAAATTTACAAGTTCTTTGATCAATCGATAGGGGCATTTCTTCTCCATCAGATTACCTATCGGTATAAATAAGCCCATCTTTTTCCTTTTTTTCTTTTATTATAAATGGCTTATTTGATTTCATCTCACACTTCATCCATTCTCAACTCTAGACAAAGCCTGTATATCTTGCCCCAAATATCGATTAAAAATACACTAAAAAGTGTCCTGATCAATTCCATTGGGGAGATATTGTCTTGGGAATAGATGAGGTGATAAGCAAAGCAGAGAAAAGGGACCTCCCCATTTGTTTAAGCTAAAGCACACTTTACCCTCATAAAAATGGAAAAAATGATCTCCTAGGCGTTGAGTAACAAGGAATTTTAGTGAAAATATTTTTTTCACTTTCTGGCCATGTATAAATTTAGGGATCTGTTGATGTAGAGAAACACCGTTATAGGACTATGGATAAACTACTGAAACATCAAAATCTTATCCAAAAATTGGCTAAACCGCATCTCGTTGGAAAACAAATCGTTCTTTATGCTTTAACTCCCAAAAGATTTTCCATAAAGCCCTTACACTGAGACAATTGGATAGGCACATTTTACATTCCCAAGCAATCTCTGGCAAAAGCATCGTAGTCTTTATTATAAATACAATTAGGAATTGTCGAAAGCTTTTTTGTGATATAAAATATTTACGATGAAATAAAAAATGTTTTAATTTAAAAAATTAAATAATATTTATAATTAAAAATGAAACTACGTTTTAAATTAAAATTATTCACAGTTTTTTCTAAATCTTATTGTAATTAAAATTAGATTTCACTAAAGTATGTCTCAAGAGTGAGTATAGAAAAGCAGTTTTGAAAATTTACATCTTACAAACCAATCTTGTGAGGATAAGCATTTTCCTTTTAATTTGTGCAAAGTATGTCTTTCCTTAAATGCTAAAATACTTTAAAAAATTTTCAAAAGGTAAAAAATTCTTTAACTCCAAGAAGAGAGTTAGGATCGTCCCTTTGTGAATTCTTATTTTACTCTTTATGTTCAGTGATCTGCGAGAAAACATATAAAAGGAAACTTAAAAATGCATTTAGAAAAACCATTACTTGAAGATTGGATGCGTGCCTTTTATTTTACTACTAAATATGATATTGGTAGTAGCGGAGTAAAGAATTTTTCTCTAAAAGAGCTATTTAATCTTATTGATCTTGTGCCAAATGATCTAGGCAATATTATATTTAATGATAGTGAAACATTTGGAAATTATGAACTTCGACGCTGCATTTCCCAACGTTGGGGTGACGGAGATCCTTCAAGTGTTTTGGTTGGAAACGGCTCAAATGAAGTCATTTTTTTACTACTGAATTCTTTGCTATCTAAAGGTGATGAGGTCATTGTCTTACGGCCAATTTATCATACATTAGGTAAGCTTGCAGAATCTCTGAGTTGTAATGTCAAGGAATGGGCCTTAGATTCTTCCAATAATTTTCAACCTAAT
This sequence comes from Alphaproteobacteria bacterium, assembly GCA_019748065.1. Lineage (GTDB taxonomy): Bacteria > Pseudomonadota > Alphaproteobacteria > UBA9655 > UBA9655 > UBA9655. Next base: position 5,048 of record JAIEQB010000045.1, on the reverse strand, counting down.
TTAGAAGATTTGAGAAAACTTATATCATCAAAAACTCGTATGGTAATTGTAAACTTTCCCCATAACCCTTCAGGTGTCTCTATAACAAAAGACCAATTAGATGAACTGATTAGTATTGTATCAGTAGAGAGTGCCTACTTAATATGGGATGCTGCCTTTGAAGAAATAGTATTCCATGATAATCCCTTGCCAAATCCATATTTATTCTACAATAAAAGTGTTTACATTGGAACTGTGTCAAAAAGTTATGGGCTAGCTGGTTTGAGATTAGGTTGGTGCATTTCTGATCCTGCAATTATAAAAAAATGTGAGAATATGAAGGACTATACATCTTTATATGTTTCTCCTTTGAATGAATTTATCGGGTTACATTTTATAAAAAATATTGAAAAAATAACAAATAATATTATCCCTCGAATAAAGCTAAATTATAGGAAACTTTCATCCTGGTTAGATGACCATAATGATAAAATTGGAGGTTGTTTACCTGATGGAGGGGTTAGTACATTTTTAAAAATTTTTGGATGTAAAGATACAGAGGACTTTTGTATAAATCTTGCTAAAGAAAAAAAGACCTTACTTGTACCTGGAAAATGTTTTGGGTACCCAGAATTTGTAAGACTTGGATTTGGTGCTTCAATTCAAGAGCTTGAAGAGGGTTTGAATAATTTATCCCAATCAATTCGTTTTTTGTAAGCTGTGAAAGTTATACCGTGGACGACAGGTGCACATACAATAACAAGGGAAAACTATATGAAAAAATATATTTTGGATGAAGCCGAGAATAGGATTATTGATAATTTAACTAAAGATATTCTTAAAGAATATAATTCTGCGGAGGATGAGAAATTTTTAGTCCAAGCTGGACTGCTAGCTCATGATCTTCCTCGTGGTTTGCGAGCTTTTTTACATGATTTTAAACAATATGAGGATGTCTCAGCCACTTGCGCTATTAGTGGATATAAAATAGATAATGAACGCATAGGAAAGTCACCACAACATTGGAAAGAAAAGCATAATTATTTTTCAACTATTAATGAAGATATATATTTTATTTTATGTGCTTCTCTTATAGGATACCCTATTGCTTGGTCAACTCAACAAGGAGGCTATATTATTCATGAAATCTTTCCAATAAAAGAACACGAAACAGATCAATTAGGTTTTAGTAGTAAAGAGCATTTGGAATGGCATACAGAAGATGCGTTTCATCCACTAAGAGGAGACTACATTGCTCTTATGTGCATCAGAAATCCTACACAAACACCAACATTGATTGCATCAAATACAGAAATTGATTTGACATTAGAAGAATATGAACCCCTATTTAAGCCTATTTTTAAAATAAGGCCTGACAACTCTCACCTTCAAGAAAGCTCTGCAAACAGTGAGTGTTCTATAGCTAAAGCTCAAAAAACTATGCAAGAACTTAACCTTCAACCCAATGAAATTCCTGTTTTATTTGGTGATCCAAAAAATCCTTATTGGCGAATTGATCCTTATTTTATGGAACTTCCTGAAGATGAAGAGGCCAGAAATGCATTAAATTCACTGATTAAAGCAATTAATAAAAATCTAAAAGAGATATCATTAACCGCAGGAGATATTTTTTTCTGTGATAATTATCGCGTTGTTCATGGGAGAGCCTCCTTTTCTGCTAATTATGATGGTTGGGATAGATGGCTAAAACGCTTGAATATCGTAAATGACTTGCGGAAATCTCGTTCTGTTAGAGCCAGTGGTACATCTAGGATATTTTATTAAGTAAACCTGTCGTGAAAGTAGATTTTAAGGTCAAAGGAAAAAAACAAGATTTGATCGGGAGAATTACTTTTTAAATTACAGAGAATTCATTTTTGAAAATTAACTTTAAATTGTATCGTTTGTTCTTATTTTGTAAACGTCTTAGCAACTACCTATTAAATGTGGAGGAGACGTGGGGGATATTCATTTTAAAAAAAATGAGGCAAGTATTAATAGCGCACTTCCTCTGCCATTCGGTGCTTAAAAGTTTTCCTCTGCGGCTTCCTTTAAGATAAGCTTATCTAAAGTAAGATCGTGAGCGTCCGGTGAGCTAGCTTGGGTGTTATTATCGTTTTGTTTTGAGTCGTCTTCTTGGATTTTTTCAGACCGTTTCCCAAACCTATGTCGCTTTAACGAATTAACCTGATGGGTCAGCTGATCAATTTGATGAGCTTGTTCTTCTATTTTCTGAGATTGTGTTGTTAGCTGCTGAGCTTGCGTTTGAAGCTGCTGCGACTGTTCCTCATTCTTGAGAAAGAGATTTTCGATACGTTCATTTTGATTAGCAATAAGAAGTTTTTGCTGCTCAACAACATCCAGAAGCTGATAGACAAGACCTTTCAGCTCAACTGTATCATTAGGTAGATTTTCACGAGCAATCATAGAGAAAATAATACTCATTTTCCCTATTCTTAACAATCCTTTTTAGTTGACTACATACTCTTCAATATTGATGGGAGTAGGTAAATATCTTACGTCGACCCCTGAAAGCAACATCTGTAGCTCTTGAAAGCTAACTTCCCATTGACTGTTGCCAATAGAGGGAATGCGAAACGTTCCTTTCTCCAGTCGTTTTTGCCAAATACAGAATCCATTGCGATCCCAGTATAAGGCTTTCATATAATTTGATCTCTTATTAAAAAAGACAAACATGTATCCAGATAATGGATCTTTTTTAAGAGCATCCTTCACTAAAAGGCTCAGCCCATCATAGGATTTATTCATTTTCACTCGATCACGAGCAATAAAAACTTTTATTCCTAAAGATATCATTTTCTCAGCTCCTTAAAATGGGTGTTAATAAAGCAATAAGATTCTCCCAATCAAAAGGACCTTGGATAGAGAGATGATGTCCTTGAGATAAGGTAACTTCTATCCTCGGTTGAACGTTAGAAGAGTTATTGAGAGAAGGTGACTTAAGCACCACGGGTATAAAATGTTCTTCAAAAGGAGAAGACGAAGATGGCTTTTGTTTTTGAGGATGTTCTAATACTTGTGGAGGGAGCCCTATAGATTGAGATCTCTGTTTCCATTTATAAAAGTTACCTGGATTTAACCCATTCTTGGCACAATAGCTTGCTATTGAAAGACCGCTTTTTTTCCATTCTTCAACGAGTTCCTTCTTTTGATTGGGGTCACGATAAGTGTATTCTTGTAGGCTCGCTATTTTAGCCATTTCTGGATCCTCTAACTTCTTAGACCAATTGAAAAAAGCTGAGGGAGCTAAACCTTTCTGTTTACAATAAGCCTCTCTTGAAAGATCACTTTTTTCCCACTCTTCAACAAATCCTTTCCATTGCTCGAAGGTATATCGAGGACGTTCTTGTAGGCTTGCTAAATTAGCCACTTCTGGATCTTCTAATTTTTTAGACCAACTGAAAAAAGCTGAGTAAGTTAAACCTTTTTGTCTACAATAAACATCTCTTGAAAGACCGCTTTGTTTCCAATCATCAATAAATTCTTTCCATTGAGCTATCGTATAATAGCGTGGTTTCCTATATTTCTTTTTTTGAACGAGCTCTGATTTCTCAGTCGTGCGAGAAAGAGAGTCAAAAGAAGTTGTAGAGGAAACTTTAGGGAGGGAGCGCTCAAAGGTAAGATGTTTAATTTTATTTTGCCATCGACAAAAAGCGCTATAAGTTAATTCGTATTGTCGACAAAAGTCCTTTTGTGGAAGGCCACTATTTTGCCACTTATTAATAAATTCCTTCCATTCTTCAGGAGTATAAAAACGAGGAGGTCTAGGAGGTTTTCTTGTCATTACAATTTATTTTTTTAGTTTTTTGCATATTCTGGTTTAATCCGGGCACGTGTTCTGGTCCAATCCGGTCAGTGATTCTGGTTTAATCGGGTCATCAATTCTGGTTTAATCCGGTCGATGATTCTGGTCCAATCCGGGCGGGTATTTCTCCCCTAATCGAACAATAATTCCAAGACAGCGTTTGCCACTAAGGACTCCTTTTCAAGAAGATCCTTGGTACAGAACCATACGTTTTAAACTGTACTCTCTTTAAACAAGCGAGAGAGAAACAAATGTCGAGGAAGCATATATCAATGAGAAAAATAAGAGAGATACTGAGATTGCGATTTGATCGCAACTGTAGCCATGCAGAAATTGCAAAAAGCATAGGTATAGGGAGAACAACAGTAGGAGAGTGTTTAAGTCGAGCTAAAAAGGCCAACGTAAGTTGGCCCTTACCAGAGGATTATACGGATGAACAATTAGAGTTGTGTCTTTATCCCTCTTCTCAAATGTCACAAGCGCAGGATGAGACACAGCGAGGAACAATTGATTGGACTTATATTCATCAAGAGTTAAAGCGTAAACATATGACTCTGATGCTCTTGTGGACAGAATATAAGCAACAAAGCCCTCAAGGATTGAGCTACAGCCAATATTGTCATCGATATCGAGAATGGCGCGGGCATTTAGACGTCTGGATGCGTCAGCCTCATAAAGCAGGAGAAAAGCTTTTCGTAGATTACGCAGGGAAGACAATGCCCGTTCTTCTGGATAAGAGTACGGGTGAAATTGGGGAAGCGCAGATTTTTGTGGCAACGCTTGGCGCTTCAAACTTTACCTATGTAGAGGCAACATGGACTCAGACTCTTCCTGACTGGATTAAATCGCATGTGAATGCCTTTGAGTTCTTTGGGGGGTGTCCTGAGATTGTTGTTCCCGATTGTCTTAAAAGTGGCGTTCATAAATCTCATCTTTACGAGCCTGATATCAATCCAACCTATCAAGATATGGCAACTCATTACAGCGTTGCAGTGCTTCCAGCCCGTCCAAATTCCCCAAAAGATAAGGGAAAAGTAGAAAATGGGGTTTTGCAGGCGGAAAGACATATATTAGCTAAGTTCCGTAGCCGGGTCTTTATGAGTCTGCAGGAACTCAATTGTGCGATGAGACCTCTATTGGATGCCTTGAATAACCGTCCTTTCCAAAAACTCCCGGGGTCGCGATTGAGTCAATTCAATGAGCTTGAGAAGCCCGCACTTCAACCTCTTCCTGAGCGCCGTTA
>JAIEQB010000066.1 GCA_019748065.1 Alphaproteobacteria bacterium | reverse complement strand
TCTCGATCTTCCAGGTCATCCGCTATAATTTCGGCTACATGCCACACACCCCCTGATTTCTTTCTCATGATAAACTCTCTTTTTTGGGAGGAATACTATCATTCTTTTAGGCTTTTGAAAATTTGTCCGCTGTTAAGCATTAATTGTGAATAATATTTACAAATAAGATAAAAGGCGATATCATCAGCTTATAAAAAAACTCACAAAGTTATCCACAGCTTTTTTAATAATGTTTCTGTTTTTATTTTTAGTTTTTTCTTTTGTTTTCAATAAGAAGTTTTTTCTGTCGTCCTTGTGTTGAAAAAAATAAAATTATTAACAGGTTTGTTAACTATTTAGTAACTAATTCAGGTGAGACTGCTCGCGCTAATTTAAAATGAGCACAAACAAAACAGGAGGATTTAAAATGTCAAAAACACAATTTTTAAATGCAATTGATATTGCAAGGCAAACTATACCATTCATCATGATTACAGCTATATTTGTAGGCCTTGCCTATACTTATGGTCATGCGTTGAGCCCTTTTCAGATTTCCCACTCGAATGAGCTTGTTCGCTTAAGCTGTCATTATGCGCCATAAGATTAGTTTGATTCGATAATAAAAGATTCCATTCTAAAAGGACCAGGGAGCTTCGGCTCCCCTTTTTTTTGAAAAACAGGAATTAAGAGAGTCAATTGCAAAATTCATAACACTTTGTCAATCCCCGCGGAGGCGGGGATCCAGGCAAATGTTGGGCTAAGACAGTATTTGTAGGGATAAAAATGTAAAGAGTTAACAAAGGCACTATTTTGCCAAATGTGGAAAAAATTTATTTGTTTCAAAGGTTTACTGGATCCCCGCCTCCGCGGAATGACAAGTCGGAAGAATTTCTGCAATTCTCTCTCAATTTATTTTTTTCCCATAAATTAAGGTAAAATTAACAAAATATGTGAATAATCTCAGAGAACTGGCGTTTTCTTGCTAAACCACGTTTTCAAATGCGATTTGGTGTGCTATGAAATTGGCCCATGCGGGCGTGGTGGAATTGGTAGACACGCCAGACTTAGGATCTGGTGGCGCAAGCCGTGGGGGTTCAAGTCCCTTCGCCCGTACCAACTTTGTAGTGAGAGGAATGAAATCTTAGGGTTTTCCTCATAGGATATTTTGTAAAGCAAGCGAGGCATAGGACATGCAAATTAAACAAACTCTTTCAGAAGGTCTCAAGCGGTCATTTCAGATTACTTTTTCCGCAAAAGATATTGAATTAAAAGTTAATGCCCAACTTGAAAAAATTGGTCAAAAGGCTAAAATTCCTGGTTTCCGCCCCGGTAAGGCACCGCTTTCTATCCTGAAACAACGCTATCATAATGAGGCCCTCTCAAAAGCGCTTGATGCCTGCGTCGATGTGGCTGTAAAGCAAGTTGTAAAAGAGAATGATTTAAAGCCTGCACTAAAGCCAAAAGTGGAAGTTGATTCCTTTGATCAAGGAAAAGATCTTGTTTTCAGCATCAATCTTGAAACTCTTCCCACCATTGGTGAGGTGACGTTTAAAGATCTTGCTTTTGAAAAATACGCGGTTGAGGTTCCAGAAAAGACAATTGAACAAGTCTTAGATAACTTTGCTAACCGGACACGGGAAACGCGTCCTCTTGCAAAACTTCGCAAAACCAAAAAAGGGGATGTGGCCATCATTGATTTCGAAGGGTTTATTGAAGATGAGCCTATTGAAGGCGGTAAAGGTCAGAATCATGCCCTTGAATTGGGATCAGGTTCATTTATCCCTGGTTTTGAAGATCAACTTATTGATCAAGAAAAAGGCACCCGCCTAGAGGTTAAAGTTACCTTCCCCAAGGACTATCATGAAAAGCATTATGCGAATAAGCCTGCTCGTTTTGACGTTCATTTAAAAGATATTCATGAGGTGGATCCTGCAGCTATAGATGAGAAACTTGCTAAAAGGCTTGGTTTTGAAACGGTTAAAGAGATGCAAGAGGGGGTAAAAACAAGTCTTGCAAAAGATTATAATGCTCAAGCCTTTATTTCCACAAAGCGTCATGTTTTAGATGCGCTTGCAGAGCGATTTATCTTTGATGTCCCTCAAAACATGGTTGAAATAGAGTTTGAAAATATTTGGAATCAACTTTGTCAAGAGCTGGGTATTGATCAAGAAAATGCAGCGAATGCCAACGTTAAAGGTAAGAAGGGTTCAAAAACCTTTGAAGAAGCGGCTGGCCAAAGTGAAGAAGTTCTTCGGGCGGAGTATAAGCTTATTGCTGAACGCCGTGTCCGTTTGGGTCTCCTCCTTGCTGAAATTGGTAACCGGAACAATATTACAGTTACTCAACAGGAGTTTGTAGGTGCGTTGACAGCCCGGGCGCGAGAGTTTCCAGGACAAGAACAACAGGTCTTTGATTTTTACCGTAACAATGAATCAGCCATGGCCTCCTTAAGGGCGCCAATTTTTGAAAATAAGGTCGTTGACTTTATTCTAAGTGAGGCTAAGGTCTCAGAAAAATCTATCACGCCAGAAGACTTGGAAAAATTACTGGCTAAAGATGAGGAAGATGCTGAAAAGCAGATTTTAGCTCAAGTAAAGGCCGAGAAAAAACCAACTCAAAAGTCAACGAAGAAACAGGGAAAGTAAGGAGGAATGAATATGGATATCAGCATGAATAATTTAGTTCCTGTTGTTGTAGAACAGACGGCACGTGGTGAGCGCTCTTTCGATATTTTTTCCCGCCTTCTCAAGGAAAGAATTATTTTCTTAAATGGCCCTATTGATGATGTGGTTTCAAGTCTTGTTTGTGCCCAACTTCTTTTCTTGGAATCAGAAAATCCAAACAAAGACATTTCTATGTATATTAATTCTCCTGGAGGATCCGTAACGTCAGGGCTCGCTATTTATGATACGATGAATTACATCCGCTCTGATATTGCTACTCATTGCTTTGGACAAGCAGCTTCCATGGGTTCTTTCCTGCTCACCGCAGGAACTAAGGGAAAGCGTTATTGTCTGCCAAATGCTCGGGTTATGATTCATCAACCTTGGGGAGGCTTTCAGGGTCAAGCTTCTGACATTGAAATCCATGCACGCGAGATTTTGGAAATTCGCACCCGTCTGAACAAGATTTATGCTGACTGCACGGGCCAACCTTTGGACGTAATAGAAAAAGCAATGGATCGGGATAATTTTATGCCAGCAGAGGCAGCAAAGGAATTTGGTCTTGTGGATGAAGTTATCACCAATCGTCCCTTTTCCCCTGAAGTGAAAAAAAGTGCATAAAGAGGAAAGGTCAGCGCAAATAATTTTGTTTATTAACGATTTATTGGTAGTTCCATGCGATCCTGAGATAAGAGAGGAAACACACCTTAACAGGGCCTCTTATCAGTTTGGAATAATTTAAAGGAGGGTGCTATGGCAAAATCAAAAGATGACGATACAAAGAACCCTCTCTACTGCTCTTTTTGTGGTAAAAGCCAACATGAAGTGCGCAAACTTATTGCAGGACCTTCCGTCTTTATTTGCGATGAGTGCGTTGACCTTTGTACCGATATTATCAAGGAAGAAAATAAAGGGCCGCTGCTTCGTTCGCCCGAGGGTGTGCCGGCTCCAAAGCAAATTTATGATGTTCTGAATGATTATGTGATCGGTCAAGAGAGCGCGAAAAAGGTCCTGTCGGTTGCTGTCCATAACCACTACAAGCGCCTTGAGCATGGTAGTCATTCGGATGATGTTGAACTTTCTAAATCGAATATTCTTCTTGTGGGACCAACGGGCTGCGGTAAAACGCTCCTTGCGCAAACCTTGGCGCGCATTATTGATGTGCCTTTTACCATGGCGGATGCTACCACGTTGACGGAGGCTGGTTATGTGGGGGAGGATGTGGAAAACATTATCCTCAAATTACTGCAAGCAGCCGATTACAATGTGGAAAAGGCCCAACGCGGTATTGTTTATATCGATGAAGTTGATAAGATTTCCCGCAAGTCCGATAATCCTTCCATTACCCGTGATGTTTCGGGGGAAGGGGTTCAACAAGCTCTTCTCAAGATTATGGAAGGTACCATAGCCTCTGTTCCGCCTCAGGGAGGGCGTAAGCACCCTCAACAGGAATTTTTGCAAGTAGACACCACGAATATTCTCTTTATCTGCGGCGGTGCCTTTGCGGGAATTGAAAGGCTTATCGCAACGCGAGGCAGGGGAACCTCCATTGGTTTCGGCGCTGATGTAAGAGGTCCTGAAGATCGTAAAACAGGAGAACTTTTAAAGAATCTTGAAACAGAAGATCTTTTGAAATTTGGTCTCATCCCAGAGTTTATTGGCCGTCTTCCTGTGATTGCAACTCTTAATGATCTTGATGAAGAGGCGCTTATTCAAATTCTCACTGAGCCGAAGAACGCGCTGACCAAGCAGTACAAACGTCTTTTTAATATGGAAGGCGTCGAATTAAACTTTACGGATGGTGCTTTAAAAGCCATTGCTCAGAAAGCAGTTGAGAGAAAAACGGGTGCTCGTGGGTTGAGATCTATTTTAGAGTCAACCCTTTTGAATACCATGTTTGAATTGCCAACCATTGAAAATGCGGAAGAGGTTGTTATTAATGAAGAAGTTATTCTCAATAATGCGGAACCTCTCTTCATTTATGGCAAGAAGGGCTCAAAGAATGCAGAAGGAAATGGAGCATAGATCCTAAAGTCCAATCACGGCTTGAGAATACTAAGCAATATATGGAAGCGCAAATTCTGGAGAAGGTGAAAGCTTCTTCAGAACTTACGTGGCATATTCTCAAAAGGGCCATTGACAAAATTCAACCTGGAATGAGAGAAAGTGAGATTGTTTCTTTGATTCGTTCTCTCTTTGAGGACTATAAAATTGACCGGATTTGGCATCCTCCGTATGTCCGTTTTGGTAAACATACCCTCCTTCAATTCCATCAGGGAGCACAGGAAGATTTAATTCTTCAACAGGAAGACATCGCTTTTATAGATATTGGTATTGTAAAAAATGGGGTTGAAGGGGATGCAGGGCAAACGTTTACCTTTGGAGGTAATCCTGACTACAGCGCTATTCAAAAAGCAGCGGAAAAAATCTTTCAAGAAAGCCGTGAGTACTGGCAGCAACATAATCCGACTGGAATTGAGCTCTATGGCCATATCATCAAGTTAACGGAAGCTAAGGGTTATCACTTTAATTTAGAGCCTGCCGGGCATCTCATAGGGGCCTATCCCCATAGAGGGTGGAGAAAGGGCATTAATACCTTTCCTGAAACAATCAGCCCCGGTCATTGGATTTTAGAAATTCAAATATGTCACCCGACTCTGCCCTTTGGCAGTTTTTATGAGAGTCTGTTAATTTGAGCTTTTATGCACAAGCATTAAAGGATGTAACTATTCACCCTTTGTTGAAGAAGACTCTTTTTTCTGCTCCTCCTGCTTTTTGTACTTTTTGCAAGATTTTTTGCAATAGAGAGAATAGAGGGATGCGGTGTCTAAATTATCAGTGTCATTTGCTTGGAGACACGCCTCTCGTGCGGAAGCACAGGAGGTTTTGCATGAACATGAGTCTGGCTTTTTATCTGCGTCGAGAGAAAGGCTGCGGCATTCCTTCGTGAGAGATTCACAAGATGATGGAGAAGCTGTACTTGGTGATGAGGTTGTTGTCTCTTGAGCTTGAACCTCTGTGAGCCCTAAGGCACAAACGATGATAACACTGCTTAAAAATCTTTCCATGAGGTTCTCTCCTGTCTTATTTATTTTTTCTATTTTCTAATTTATAAGTTAATAAACTCTTAAGCAATCCACTTTATTTTTTCTTCTCTTAAGGAATTTGTTGCAATAGCTTTTCTAATGCCAGCCAAGAGTCGGTTCATGAAATGTACGTTGTGTGTGGTGAGGGCCTTCATGGCGAGAAGTTCACCAGCTTTTAAAAGATGATGCAGATAGGCTCTAGAGAGAGTTTGACAAGTATGACAGCCACAAGTTTCATCAATGGGGCGAGGGTCATCACGGAAACGGGCATTACGCAAATTCATATGTTCCCGACCCTTGGGATTTTCTTCTAACTGCTCCCAGACGGAAGGAGGAACTAGGGCGCCGCCATGGCGAGCAAGGCGAGTTGGGTGCACGCAATCAAAGGTATCAATCCCTTGGGTTACGCCATAGAAAATATCGCTTATGCCGCCGATGCCCAGCAAATGGACGGGACGGCTTGGATCTAAGGGCTCCATCGCCATCTCGACAACTTCCGCCATTTGGGCTTTATCGGCGCCGAGGGAACCTCCAACTGCGTGGCCAAAGAAAGGCTGGCTATTTACAAAATCAGCACTCATTCGCCTTAAGTCAGGGTAAATCCCTCCTTGGGTTATGCCATAAAGGACTTGGACGCCAGTGTCGCCGCGTTGAAACTCCGCTAAACTACGTTCGGCCCAGCGATGGCTCATATGCATGGATTTTTCCGTGTAGGATTTGTCCACATGAAAAGGCGTGCACTCATCGAGCACAACGATGAGATCGGCTCCCAAATCACGCTGAACCTGAATGGATTTTTCAGGGCTCAGCACATGAGTTCTTCCATCAAGATAGGATTTAAAGGTGGCGCCTTCTTCGGTAATTGTTAAAAGACTTTTAGGGCGAGTTGATTTGCGTCTGCCTTTCACTTCTTCGGCAACGGATCCATGGCCTAGGCTAAAAATTTGAAAGCCACCCGAATCTGTCAGCATGGGGCCGTTCCAACCCATAAATTTATGAAGTCCCCCCATTTTTGCCACTAACTCAGCTCCTGGTTGAAGCATGAGGTGATAGGTGTTGGAGAGAATAATTTGGGTTTTCTCTCTCCACATTTCCTCAGGGGTTGCGCCTTTAATGGCCGCTTTTGTAGCGCAAAAGATAAAGGCGGGCGTTTCCACAAGGCCGTGAGGCGTAGAAAGTTTTCCCAGACGGGCTTTAGAGGAAGGTGCCTGAAAGGTCACTTCAAAGTTAAATTTAGAATATTCCATTAGCGAATCATAAACCTTGCGACATAAAGAAAAGGAATCCCCATAAAAGCCATAAAAAGCCTTATAATATAGGTTCCTAAGATATAGGTAAAGAAGACCGTCTCCCATGGCAAGGGGTGAGAAGAAAAAACCATCCAGGCGAGCACACTGAAAACCACATTATCAAGAAACGCAGCAATTAAGGTCGAAATAAAGGTGCGAAGCCATAAGGCCTTTCCACCTGTGAGTTTTGAAAGGAGCGAGAAAAGCCAGATATCATTTTGCTGGCCGATGACATAGGCAACTAAACTGGAGATCAATAAGGCAGGCGCGGGAAGAAACAAGACACACATGGCGTTGTGACTTTCTTGATAGCCCACAGCTGGCTTAAACCCCATGGTGAAAAACATGAATACGGTGACCAGAATCATGCCCGAAAAACTGAGCCACACGGCTTTCTTCGCCTCTGCTTTTCCATAATATTCAGTCAGAATGCTACTAACATAGAAAATTGAGGCAAAAACAACGGTTCCAAGAGCAATGGGCTCATAAAAAAACTCAAAAGTTGACGCTTTTTGCACCTGGATATTGGCGACAACAACGGCAAGAGAGCTGTAAACCATCAAACCGGTGGCGCCAAAAACTCGCATCATGAGCAGGATAAGAGTCCCGCAACACAGAAACAAGGCAAGGGTCAAGCCTTCCGGAGAGAACTGTTGGAGCCACATCATCAGAAGGTGAGGGGACATAGATATTTTCTCTCTTTCTAAATCACTTTTGGAGGTAAGCAAATCCTAGAAAGAAATACAAATATTATTTTCAAATATTTCCTGCTATGTGGCAGTGGAACGTGGAGCGGGATAGTGATGTAAACGTGTAACGAAGCTGAATTAACCAAAAATTAACTAAAATTAACTAAAATTTTTAAATATGATAATTTAAACATAAGGATTTTTAGATGAATTTTTTTATAAGAACTCTTATTTTTCTATCTCCTTTGACAACTTTTTGTCACCTTCTGTCTGCAGCTTCTCCTGAAGATCTTGCACAGCTTCAATCTCTACAAAAAAATGACCAAAAAAAGACTTTGGATCTTTCTTATACTGATTTACGTGCCTATGATCTGAAAGATATAAACTTAGAAGGAGCGAATCTTCAGGGGTGTGTTTTTTTGGGGATGGGTATACGTAGTATTAACTTTGATGGGGCTGACTTAAGGAGGGCTGATTTTTCAGATGCAACAATTGAAAATTCTTCTTTCTCAAAAGCCAATTTAGAAGGTGCTAGTTTTATCGATGCAAAGATTGCATCTGCAAATTTTGAAAATGCAAATTTAAAAAATGTCTCTTTCGATGGAAGCACTCTTAAGGGTGTCAACTTTAGAAATGCAAATCGAGAAGGGGCTACTTTTACCGGAATGTCTGAAGAACATAGAAGCGGCGTTAAATAACCATTGGTAAGCCCAGAAACTTGGAAATTCTTAATTCTATCCTTTGCTCAGTTTCTCGAGACCATTATCCTCACGAAGATGCATATGAAGGAGGAGGGGGGCAGAGACAGTAATTGAGGAAATAGTCCCTGCTAAAATGCCCACGATAATGGGAAGACTGAAGGCTGCAATAACCGGGCCACCAAAGAAATAAAGACCAAGGAGGGAGAGTAAGGTTGTGGTGGACGTTAAAATGGTTCGTGAGAGAGTTTCGTTAATACTGAGGTTAATAAGATTGGCTAAAGTCATTTTTTTAAACTTACGCAAGTTCTCACGAATGCGGTCATAAATCACAACTGTATCATTGATGGAATAGGTCACTGTAATCAAGACAGCGATGATGGCGTTTTCATTAAATTCCAGCCCAAAAATGGAAAACAATCCCAAGACAATCAGGGCGTCATGGGCAAGGGTAATCAGAGAGCAAACGCCAAATTGCCATTCAAAGCGAAACCAAATATAAATCAACATGGCCACTAGCGCTCCAATAATTGCATAGATACCATTACGAATAAGATCTTCGCTGACCTTGGGGCCTACGCTTTCAACTTTTCGGTACTCAACTCCCGTCCCCAGTTTTGCCTTGATTTTGTTTAAAGCAACAAGCTGACCTGCATCACCTCCGGGCTGTTGTTCCACGCGAATAAGAACATCATTGGGGGAACCAAATTCTTGAAGAGTGACCTCTCCTTGAACAAGATCACTCAGTTCTGAACGAAGTTTTCCTATATCCGCAGGACCGGATGTGCGAATTTCCAGGAGCAATCCTCCCTTAAAGTCGATTCCATAAGTAAAACCTTTGGTGAAAATCGACCCCAAACAGATCACAGCAACGGCAATCAAAATAGCAAAAATGATATTCTTTTTTGATACAAAATTAATTTTCGTGTCATAGGGTATAATGTGTAATCCCATGGGGGCTCCTTAAATGGGAAGATGGGTAGGGCGTCTCCACCCAATCCACCACGCCAAAATGAGTTTCGTAAGGGAAATTGCCGTAAACATGGAAATAATAATTCCCAAAGAGGTTGTTACAGCAAAGCCACGAGTCGGCCCGGCGCCAAAATAATACAAAAGCGCCACACCAATCAACGTTGTGAGGTTGGAATCAATAATGGTGGTCATAGCTCGGTTATAACCCGCATCGATGGCGCTGAGCATTTTACGCCCATTGCGCAGCTCTTCCTTAATCCGTTCGTTAATTAAAACGTTGGCATCCACAGCCATACCGACCGTAAGGGCGATGCCCGCAATGCCTGGCAAAGTGAGAGTTGCGTGGGTCACCGAGAGGGCGGCAAATAAGAGAATTAAGTTAAAGACAACTGCAATGTTCGCAATGGCGCCAAAGAAGGAATAAGCAATAAACATAAAGGCAGCCACCATTAAAATAGCAATAATTGTAGCATACTCGCCTGAGGCAATAGAATCAGCACCAAGACCGGGACCAACCGTGCGTTCTTCAATGGGGTTAAGGGGGGCTGGAAGGGCGCCTGCACGCATCAAAAGAGCCAAGTCTTGCGCTTGTTGTACAGAAAAGCCGCCGGTAATCATACCGCGACCATCCAGGATAGGCGTTTGGATATGAGGAGCCATGATAATCTTGTCATCCAAAACGATGGCAAAAACTTGTCCTATGTTATTTTTTGTGGCATCTCCAAATTTTTTAGCCCCTAAGGAATCAAATTTAAAGTTTATAATGGGGCGATTGTATTCATCAAATCCTGGTTGAGCATCAACTAAATTCTCACCACTTAAAATGATTTGTTTTTTCACAGCTAAATAAATGGTTTTTCCATCCCGCTCTTCAGGGAGAATATCAACGCCGGGTACAGTTTTGCCAGGTTCGGCATTAATGGACATATCAACGAAGCGAAATTGGAGTTTTGCAGTTTTTCCTAACATTGCCTTAATGCGAGCAGGATCTTGCATGCCAGGAAGTTGAACCAAAATTCGATCATCTCCCTGCTGTTGAATGAAAGGCTCAGCTGTTCCCATTTCATCGACGCGGCGACGAACAATTTCAATGGATTGGGCCAAAACCGATTTTCGTCGGGTCCTCAAGGCAGCCTCATCAAAACGAAGGGTTAATTGGCCTTCAGCTGCTGATGTAATTTCAACATCTTTGTCCGTGTTATGAATGAGAGATTTGGCTTTTTCTAGATCAGCAGGATTGCGCAATGTTAAAGTGACAAAGTCCTTTTTAGCTGCAAGCCCTGTATAACCAATTCTTTCTTTACGAAGGGTCGTCCGTGCCATATCAGCTAGTGAGGCCATTTGCTCCTTTTGAACGGCATCAAAATCAACTTCTAAAAGAAGGTGTGCTCCGCCCTGCAGGTCAAGCCCAAGGGTGATTTGGCTTTTAGGGTACCAACTAGGGAAGTTTTCAAGTTGTTCACGGGTGAAAAAATTAGGGCTGGCAAAAAGTAGACCAAGAAGACAAATGCCAATGGTCAGAATTTTTTTCCAAAGTGGAATGTATAACATGGCTCAGCCCAAACTTTTCTTTTACTTAGGTGACTTTTTCTTAGACGCAACTGTCTTGCGGGAAGACAATTTTGTCACGTTTTCTTTTTCTTTGCGTGGTTCAGTTTCTCTTGGCGTCTCTGTGCTTAAAAGCAAGTCTGCCACCATCGGACGGGCAATACGAACCTTAACGCCGTCTGCAATTTCCACTTCAAGTTCTTGCTCGTTGATGACTTTTGTGATGGTTCCAATCAAACCACCATTCGTAAGAACTCGATCTCCTCGCTTGAGAGAAGAGAGAAGAGTTTTTTGCTGCTGTGCCTTTTTTTGTTGCGGGCGAATGAGAAAGAAATAGAAAACAGCAAAGATCAGCACAAGAGGAAGAAGGGACATAATATCAAATCCAAAAGGTCCTGGGGCTGCTTGAGCATTGGCAGGGGAGATGAGTAGGTCAAAGAGTTCGTTCATGGTTTTCCTCATTTATTAATGTTATGTTTACTTTCATTTATGACTCAAGTTTGGTCAAAGGATCAATGGGTTGTTTCACTTTTCTGATTTCAAAGTGCAACTGTGGTTGTTCTGCATCACCCTCGGGCGTTCCCGATTTAGCAATCTCTTGACCTTGTTTTACGTTGTCTCCTTTCTTGACAAGAAGCTCAGAATTGTGTGCATAGGCGGTGACCCAGCCATCCTGATGCTTAAGGAGCAACAGATTGCCGAACCCTTTTAGTTCGTTGCCTGCGTACATGACCGTACCTGCAGCTGCCGCCTTTACGGGCGTTCCTTTGGCAACTTTAATGTTGATGCCATCGTTCTTACCGCCTGCCGCAAACTTTTTCAAAATTTCTCCTTGAACCGGCCAAGCAAAGGCCACATCCTTGGAAGCGGCTTCTGTATTATCTTCATTTTTAGCGGCTTTTTTCTCTTCTTTAGGCTCTTCTTTTTTGGAGACCACTTTTTCTTCTTTGGCGGCTTCCTTTTTAGAAATTTTTTCCTCTTTCTGTGGCTTTTCTTTCATAGCTTCCTTAGAGGGTTTTTCGTTTTCTTCCTTTTTCTTTGAAGCAGCTGCTGCTCCTTTTTCCTTCTTCTCAGCAAGGTTATTCATAAGAGGAGCAGGGGTGGACGCAGCAGAGGCAGCAGTTGCCCCTTTCTCTGCAGCCAATTCCTGAGCTAGATCATCGGGAAGGGCTACGTTTGAAGCCGTATCTTTAGCTGCTGATAAGGGATCTAAAGAAGATGGTCCTGCTTCTGACTTAACAAGTGGAAGGGGGGCTAAGGAAGAAGTGTTAATTTCTTCAGGAACCTTTAAAGCGGTTGCTAAGGTTTCCGTATTTCGAGCAGGAATGGAAAGAACGGTTCCTGGCGCAATATAGGAAGGGGTTGTAATATTGTTTTCGTGGGCTAATACATCAACGTTGATGGCATAGATTTCAGCAATGCTTTCCACTGTTTCTCCTTGTCCCGCAATATGTTGATTGGGTAGAGGGACAATTAAAACTTGACCTGCTTTGAGAGTATAAGGTGGCTTTAAGTTATTCGCAGCAATTAAGGAGCGAGTGGGGATGCCATTATTATAAGCAATACCATAAACCGTATCATCCGGTCCTGTGACGATTTTCTTTTCGGGAGCTGCAGAAAAGGCGTTTCCTCCCAAAATCATAGAACAGCTAACAAACAACATTAAATTTTTAAACTTCATCTTTCCACCTTTTGCGCTTTGATGAGAGCTTCTCCTCTCATATACGATCTTAATACATCAGGGATGATAACAGATCCATCCTCTTGTTGATAGTTTTCTAAAATAGCAATGAGCGTGCGGCCCACAGCCAATCCCGAGCCATTTAATGTATGAACGAAACGGGTTTTTTTGTCCCCATCGCGAAAACGGGTATTCATGCGGCGTGCTTGATATTCGGCAAAATTGGAGCAGCTGGAGATTTCACGATAAGCGTTTTGGCCAGGAAGCCAAACTTCAATATCATAAGTCTTTTGAGAACAGGTTCCCATGTCTCCAGTACATAAGAGAACCGTACGGTAGTGGATCCTTAGGCGCTCAAGGATAGACTCGGCAGCTTTTAACATGCGCTGGTGCTCCATCTCAGAGGTTTCTGGATGGGTAATGCTGACGAGTTCAACCTTGTGAAATTGATGGACGCGAAACATACCGCGGGTGTCCTTTCCTGCCGACCCTGCTTCAGAGCGGAAACAAGGGGTATAGGCTACAAACCGCTGGGGAAGCGCATCGGTCTCTAAAATGTCCCCAGCTACCAAATTTGTCAGGGGCACTTCTGCTGTAGGAATGAGCCAATAATCATTTGTTGTGACAAAAGCATCTTCCGCAAATTTAGGGAGCTGGCCAGCCCCATACATCGCTTGGCCGCGCACCATATAGGGCGGGGAGACTTCCGTGTAGCCGTACTCTTGGGTGTGAATGTCTAACATAAATGCCCCCAACGCACGCTCAAGGCGGGCAAGATCAGACTTAAGCACCACAAAACGGGAGCCAGAAATCTTGGCGGAGGCTTCAAAATCCATGAAGCCTAAGGCTTCGCCAATTTCATAGTGTTGTTTTGGCGTGAAAGAAAAGGTGGGTTTTTCTCCCCAGAGGTGAACTTCTTGATTGTCTTCCTCGCTTTTACCAACAGGGACGTCCTTTGAAGGGACATTAGGTAAAACATCCATGATGGCTTTGAGTTTTTCTTCTAAAAGGCGAACTTTCTCTTCCTCTAAGGGGAGTTTATCGCGTAGTTGTCCCGCTTCTTGCAAAAGGTCATCCGCATTGCCGCCCTTGGATTTAGTTTCTCCAATTTGCCTGGCGAGTCCGTTGCGTTGATTTTGTATTTCTTGTACAGAGTGAATAGCTGAACGACGCTCTTCATCGAGGGCGATGATCTCAGCGGAGGCTGCCGCGAGTCCCCGGCTTTTTAAAGCGTTATCAAAGACTTCCGGATTTTCCCGGATCCATTTGGTGTCGAGCACAATCCAATCCTTTCTGTTTCAAGGATAGTTTTACCAAAATTATAGAAATTTCATAGAGGGTATAAAGAGGAATTATTAAACTTAAAGGGCTGATAATATCCGGAGGGGTTATTACGGCAGCCAACACCACAATAATAAGAAAGGCGTATTTGCGATTGTGCTGAAGGTTTTGAAGGCTAATAACTCCCAATTTTGTAAGGCCAACCAAAATTAAGGGCAACTGAAAGCACATCCCAAAAGCCATAATGAGTTTCATAATAAGGGAAAGATACTCGCTCATGCGGGTTTCCAGTTGGAGGGAAAGGCCGTTGGGAGAAGGGAGCATTTCAAAGCTTAGGAAAAATTTCCATGCCCAGGGACACACCACATAATAGGCAAGGCTTGCACCAGCCAAAAAGAGAAGGGGACTTGCGATCAAGGCCGGCCAGATAGCGCGCTTTTCATGGTCATAAAGGCCTGGGCCCACAAACATCCAGGCTTGCCAAAGAAAATAAGGGAAAACAAGAATAAAACCGGTAAAAAAGGCGAGCTTGAGGTAGGTGAGGAAGGCTTCCGTCAGGCCTGTGTATATGAGGCGCCGCCCTTCTTCCGCCCCCATGGCCTGCCACAGGGGGTCGGTTAAAAACTGGAACAGTGCTGGCGCCAAGGGATAACAGAGACCAATGGCTAAACCAAGGGCGAGCAAGCTGTAAACCAAGCGCTTTCTGAGTTCGAGTAAATGCTCAAGAAGAGGTTTTTGGGTCATCAGGGACCTTTGACACAATTGACGCCCCACGGTTTAACCGCGGGGTCCAGTGGAACGTTAAAATGGATCCCGCGATCAACTCGCGGGACGTCAATTTTATTTATTGTTGAACAGCTTGCCATAACCTATCTGCAATGGTTTGTGCTGCGCTTTTTGAGGAAGCTTGTGCATCTCCAGCGTCTCCAGTTTTAAGATCTTGAAATGTTTGGTAGTCCAGAAGAAGAGAAGCTCTACCAGCCTCTGCTTCACTCTTAACGTGCTTTTCATGAATCTCATTCATGGCGCCATTGGTATAAATGGTCACCTTTCCTGCAGGAAGGACGTCAATAGCTTCTGAAATTACAGAAGTTGACTCGCCAGGGACAAGAATTTTTCCCTCATTTTCAAGCAAGGCGCCTAAGACGAGATCAAAGGTGTTGTAACCCAAATCTTGACCAAACTGAAAATTGTAAATTTTAACTTTGTCAGGGGCTATCTGACTTTCAAGTTTTTCTTTGAAAGCAGCGGTGACGTGGTCAAGTTTTCCATCGCGGTGAGCGGTTGGTATTTCTTGCAGGCCGGCATCATGTTTGCCTGTGCGGGGGCCATTAAGAACAAGAATACAAGAGTCACCAGCATTTTTTGCGACATAATCAGCGAGTTCTTTTGCCTCAGCTTCTGTAAAAAGCTTTGTTACCTTTTCAGGCGTGGGGGCATCACCTCCTAAATAAACCGCAAGGTAAGAAGGGCATGAAGCGGGAAGTGTTCCTTTTCCAAGATTATAAGCATTGAGAGGGTCCTCTGAAGACCGGTTATGGGCAACACCTGTTGTATTAATGAGTTTATCTTTCCATTCTGCAGAAAGGGTATCGCTTGCATGGATGGGAAGGGCTAGGAAATTGACTTTCTGTATAAGATCTGGGTTGCTATATCCTCCTAAAATCATATGAGAGGTAAGGCAGATCACAAGATTTTCCCGAGGAGTTAAATCTTGAATGCCAAGAATACCCCCTTCGCCAGAGCCAATAACAATGGTTTTGTTTTCGGGGATGACCATATCCTTAATAGCACTTGCTGGTGTAGTTTTTGTATTGACGTCTTCAACAGTAACATCAGGAGAAAGTCCTTTTAAGGCTCTTGCTATTCCCATGACTTGATTGTGATCGCCGGCATTATCATAATTTGAAAGAAGAATAAGTTTTACAGCAGATATGGGAGCGGTTGAAAACATAAATAATGAGGTAAGAAGGAGAAATTTTTTAATCATTTGTTGTTATCCTTTCGTTTGTGAGAGTTTAAATCCTCAAGTTCCTTGAGGTGGTGGATGGCTTCAAATTCAGCCATGAATTCGCCTGAAAGGCGGCGCAGGGTTTGGAAAAAGCGGCCGCAAAAATAAAGAACCTTTGGCAAATCCTTGGGGCCAATAATAATGAAGGCCAAAAGACCTATAAAAAGAAACTCACTCCAACCAGCGAGATTCATTACTTTTCTTCTCCGTCCTTAAGGCCGTCTTTAAAAGCTCTGAGTCCTTTTGCTAAGTCTTGCATAATAGACGGAAGTCTTTTCGCGCCAAAGACAAGAACAACGGCAACGAGAACCAGAAGAATATGGCTTAAACTTAATCCCATGGGGGCTCCTTTTCATTAATTACACTAATATAATCAGATTTTTAAGATAATCCAGCTAAAAGTGAAATAATTTCAATAATAAGTTTTGCGGGATGTAAAATAAGCCATCCAAGAAAATTGAGGCCCAAAAAATAGGGAATCAAAATAAGGCCGAAAACAATAAAGATGCCATAGGGCTCTATGCGAGCAAGGGGGCGTGCTAAGCTATCAGGCAAAAGACCCACAGCAACGCGGCCGCCATCAAGGGGAGGAATGGGAATCATGTTAAAAATGGCCAACATTACGTTAATAAGAACCGAAAAGGAGAGCATTTCTTGCAGTAAAAGCTGAACATTGAGAGGGAAGAAAACAAGAATATGAAATAAAAGAGCCGAGATATAGGCAAGGAAAATGTTAGTTGCAGGCCCTGCAGCTGCAACAATAACGCTGTCACGGCGCGGATTGTTCAGGCGATTAAAATTCACAGGAACCGGTTTTGCATAGCCGAAGAGAACGGGGGAGCCGCTAAGTAACAAAAGGCCGGGCAAAATAATCGTCCCCAGCGGATCAACGTGTCGCAGGGGATTCATAGATACGCGTCCCATCATCTTTGCTGTATCATCGCCGTAACGCAAGGCTACATAACCGTGGGCGGCTTCGTGCAGCGTGATGGCTAAAAGGAGGGGAATACCGAGAATCAGGACTTTAATAAAAATTTCCATTAACCTGCCTTGTCTTTTAAGATGATGGAAAAGGGGGCAACCCCTTTCATCACATCAATCATTTCGTCCATTTTTCCAGAGCAGTGTAAAACTGCATCACATCCGGCTTTTAAAGAGGTATGAGCTCTTAAGGAAAAAGGGCCGGAAAGTGCCTTCATGCCCAAGTCATCGCTGATAAGAAAACCATGAAAACCAATCTCACGGCGGATGACTTCTTCAATTATAATAGAAGATTGGGTGGCCGTATTGAAACGATCAATGGCCGTATAAATGATATGGGCTGTCATGGCTGCAGGGCAATGGCGATTGGCCTTAAAGGGTTCAAAATGCGGGAGAAGTTGGTTTAAGGAAAGGGAGATTACGGGGAGTTCTTCATGGCTATCGCGGGTAGCAGCTCCATGGCCTGGTATGTGTTTCATGATGGGAGTAATACTTCCTTCGAGGAGAGCTTGAATGGCGACTTTCCCCAGCTCTGCCACAATTTCAGGGTCAGAGCTAAAGGTGCGATCTCCCATAATGGGATCAGCCCCTTTGACGCGGAGATCTAGAACGGGGGCACAATCAACCGTAATGCCAACTTCCACCAAGTCTTGCGCCATCCGTGCATAGCATTCATAAACCTTTTTCTTTGCCGTCTCTAAATCTCCCTCAGCAAGCGCTGCGCTTGAAGGAGGTTCAAACCACTCTGGACTTTTTAAACGAACAACGCGCCCCCCTTCTTGATCAATCAGGATAGGGACATTAGAATGGGAAACCGTTGATTTTAAATCCTTAATAAGGGCTTTCAGTTGGATTTTATTTTCAATGTTGCGCTGAAACAGAATAAAGCCAAGGGGTTGATTTTTTTCAAAAAAACCACGCTCTTCAAGAGTTAAAGTCGGACCTGAACAGCCAAAAATAACAGGCGAGGCGGCGTTAGTAGATAACAAGACACTCTACCTTTCTTTCAATAAGAGTTGCACAAGCCTTTTTTGCCTGTTCTTTATTTTCAACACCGGTACGCAAGCGGTAAAAAATGCCCTTTTCAGCCCCAAGATCCACTTTTTGAATTAAGGGCTCTAAGCTGCCTAAAACATCTTTATTTTTTCCTGAAATGCGTTTCCACTCCTCTTGAGCCAGATCATGGCTTTTAAGAGAGCCCAGTTGAATCAAAACATTCGATTGACGGGTTTTACTTTGAGGAGGAGTGGTTTCTTCTGGTATTTTTTCAGAAGCCTTTTCAGGGATTTCTTCGGAATCTCCTTCAATAAGTTCTTCAATGGAAGCTATAGAAAGAAGGGCGTTTTCTTTTGCCTCAGGTGTTTTTTCCTCTACTTTTTCTAATTCGAAATCTTCAGGAGAATAGAGATTTTCCATTTTCATGGGAGCAGAATCCGTTTGGGCATCAATAAGAATAGGTTCAGGATCGGGTAAAATATGCTCAACAGGCGGCGCATTTTCATCGTTACGGATCCGACTGTAAATAAGCTTGTCCTGATGCTTAATCCCTGGAAGAGCTTGATCTTTTGCCTTGATTTTATAAGGGGTATCATCAGCACGAATAAGAGGCAGATCTTTCTCATTATAGTTTTGACGTGCTGGCATGAGAATATACCAGGCGCCAACAACGAGAGCAATAAGAACGAGTAAAAGAATGATATAACGGAAGGGAGAGGAAAAGCGAAACCATCCCTCAGATTTAGGGTCTTGCCAGAGGCGATCATCGTCATTGGGAGAAAAAGTCATTCTCTCATCTCCTTAACGGGCGTGACGCCAATGATTTGAAAACCCGATGCAATAATAGTTGCCACGCCTTGAATCATGGCAAGGCGGGCGCGGGTCAGTTCTTTATTGTCAGCAATGATAAAACGCAAGAGGGTGTTTTCCTTTCCTTTATTCCACAGCATATGAAATTGTGCTGCAATTTCATAGAGGGCATAACATAGGCGGTGTGGCTCACGAGCGGTGGCAGCAGTTTCCACGTGGCGAGGCCAAGCGGCTAAAAGTTTTAAGAGGTGGAGTTCATCGGGATCATCAAGTCCTGCATAGACTTCAGCAGAAGTTTCGCTCCATTTAGGAAATACCTCTTCTGCCATGCGCATTACTGAATGGCAGCGGGCATGGGCATATTGAATGTAGAAAACGGGATTATCCCGGGTTTGCTCCAAAACTTTCTTAAAATCAAAATCCAAGTGGGCGTCACTTTTTCGGGTAATCATCATAAAACGAAAGGCATCCCGCCCAACCTTATCAATCACTTCCTTAATTTCGATAAAAGTGCCCGCCCGTTTTGACATTTTGATGGGTTTGCCCCCCTCCATAAAGTTCACGATTTGGCAAAGGATCACATCCAGGTGACCCTTGCCTTCCGTAATGGCTTTAACAGCAGAGGTGACTCTCTTGACTGTTCCCACGTGATCAGCGCCCCATACATTGATCATGTTGGGATAGCCTCTACGGAATTTATCATAATGATAGGCAATATCGCCGGCAAAGTAGGCCCAGGAGCCATCCGCCTTTTGAAGAGGACGATCCGCATCATCTCCAAACTCCGAAGAGCGGAAGAGCATTTGCTTGCGCGGCTTCCAGTTTTCAATGACTTTCCCCTTAGGGGGCTCTAAAACCCCTTCATAGATAAGTCCTCTCTCTTTCAGGGTTTGGATGACTGCCTCAACAGCCCCCATGCGGTGGAGTTCTGTTTCGGAGGTAAAGACTTCGTGATTTATGCCCATTAACGTCAGATCTTTCCGAATCATGGTCATCATGGCATTAATAGAAAATTCGCGTAAGGGTTCAAGCCATTCTGATTCGGGGAGAGAGAGCCATTTGTCCCCGTCGCGGGCAGCGAGGGCTTGTCCTACCTCTTTCAGATAGTCTCCGGGATAATAGCCTTCAGGAATTATTCCAATTTCATGACCAAGGGCCTCCTTATAGCGAAGGTAAGTAGACTGCGCCAACTTTTCAGCTTGACCGCCCGCATCGTTGACATAAAATTCACGCAAGACCCGATAGCCCACTTTTTCGAGGAGGTTGGCAAGAACGTCCGCCACAACAGCCACGCGTCCATGACCTGCGTGCATAGGGCCCGTTGGATTGGTAGAGACATATTCGAGGTTGATCTTCTCTCCAAGGCCAATGGAGGAGGAGCCGTACTCTTCTTTTTCCTTTAAGATGGTTTTTAATTCTTTGTACCAAAAGTCAGGGGTAAGGCGCAAATTGATAAACCCGGGTCCCGCTACGGATACCTCAGTTACATAGGGAAGGGTCTCAAGCTCTTTGGCAATAAGTTCACCCAGCTCTCGAGGATTCATGTGAGCAGGCTTTGATAAAATCATGGCCGCATTGGTGGAGATATCTCCATGGGTGGCATCTCGGGGAGGTTCGGTTGTAATTTTATCGAGGGTAAGGTCTTCGGGCAGCTTGCCTTCCTTAGCAAGCTTTTCAATGCTGTTTAAAATTTCATCCCGAAAGCTATGAAAAAAATTCATCTTACTCACCATATTTAAACTGTTCTAAATGCTTTTACCATATGTGAAGATATCCTCCAACAGGCTATCTTTAAGAAAATGATTGGATTATAGTGAAAAGGTATATACCAAGGATTTTTAATGTCATTAAAATTAACTGAAAGTGCCGCAAAAAAGATTGCAAACCTGATTGAAAAGGAGCCGAATCCAAATGCGGTTTTTTTCCGGGTTATGGTGAATGGTGGCGGCTGTGCGGGTTTTCAATATAATTTCTCTTTGGATCATGAAATGCATGAAGATGACCACACCTTTGAAGACAAAGGTGTGAAAATTGTTATAGATGAGGCCTCTCTTCCTTTTATAGAGGAGGCAGAAGTTGATTTTGTTGAAGAGCTCATCGGAGCTTCATTCCAAGTTAAAAACCCCTTAGCTTCCTCCTCCTGTGGCTGCGGAAGTTCTTTCTCTGTTTAGAGCCGAAAGGTTTTAAACAAAAAAATACCTTGTAATCTCGAACTTGACTTCGAATTTACAAGGTATTTTTAAAAGAACTAAGGAAAAACAAGGAATTAATAGGGTGTCTCGATGGCTTCTTGTTCATCCAAGATTTTGGCTCGGTTGTTCCAGGTCAGAGCAAAGAAGAACGCGCCAAGGAGTGCTGCTAAGATGAATAGCATAAAGCCACCCCCCCAACCAAAGCTTTCAGAAATGAAAGCAATGCCGACTCCAGCTATGGCAGATCCGGCATAAGCAAAAGCACCTGTCATGCCTGTGGCCACACCTACAGCGCGCTTCGAGGCAAAGTCGGCTGTTGCAATGCCGTTGAGAACTTGAGGTCCATTAAGAAGAAAGCCGGCAATCATTAAGAACAAGGTATCTAAGAATGGATAACCAGGAGGAATTTTCCAGACGATAAATAAAGAAACAGCAAGACCTATGAGAAATAAAGAACCTACCGGACCGCGACGGCCAAGGAAAAGTTTATCAGAAACCCACCCAGCGGCAATACCACCAAAAAGACAAGCAATTTCAAAACCTACGAGTTGCATTCCAGCAATAATAAGGGTCACCCCTTTGAACTCCTTCAAAAAGGTAGGTGCCCAGATGAAAATTCCCATGCGTGGGATATAAACGCACATATTTGCAAGGGCCATAAACCAAACTAATTTATTTGTTAAAACTGTGGTAATTACTTCTTTGATCGTGATCCGTTCTTCATAAAGAGAAGATACGTGAGTAACGTCTCCTTTATATTCTTCCACAGGGGGAAGGCCGACTTCTTTGGGAGTATCGCGAAGACGATTAATTAAAAATAAGGAAATAGCTACGGAAAAAAAGGCAGGAACAATAAAAGCAGAGCGCCATCCATAGTGCTCAATGAGAAATCCTCCAATGCCAAAGATGGCAACAGCCCCAATTTGGTGGGATGAGGCCCATAGGGCCCATTTTGAGCCTAGTTCTGTGGGGCTAAACCAATGGGTAATAAGACGAGCACAGGGAGGCCAGCCCATGGATTGGAAGCAACCATTGAGGCCCCAAAGTACGGTAAAGAAAAAAAGACCTGACCCTAAACCCATAAAAAAGCTAGCAATGGCTGAAAGAAAGAGTCCCATTGCCATGAAATAGCGTGCATCAGAACGGTCGCTTAAATACCCGTTAACAAACTTTCCAACTCCATAAACAATGGAAAAAACCGTGGCAATCCAGCCCAGATCAATTTTCGAATAGGAAAATTCCTCCATAATCCCCGGAATACACATCGAAAAGTTTTGTCGAACAAGGTAAAAAGCGGCGTATCCTATGATGGTTGCGTATAGAGTACGCATACGCCAGTAGGTATAACTTCCCTTTTCTGCAGAAAAGACTTTTCCAAAAGTACCTTGGATATTTCGGGAAATTGCTTTGCTCACTGTTGCCATGAAACCATCCATATAATGTGCTAAACGAAGCTAAGTTTAGACAGGAAGAGGGGCGAAGTTCAAATGGAAAGTATCATTAAAAATCAATATGTTAACTAAAAACCGAGGGTTTTTTTTGAGAGATTAGCGAAATGGATATGAGTGACTGCAAATGTGTTAAGGAGTTATAAATCAATAAAGAAAACCCTCCCAAAGCGATGGCTGAGGGAGGGATCACAGGGAGACTTTAAAAGTTACGCGGGTTGAAGTTCGCGTTCTTTCTCAGCGACTTTTTGATTATACATTTTGCTCAAGCCACCGGCTGCATACATCCAGACGAGGATAACCACAACCATGATAACACAAGAATAAGGCGCAATCGTAATCTGTGTCGCTGTCGTTGAAACGGTTAGCAGGAGGAACTGTTGAACAACAGCGCCACCGGATTTACCCAAACGACCACCAATAACGTCAACTGCAGCCTTACCCTTCACCTTGAGTTCTTGGTCAAGAGGAATATAAGACATTTCTTTGGTTGGGTCGAAGAGGGAGTATTTTGTTCCCTTGCTCAAAATGTTTTGAGCCGCTCCAATCATAACAGCCAAGAAGACAGGGGTCATTCCCATGGCAACTGTTATCCAGTCGAGACTATCACGGAAAATTACAAATATGTAAAAGAGTCCGCCTGTGATCAGGAGAATGATTGGTGTGAGAATTGCACCAGTGAACCAGCCAAAGCGGCCCACAATGCCCTTACACATAATGATCAAGGCAATGGTTGCAATGCCTGTAAAGGTAGAGAAGTTGCCCATGAAAGCACTGTAGCTGTTTTCACTGAAAACGCCGTCAACGGTATAAAGAAGTTTCAATTGGCTTTTCCAGGTGACTTCCACAAGGTTAATAGCCATACCGTAACCCAAGACGAGTAAAGCAATAAACCCTAAATACCGTGAGGTGACAAGGTACTTAAAACTTTCAACAATGGAAAGTTTTGGCTTATCCTTCTTCTTTTCCTTTGGTGTTTCTGATGCCGCATCATAATAGAAAGGATCGGTCAAAACAGCGCGGTTCATCCACCAGTAAATAGCTGCGGTGGCAAGGCCGGCAATAACAACAGTTCCCATCATATAGTTCAAGCTGGTCCCCCAAGCATCTGCACTGTTTACATCACGAATAGTGGAGAAATAAGTTACGGTTTGACCGGAAAGAATAAGGGCAATATTTCCAAGAAGAGGGAAAAGGGCATAAAATCGTTTGGCTTCGTGTGTTCGGGTTATTTCGTTAGCAAACTGCCAGAACAAAAGAGAAACCACAACGCTGCCCCACATTTCCGCCATAATGTAGAAGATGGAGTAAGACCAAGCTCCCCAAAGGGCAAAAATAAACCTTAAAGCTGGAATGGATTGCTGTAAGGCTTCAACGGTCTCCATGGAAGGATGGAGGAGATCTTTGTTGGGATAGATGATAAACGCAAAAGCGCCAAAGAAGGCAATGAAAGGAATAATGCATGCATAGAAAAGATTTTCCTTTGAAAGCACGTTGCTAAGCTTTGCATACAAGATCACGAAAAGAATGGATGTTGGTGTCACTCCCCAGAATTTGAGGAAGTTAATGGCTTCTGCACCAGAGGCGCCAACGACAAGTGTATCCTTGGTGTCCCTTAAAATGGTGTAGTTGAAGAGAATAAAGAACATCATAAGGCCCATCGGTAGAAATTTTTTCATTTCTGAACCTTGGATAGGCCAAATCGCAGCACGGAGCTTTGAGAACTCAGGCCCTTTCTGCGGGAGGGATTTTTCTGACATGAATTTATCTTCCTTTTACGTTGCCAAATAGGGTCAACATTTTTCATAGTTAAAAACAAACATTCACTTATATTTTAGGAATAATACACCTAAAACAGCACTGCACTACCACTTTTTTCTATTTCCGTCAAATGTTCATTCGTAAATAAGTGCAAATTTAAGAGTGGTTGCTCTCTTTTTGACACGCTCTTTTTAATGTTTCCTTATGATTTTCATGAGATAGTTATATAATGAGATAAAAAAACCGGTAAGGAGAGGTTTGTGAGCCAAGAACTTTTAACAGTCGAATTAATGAAAATGGCTGAAGCAAAGGCTATAGCAATAGGAATTACGGAAGAAGATCTGATGGAGCGAGCTGGGAAGGCTGTGGTTCAAGTGATCTTCAATCAATTTTCTCCAAGACAAGTCCTTGTTTTTTGTGGTCCTGGCAAAAATGGCGGCGATGGTCAGGTAGTGGCGCGCCTTTTGAAAGCTGAAGGCTGGCCTGTAAAAGCTATAAGCACAAGTAATCTTCCTCAAATTTCTGAGCTTGAAGATGTACTTCAAGAAGTTGATCTGGTAGTGGATGGAATTTTTGGAACAGGTTTATCCCAACCGCTTGGGAGGGATATTTTAAGTCTCGTACATCTTATTAATAATTCTGGTAAACCCGTGATAGCGATCGATATTCCCACAGGCGTTGAAACCAATTCGGGTCAATGTTATGGGGCTGCTATCAAGGCGAGTCACACGGTGACTTTTTTTAGGGGCAGAGTAGGGCATTACCTTGTGCCGGGCCGACTTCTTTGCGGCAAACTCTTTGTGAAAGATATTGGGATTGCAGAATCTTTATTACCTCAGACAAGTATTTTTTTGAACGCTCCCTCTCTTTGGGTGAATTCCCTTAAGGAGCCCCAACCTTTGGATCATAAATATTCCCGGGGGAGCTGTTTAATTGTGGGGACAGGCAGTATGCCAGGAGCCGTAAGGTTGGCCTCTCTTGCTGCGCGTCGTATTGGGGCAGGGCTTGTACGCTTGATGTGCAAGTTAGAAGAATATCCTATTTTTGCAAGTATTGCCTGGGGGGATATCGTGACGTCTTTGGGATCAGCGCAAGAGTTTTTGGATTGGACCTTCGATGGCCATTCCCATTCTTTACTGTGGGGGATAGGTGCCTTGCCTCACGAATCTACGCGTGAGCAAGCCATCTTATTGCTGGAATCAAAAAAACCATGTGTGTTGGATGGAGGGGCCCTATCCAGTTTTGAAGGTCGTACCCTTGAGCTAACCCGCCATCTTCATGAAAATGTCATTTTGACCCCCCATGAGGGAGAATTTCATCGCCTCTTTCCTCACCTTGCCTTTCTCAAAAATAAAGTTGAGAAAGCTCATAAGGCAGCGATTGAGGCGGGAGCCATCGTTGTTTTAAAAGGTTATGATACCATTATTGCCTCTCCGAAGGGGGGAATCATCATCAATGGCAATGCGCCAGCCACTCTTTCAACAGCAGGCACAGGGGACGTGCTTGCAGGGCTTATGGCCGGTCTTTTGGCCCAGGCAATTGATCCCTTTCAAGCGGCGGCAGCTGCCGTTTGGATCCATGGGGAAGCTGCAAATCGTATAGGATTGGGCCTTATCGCAGAAGATTTATTAGGAGAAATTCCCGGGATTCTTCAACTTCTAAGCACGCTTCGTAGTGAAAGGTCGTCGTTTTTATGTGAGTAGAAGGTTATTTACTGAAAAACTCCGTTACACGGATCCTCAAAATCATCCTCGTCCATAGCCCAAGCTTGAGGTTGACATGTCAGGCTTGTAAGGCCCGTAACTAGCATTATTGTCTTAATATTTAACATCGAATTCACCCTTTCGATTTTCTATATTGAAGTAAAGACTAAGTTAGTTTGAGGTGAGATTCAAGGCGTAGTCAGGAGTTACGCATGAAGACCTTGGGATAAGAAAATTTTACTATTTTTTAATTGTTTTAATATTATAATTATAATGATGGTAATATTATATTTAGGTGTTGTTATGTTAAAAGTAAATATCGTATATTTAACAGTTGTTAGTCTCATAGCCATTAATAGTCTTGCGCTTGCAGATAATTCAGATGATTTTCTGAGTGAAGGAAGAAGCGGAAGTATAAAGGCTATACAAATTGAAAAAGCTTTAGAGAGTCCGGATAAGACTTTTAAAGCGGATGGACGTACTTATAAAATCTTGAATGATCATATTACAGCAGGTCTTCTTCAGGAAATGGCTGACGGTGGTGAAAGCATTAGCGGTACAGTTCAGCAGACTATGGGACCTAATGGAATAGGATGGCAATTTCACTATGGTGTTCCAGCGACTTATGATGAAGGAAATGTTATGTGGAGTCTACATCCTAAGTTTACCGGCTCTACTTTAGACTTCCAAATTGAAGATATTACACCTACCCCTCCTGCTTGGTATGAATTTTGGAGATAGGCGAATAGGCAAATAAGTTTGTGAGCTAAGATCGATTAAAGGATGCTTTTGAAGCTTACGTACTCATAATCTTTTCAGTGATTCGGCCCCCATGCAGGGGGCCGAATCATGAGTTTTATATTAGTATTTCCAACTCTCCTAAAAAATTTATTGAAGATATGGCTAATTAAGAATTTCAAAAATTCTTGACAATTCTAGAAAATATTAGCAATCATAAGATGTTGGTTTTTGCATGTCTAATATGTAAAAAATAAAAAAGGGAGAAAAACTTATGGGTGAGGCAAAAATAAAACCACGGTGGGAGGCCTGGGAAAACCTTTGTATTAAAAAATCAATGGAAGAAAAAATACAGCTTAAAATTATAGCGTTAGCTTTAGGAAAAACTCTAAATGCGGTGAGTAAGAAAATTACCCACATGGGCTTAAGGAAAATCTCATCAAAACCAGGGCGGAGAAAGGGAAAACGGGCGTTGGCCGCTTTAAAAGCAAGCACTTTTACTGAAATTGAAAGAATGCGGCGAATTCTTTCTCTCTATGCTCCTAGTGAAAACTTAAAGAAAGCGCAACATGCCCTCGAAAAAGGGGCTTGGGTGACGGCAACGTCCGCATCATCAAAGGAAAATGAAGGGTATTCTCTTCAATCGTCGCCGGCATATATTTTGATTAGGGGCAAAATTCCTGACAAGGTAAGAAAACAAAAGATCGCAGGCAATCCCTGTTACATTACAGCTCAACATTTTGAAAGCTGGGCGACTTCTGAAGGTTTTTGCCTTGTGGGAGGAAATTTAATTAAGCGAGGGTTATATTGTTGGAAAGAAGGGCGTTATTTTTCAAAGGCCCAGATTTTAATGCATGTGAATCGGCTTCGTTTGGAAAATAGTCTTCAACCTGTGGCGTTTTATGAAGATGTAGCTGAGTTAAATTGCAAATAGACTTAAGGCTAAAAGTTGACTTAATCCTAAAATGGTCCATCGAACCCCGGAGTGAATGGGCCGAGTCAAGCGATCTGTGACCATGAAGAAGGGGATGTAAACGAGGGCTACAAATCCTTCCCAAGGGGCTCTCAGCATAAAAACAAGGAGGGGACAACTTAGAAGAAGAGCTGAGAGAAGAAAGGCCGTGATCAAATGCAGATGACCTTCTGCAAATTGAGAGGAGTGGGATTTGCTGACCCGTGCTCGATGAAGATTTAAAAGATCGCCGGTGATGAGAAGGCCTGAGGTGAAAGCACTCCAAAAAATAATAAGGGGCCAAGAAGGGAAGAGCCATAAACTGAAGCTCCAAGAAAGGGGACGTAGGGCTTGAAGAAGGGCCCATGGACGTTTTTTCTCCCTCGGAAAATAGTGGAGGTTGGTGGGATCTTTCAGGTTAGCCGCCGCTTTTAAAACGCCTCGTTTGGGATGAACAACAAGCGCCTTTGCGCACACTTGCCAAATGTGGGCATCAATAGGGGAATCGCCGGCATAATCAAAGCCCTGAGCACCAAATCGCGCGAGAAGAGCTTGTTGTTTTTTGAGGCCGGTCATGTTGGTTTTTGAATCGCTTCCGATCACCTCTTGGAAAAAGCCAAAATGGCTCGCAATGCTTTCAGCCACCCTTTGATTGGTTCCTGTGGCTAGGAGGAGGGGGCGCCCTGATTGAGCTTCTTTTTTAGCAAAGGCAAGAAGAGTCGGATTATAAGGAAGGGAGGCTGGATCAAGGGCTGCATATTCAGCAAGACGAATTTTAGCGTAAGCCCTGCTTTTCCAAAGCCAAAAAGGAAGAAAAAAAAGCACCCACGGCTTTTTTCGCAACACTTGGGCCATCATTTCATGGAAGGTGTCGGTGCGCAGTAAGGTTCCATCCAAGTCCAGAACAAGAGGACGAGAGGAGGCTAACAACACCCATGGCCTTTATGGGTAAGGGTTTTTTTATTCCAAAAGACACTTCCCATAAAAAGGGCAAGGCAGGCATAAAGAAGGTATTCATAGCCCATAAAAGCAGCGCTTGCCATGCCAATGGCTGCTGCGGTTGCTAAAGCTAAGGGGGGCCATTTTCCATGGTGATGGAAAATCTGATAGGCCATAAAGACAATCGTTAGGAGAGCAAAAATCATCATAATTGGGAAGAAAAATTCATGCACTTCAGCCAGCTCAATGCCAATAAGGCTGAGCAGTCCCGCGTAAAGTGGCAAGCAAAGAGGGCACGCAGCACAGGAGAGAAGAGAGATCACTACCGTTCCCGTTCCACTAAATACATCACCCCATTTTTTCATGATAAGCTTCCTTTATTCACCACAAAACTCATATTCTTAATTTAGGAAACTTATATTTTTATTTCAAGGCCTGATCTTTAATTTATGTTTTTTTCGAAATTTGTGTGTGTTAAGGTCTAAATATGTTTTTGATGTTTTTTCTTATTTTAACCGTGTGTTAATAAAGGTGTCTGATAATATTGAAAGAAAGTAAATTTTGATTTCAATAAAAAAACATCAACAGATAACAATTGAATAAAAAAGGAGCTAAAGATGTCAAAAAAATTTCTTCAAGGTTTATTTTTTGTTGGGGTAGGTTTGACTCTTTCACAAGTAAATGCAGTGGACCTCAGTTGCCAAGAACAATATACCAACTGTGCTAATTCTTGTAAAACAAGAGGCGAGCATCACGTTGATATGATTTGTATCAGTAACTGTCTTAATGCCCTTGAGGTATGTAAGAGAGATCTTGATAAACCTGTTGACTAAGCTCGGATAACTTTTTAACTGTAACTGCCTATCGTCACCCCAAAAATTGTTCCCGCAGAATGCGCTCGTCCAAGTTATGCTCGTGATCAAAGAGCAAGGTGACGGC
Source organism: Alphaproteobacteria bacterium (assembly GCA_019748065.1). Taxonomy (GTDB): domain Bacteria; phylum Pseudomonadota; class Alphaproteobacteria; order UBA9655; family UBA9655; genus UBA9655. The sequence goes on along the minus strand of JAIEQB010000066.1, from coordinate 5,733 downwards.
ATGCTTCTTGGATTGGCGCACGGTCACCGATGTGACGTTTCGCACCTCTGTAAAGTCAGCAACCGCGCTTACGGGGCGTTTGTCTGGCTCAAGAATGGTGAATTGAACCTGAGCCATCTCTGGCACCAGAGCGCCCTTCCAGCGCCGCGGCCGGAAGGCACTAATGGGGGTGAGGGCCAAGAGAGGAGAGCCAAGAGGAATGATGGGCCCATGGGCGGAAAGATTATAGGCCGTGCTCCCCGCAGGGGTTGAGAGCAAAATGCCATCACACACCAATTCTTCAAGGCGCACAACTCCGTCAATGGCAATCTGGAGCTTGGCCGCTTGGCGCGATTCACGGAGCAAGGATACCTCATTAAAGGCAAGGGCTGTGGCTAAGGTATCACCCTTTTGCTGGGTCTGCATTTCAAGGGGGTGGAGAACGCTTGGCTTTGCTTTTTCAAGGCGCAGCATGAGGTCATGAGGTGCAAGCTCATTCATCAAAAATCCAACACTGCCACAATGAATGCCATAAATGGGCGTCTTTGAAGAGAGGGAGCCATGCATGGTCTCCAACATAAAACCGTCCCCTCCTAGGGCAATCAGGATATCAGCCTCCTCCGGCCTAACCGTGGGATAGAGGGCCTCGAGGGTGCGCTTGGCTTGCAGGGCTTCAGGGGCCGGTGAGGCAAGAATGGCAATATGGGGCATAAGAATTCTACCTTATTTAATTTCTAATATTTTGCTGTGTCTTGCGAATGGGGTCAAGGGGGCCTAAGGGAAAATCTGAAGGAGCCTTTTATCTTTAATCATACGTTTCAAATACTTATTGCAAAGTTTATCTTTTAGAGAGTATAGTCTTTTTAAGGGTTAAGTTTCCTACAGCACAAACAAAAACCACTAAACAAGCTGAGGATTAGCAGAGTGTTCTTAAGGAGGCTAAAGAACACTCTGCATCATACTCTTCTGTAAAAAATCCTTCAATGGTGTCCCGTTTCGAGAGGAAGAGTTGTAAAGCTGGTGGGTTGAAGAAATCCTACAGTTTTTCCCTTGTGAGAGGTAATGGGATGGCGGGGCTCTAACTTTTCATAAAGTTCATCATCGATGGTTCCCAAAGATCTTAGAACAGCAAGGAAGGCCAATTCAGCGGCCTTTAGATTTCCATCATCAATTTTAAGGGCAATGCCCAAGCCGAGGGACGGAATAATTCCAATCTGAAAGCCGCCTGCACCGCCTTTACAGATGACGCTTCCTTGGGTCATTTTAATGACCTTTGTATCGAAAGCGTTTTCCCCTGCAATCAATTCAGGGTGTTGCGCAATAGCCGTGAGAATAGAATTGATGGCTTTTTGCCGCGGATAATGAAGGTGAGAAGGATCTGCAAATCGGGCCATGGCGAGAGCAACATTAAAGAGAGGAAGGGCGAGAGCCGGAATACCACACCCATCAGTACCATGGGGAGCATGGGTCGTATCAATATCTGTCATTTCGGAAAGAGCGTGCTCAATGCGCTTTTGAACGGGGTGTTCTCGAGAAAGGTAGCCTTCAAGAGGCTCGTTTCTATGAAGGGCTGTTGTCAGCATACCTAAGTGCTTTCCCGAGCAAGCGTTTTGCAGAACGGAAGGTTTTTTATGAAATTCTTGAGGGACTTTTGAAAAACTTGTATAAAGCGGACGATGGATTCCACAGCCTAAGATTCTTTCATCTTTCCCAATTTTATTGAGCCAGGTTTCTAAAACTTGCACATGCCGCTCTTCTCCATGATGGGAAGCGCAAGCTATGGCAATTTCTTCAGGGGAAAGATGATAAGCTTCTGCAGCACCTTGTTCGATAAGGGGGAGGGCCTGGATGGGTTTTAGGGCAGATCGGGCAAAAACAGGCTCATAGATATCTCCCCAGCTTCGAATGATGTGACCTAAAGCGTCAACAACAAGCGCTCTCCCGCGATGCACAGATTCTACTTGCCGTCCCCGGGTCGCTTCTACCATAACTGGGTTTACCATTGATCTTCACCAAATTTGTCTTCAATAAGCTGTACCAAAGAATCAACGGCTTTTTTCGCTTCATTTCCTTCGGCTTCGATAACAATAAGGGACCCTTGTCCAGCTCCCAGCATTAAAAGGCCCATGATGGACTCAGCCGGCACGCGTCGCTCTCCATAACAAATATAGGTTTCTGCCTCAAAAGATTCAGCAATTTTTACAATTTGGGCAGAAGCCCGAGCATGGAGTCCTTTTCGATTTTGAATCAAGACTTCATGCTTAACCATTAGTAGCCCTTACTTTCGTTAAGGGTTTGAGAGGCCACATGGATGTATTTTCGTCCGGCTTCTTGAGCCAAAAGAACGGATTCATGAAGGGGTTTTGTTTTGCGACTGCTAACTAGCTTGATGAGGAGGGGCAGATTCATGCCGGCAACAATTTCAACATTTTGATCCTTTAATAAGGAATGAGCTAAGTTTGAAGGTGTGCCACCAAACATATCCGTAAGAATAACAACTCCTTGATTTTTCTCGACTCGTTGAATGGCATCTTGGATTTCCTTGCGCTTGACTTCCATGTCATCATCGGGAAACAAACTGACAGTTACTAGGTTTTCCTGAGGTCCAACAATGTGCTCAAGGGTTTTTGCAAACTCATTTGCGAGATTTCCATGGCTTACAAGAACAATACCTATCATTTTATTTAGCCTTTTTTAAATCACGATGCCTTAATTTTACCTTGTTTTTTTGTTCTTGTAACCACTCTTTAAGTAACTTTGCTATAAAAACTGAACGATGCTGTCCTCCTGTGCATCCTACAGCAATCGTAAGATAGCCGCGGCCCTCTTCGACAAAGCGGGGAAGGGAGAGAGAAAGGATCGACTTAAGGGTCTTAAGATACTTTGAAAAGATAGGATCTTTCCTGATATAAGCAACAACTTCCGGGTCTTCTCCGCTTAAGGAGCATAACTCTTCAATATAAAAGGGGTTTTTTAAAAGGCGGGCATCAAAGACCATGTCGGCTTCTCGAGGAAGGCCATGGCGAAAGGAAAATGATATAATGAAGATACTTAAACGTGGGGCTTTCTTAGGGAGAAAGTACCTGCGGAGTTGCCCCCTCAGATCGGAGGGTAAAAGAAGGCTTGTATCAATTACAAGGTCTGCGTGTTCGCGCAAAGGCGATACTAAAAGTCGCTCATGGCGTATTCCATCAATGACAGGACGCTCATGGGCAAGGGGGTGGAGACGGCGCGTTTGATTATACCTACGGGCAAGGACATCATCGTCACAATCGAAAAAAATAAGCTGGATCTTGAGAGCAGGGTTTTTTGTAAGGTTTTCCATTTTATGCAAAATATGCTCTAAAGAAAAATCTCGTGTCCGCACATCGATAGAGATGGCCAAGGGTTGAGAGGTTTCTTGTTGGGCTAAAGTAGTGGCTTCAAGAAAAGAAAGGGGTAAATTATCAATGGTTTCATATCCCATATCTTCAAGAGCTTTTAAAGCAAAAGAACGGCCAGAGCCGGACATCCCGGTGATCAGAAGAACGGGTCTTTGAGAGCTTTCAACCATCATTTCAAATCCTTAAATCATTTTTCCTTTCTTAGAGTATCACATCTGCCTTCTTTTGAAGAGAATCAGGAACAGAAAGACCACTTTTTTCTGCGGCCTTTAAATTAATATAAAAAAGGAGATGGGATGGGTTTCTAATGGGAAGGTCAGTCACGGGGGTCCCTTTTAAAATTTGGGTAACTATTTCAGCAAGAGTAAGGCCCGATTCACGCCAACTTACTCCATAAGCGGCTGTTGCGCCTCGTCTTACAATGTCAATGTCGCTTCCAAAAACCGGGATTTTATTGGCCTCTCCAATTTTAATAATGCTTTCTAACGCTGTAATGACCGTATTGTCCGTGGGTAAAAGAATCGCATCGACGTTGTCGACTAAGGTTTTCGTAGCACTAGAGACATCACTACTTTTTGAAACGGAGGCTTCAACAATTTTTATGTTTTGCTTTTGAGCTTCTGCTTTAAGGTCTTGAATTTGTTTGATGGAATTGGATTCCCCTGAATTATAAATAACTCCAATAGCTTTAACGTTAGGAAGAAAGTCTTGGACGAGTTTAAGTTGGACCTCGGGGGGAACAAAGTCGGTGAGGCCTGTAACATTCTTCTGTCCTGAAAGTTTTGCTGCAACCGGATCGGAGACAGCTCCAAAAACGACAGGGATTGTGGAGGTCACCGCGAGAGCTGCTTGGCTCATTGGCGTTGAAAGTGTGACAATAACTGTAGGATTAAGGCTTACAAGCTTTTTGCTGATTTGAATGGCTGTTGTCGGGTTTCCTTGCGCGTTTTCGTAGGTCCATTCTAAATTTTTCCCCTCGATGTACCCGCTTTTTTCAAGGCCTTCTTTTAATCCCTCTCGAAGGGAGTCAAGGGCGGGATGGGCAACAATTTGGCCAACCGCAATATGGACAGGGGCGCCAGCATAACTTGAAGGCAACTGCCATAACCAAAGGGATAAAAATGAAATGAATATTCGCAACATTTAAGGGGCCTCCTGATTAGATTTAATGGCACTACAATGTATGTTAAGTAGGCTTGCCGTGCGAGGGTTAATATATGTCCTGAGATCTTGGGGCTTTTCAACGCTGAGGTCTCCAGGATTTTTTCCATTAAGAATTTCAAGTACCATGCGCCCTACTTGTTGCCCTATTTTCCGTTGATCATAGGCATAGGCAGCTAAAGCGCCGCGATTCACCGAGTCCGGGTCGCTGACAAAGAAAGGTTTCTTTGCTTTAAGGGACGCCTTGATGACAGCCTCTAATCCTGAAACAATTGTATTGTCATTTCCGATAAAAAGAGCATCAATATCCTCAATGATACTATTGACCGCAGCTTGGATGTCAGCAGTTTTAGAAGCGCTGGCTTTAAGGATTTTAATATTTTTCTCCTTTGCAGCCCTTTCTAAATGTTTGAGAAAAATAACGTTATTGACCTCACCCGGGTTATAAAGAAAACCCAAAACCTTAAGGTTGGGGAGGCATTGCATGATAAAATCAAGCTGCTCTTCAACAGGGGGAGTATCAGCAACTCCTGTTACATTTCCAGCAGGATGCTCAAGAGAAGAGACAATTTTTGCTTCTAAAGGGTCGCTTATAGCGGCAAAAATAATGGGAGTATTCTTAACCTGCTGAACCATTGCTTGGGCTGAGGGAGTGGAAATAGGAACGATAGCATCAAGAGGAAGGCTTTGAAACTTATGAGCAATTTGGGACGCTGTTGAGGGGTTTCCCTGAGCATTTTCAAAGATAATGGTAAGGTTTTTCCCCTCGCGATATCCTGCTTGAGCAAGCTCTTCTATGATTCCCTTGCGGATATCATTTAAGGAAGGATGGTCAACAATTTGGGTTATTCCAATTGTTTTATGGGCAAGCGCCCCTGGCGCGTAAAGAAAGCTTAGGATAAAGGTGCTTAATTTAAGTGTATTTTGAATGTTTTTTAAAATTGTCATGGCTCTCTCGTTTTGGCAAAAATTGATGGAAAAATCTCAAAGTATAAGAATCCCACCAACGCCAATAAGGAGATGCGCAATACGAGTTATATAAATAATTATTCATGACGATCTCCTTTCTTGTCCGATGACTTAAGAAATTATCCTATTGAATAAAGGTTCATAAAGTCAAGCCACTTTATAATCAGTGTATGAGTTCAGTACATATGAGACTCAAGAGGCCATAGGATAGGATTCATGAATATACTGCAAAGGAGTGAGT
>JAIEQB010000080.1 GCA_019748065.1 Alphaproteobacteria bacterium | reverse complement strand
GCTATCGCTTTACCCTCCACTTCACAGCCCCTACCTCAACTAACTTTTTGTCTCACTTGTATCTGAACTTATTCATGTCATAATTGCACCTGTGTTAATAAGTTTTACATCATCTATAAATTAACATATTTAAAAAAATTGTCAAATTACATGGAAAAAGAAAAAGGTTGCTCTCACGATCCTCATGCGTAAAATCATCTAAAGTTAAATTCTTTCAGTTTAGATTCGGCTACTAAAGCAACATTGTACATTGGTTCATAGAAAAATGCAGAATACAAAGAGAAGAAAACTTATGACAAATGTCACCATCGTTGGAGGAGGCCTTACGGGCGGCACATTAGCTTATGCCCTGGCTCAGAAAGGGCTGAAGGTTGCGCTTATTGATCAAATTGACCCGAAGGCTCCGCTCATTTCCGATGGACGGTCCTTTGCTCTTTCTCGCAGCTCCCACAATATTTTTACCAAACTTGGCATGTGGCCTGAGGCGGCAACGCCTATTATGTCCATTTATACTTCCGATGGGGTATTGCCGAGATGGGTTGATTATGATGCCCAGGATGTTCAAGGCAAGCCACTGGGCTATGTTGTGGACAGTGCTCTGTTAAAATTGCATATTTTAGAAAAGGTGTTGAGCTCAAAAAATATTACTTTTTATGCTCCTCAGCGTGTTGCGTCCTTTAAGAGAGAAGGCTCCATGACGTCCGTGGAAACAGAGACGGGGGAATGCATAGAAAGTCCTCTCTGCATTGCGGCCGATGGGAAATCTTCAGCCTTGCGAAAGTGGGCAGATATCCCTCTGACGCGCTGGGCCTATGATCAGGTTGCCATTGTATGCAATATGACCCATAGCTACCCTCACAATCATCGAGGGTTTGAACACTTTTTGCCTTCTGGCCCCTTGGCTTTTGTGCCGCGCCCAGGTAATGAATCGGGCCTTGTATGGTCCATTCATGAAGACAAAGCAAAAGTTTTACTTTCTCTGTCAGAGGCTGCTTTTACGGAGGAAGTTCAGGCGGCATTCGGGGGGGCTTTAGGCAAGCTGAAGCTTTCAAGTCAGCGGTTTTCCTATCCCTTGGGAGTTTGCTTGCCAAGACGCCTGATTGATGCGCGCCTTGCTCTTGTTGGAGATGCGGCCCATACGTTTCATCCTGTTGCGGGACAAGGTTTAAATGTCGGGCTTCGTGATGTTGCCACCCTTGTGGATGTTCTCACCGAAGCTTTCTCTTTAGGACTAGATCTGGGCTCTCAAACAATTTTGAAACAATACCAAAGACAACGCCGACTTGATATTTATTTCATGGCTCTTTTGATGGATGGTTTTGTGAGGGTTTTTTCCACCCAAAGTCGCTCTATCGCACGGGTGCGATCCCTTGGCTTTGGAATAGTTAAAAACATCCCTCCCTTGAAAAAGTTTATGATTCGCCATGCCATGGGGAGTACGGGGCGCGTTCCCTATTTAGCGCGAGACTGAAACCCTCTCCATAAAAATCCAAGGAGTGCGATGAGGAAGAGGGCAAAGGGAAGTCCCCACAAGAAAATTGTTTTTTTGTTAAAGGGGGGACGGAAGAGAATATCATCCCCAAACTTTTGGCACAGTTCCTCTCTTATCTCCTCGTCGGATTTTCCTCTTGCTAACGCCAAATCAATAAATTCTTTTAAGGATTTCGCCTCCGGCATTTCAGAGTCGGCAATGGATTGACCCGCACAAACGGGGCAGCGGACTTCCTTATAAAGGTCAGACGTGGCATTCAAGGCGTGGGGCATCAATAGAAGCGCGAGGAGCATTATAAGAACTTCTTTCCCCCTCAAAAGTGAGATAAGTGCACCCGCCGCCATCAAAAGGCCCCCAATCCAAATCCAAGGCGCAAGGGGAATATGGGAGGCTCGGAAGAGCCAGCGCTTCTCACCCTGATAGGGGCCCAGAATAACATAGAGGTCAGAGAGTCCATTGGTTAAAATGGCCGTTTCGCTGAGGAGTGAATTTTGAGGCTGATAAAGTCGCTTTTCAGGTGTCAAAATATTTTTTCCTGAAACGAGCATTGCTTTCTCGTAAAGATAGGTGGGCGTTTTACCTTCGGTCACATCTTGAAGGGTGAGGGTTTTGCTGCCGATAGTAAGGCTCTCATTGAGCCCAAGAATTTTCGCCTCATCAACCCGAAGACCGCTCCCCACACTCATGCCCAAGAGGGAAAGAGCCACGCCGATATGAGCAAGGGTTGGCCCCAGACGAAGGCGACCTTTGAAAAAAGCTTCTATGGATCCCGTCAAAACCCAAATGGCTAATCCACATCCTAGAATTGTTTCCAAAGCAAGAGGATAATAAATGTAGAGTAGGAAAACTATAGCCCCTAGGCTCGCCGTCAAGGGAAGAATGAGAAGTTGGAAAAAGGATGTTTCTTCCTCCCTTAAGAGAGCGCCTACAGGTATTAACAGAAGGGCAGGGAGGAGAAGAGGAACCAAAGTTTGGTTAAAGTAGGGAGCTCCTACGGCAACGGTTTCATTCCAGAGACCTTCGCTTGCAAGAGGATAGAGAGTTCCAAAACAAAGGGTGACTAGGCCCACAAAGAGAAGGAGAGAGTTCAAAAAAAGAAGTCCTTTGCGTGAGAAAAGAGGCACAGAAGGACTTTGAAAGCGAGGGGAGCGCCATACCCACAGGAAAAGGGAAAATCCCATAATCCCCCCGATAAGGTTCAGGATAAACATGCCTCGCTCTGGATCTTGAGCAAAGGAGTGGACGGACGCAATCAAGCCTGACCGCACCAAGAAGGTCCCCAAAAGGCTGAATCCAAAGGTAAGAAGACTCAAGAGCAGGCTCCACCGGTAAAAGGACTGGGTTCTTAAAACATGGAGTAGAGCTGTTCCTACAAGCCAGGGCATGAGGGATGCATTTTCCACCGGGTCCCAAAACCACCAACCGCCCCACCCCAATTCATAATAGGCCCACCAACTGCCAAGGGTGATACCTATGGTGAGAGCAGACCAGGCAAATAAGGCCCACGGGCGGGTCAGGGTGGCCCAGGTCGCACCCTCACTTTTTCCCCAAAGCGCGGCAAGAGCGAGAGAAAAGGGCGCTGAAAATCCAACATATCCAAGGTACAAAAAGGGCGGGTGAATCATCAAGCTTTTATCTTGAAGAAGAGGATTCAAAGACTGACCTTCTAGGAGAGGAAAGGGAAGAAGGGTGAAAGGATTTGACGTCATCAGCAAAAAGACAAGAAAACAAAAAATTAGGAGTCCTTGAAAGGTCAGGGTGCGGGCCCGAAAGAAGGGATCTTTAAGGGAGAAAGCAAGAGCTGTGGCCATCAAAGATAAGATTAAAACGAACAGAAGGAGAGAGCCTTCATGATTGCCCCAACTGGCTCCAAGACGATAATACCAAGGAAGCTGGGTGTGATCATTAAGGGCAACCGTGACAAGAGAGAAATCACAAAATAAGAAGGCAAGCATTAAGGTGATAAAGGCAGCTAGAATCAGGACGCCTTGCAGGTAAGCGGCGGCTTTTCCCAGGATAAGGTAGCGGCTATTTTCCCGCTGCACGCCCCAAAAAGAAGCGCCCACTTGCACCGCTAAAAATCCTAAAGCCAGGGCTAAGAAGAGATTCCCAATCTCACCGATCATCGCGCCATAACCCTTTTTCCTTCAGCCTGTCAGCCACTTCTTTGGGCATATAATTTTCGTCGTGTTTGGCCAGTACAGTTTCTGCTTGGAATATGCCGGGCTCAGAAAGTTTGCCTTCCACAACCACGCCTTGCCCCTCGCGAAAGAGATCGGGCAAAAGACCTGTGTAATTAACTTTCAAAACGTTTGCGTGATCCGTAATATGGAAAGTAACTTTTTGGCCGTGTTTCCTTAAGGAGTTTTTCTCAACCAGGCCCCCCACCCGAAGGCGCTGCTCAGGATGAATTTTTTTCTGGCTTAAATCAGTGGGGGTATAAAAGAAAACAAGGTTGTCCCGAAAGGCGATTGAGACAAGAAAAACAGCAATCCCAAGGCCCACAAGTCCCAGGAAAATGATGAGAAAGCGCTGATGCTTTGGCTTCATTTTTTTGAATCCCTATAACTCCACCATAAAAATGCACTTAGGCTAAAAAAGGTAAATCCATAGGCGCTGAGGATATAAAAAAGATAAGGAGTATCCAAGCTCATGAGAGGCCCTCCTGAACGAGAAGTTTGCGCTTATGGAGTTCGGTGCGGGCCCGTATGATAAAAAGCACCAGAAAGTAAAAACCATATGCCGCAGTCATGAGACCCAGGGGAAGAAGCATGCTGGAATGAATGGAGGGGCTTCCAAATTTTGTTAAGCTAGCCGGCTGATGAAGGGTGTTCCACCAGTCAACGGATCCCTTAATAATGGGAAGATTAATCACGCCGATGATGGCTAAAAGAGAGGCAGCTCTTATGCCTTGGGTGGAATGGGCATAGGCTTTATACAGGGCCCAATAGCCCCCATAAAGGAATAGAAGCACAAGGACGGAGGTGAGGCGCGCATCCCACACCCAGTAAGCTCCCCACATGGGCTTTCCCCAGAGAGAGCCAGTGACAAGACTGAGCACCGTAAAAAGAGCGCCGATGGGGGTCACACTGATGGCCAAAATTTCCGCAAATGGGTGACGCCAGACCAAAACAAAAAGACTGAAAACCGCCAAAGCACCATAGCAAAAAAGGGCCATCCACGAGGCCGGCACATGAATGTACATGATGCGCATGGCGTCCCCTTGTTGGTAATCGGGAGGGGAGGTGATAAGCGCTGAATAAAGGCCTGCCGCAAAGCAAAGAGCGCCCAGCACAAGGGCCAGGGGGAACAAAAAATTTGTGACCTTAAGGAAGTAACGAGGTTTGGCCAAAGTGAATTTCATTTTAACGCTCCGCTACAAAAGGAAGGGCCCAGCTTCCTGCTGTTACGCTAAGGATCAAGAGGAAGAGAGAGCTTCCCATAAGGAGGCAGAAAGACGGGAAAGAATCAAGTCCTAATCGCGTCATTTCCATCACCGAAAGCCCAAAAATAAGAAGGGGTAGGGTCAAGGGCAGAATGATAAGAGAGAGAAGAAGGCTGCCGCCTTGAGTATTTAAAGTGAGAAAACTCCCTAGAATTCCAAGAGCACTCAAAGCAGGAAACCCGATGAGAAGGGTTAAAAGGAGCGAAAGCATCTCTCCTGAAGAAAGGGCAAAAAGAGGGGAGAGGAGGAAACTCATCAAAGCTAAAGGAAGACCAATGAAAAGGAATTCAGCCATGATTTTAGATAAAAGATAAGTTGACGTTAGAGAGGGGTGCAGCAGGATTTCATCCAAAAGGCCGCATTGCGCTTCCCTTTTTAAAAGAAGGGGGGTGGAGAAGAAAATGGTGAGAATGGCCAGAATCCAAATCAACCCAGGCGCGCATTGCCTTAAAAGAGTTTCATTGGGGCCCAGAGTCAAGGAAACACAAAAAAGAGCGAGGGCGAAAAAAGCAAAGGTGGATAAAAGGCTCCCCTTGTGAAGATAAGCATTATAGAACTCCCGGGAAATCATAGGCAAAGTTCTCGGACGTCTGGGCGTTTTTCATGGCTTGCGAATATAGCTAGACCTTCATTCTTTAGGTGATGGGCGAGAGTGTCCTCCAAAATTTTTCGGCCCTCGGTATCGAGGTTTGAGTGAGGTTCATCCAGTATCCATAAAGGGCGTGCAAGCCAGTGGAGACGGCTTAAACTGAGACGCTTTTGCTGCCCTTGTGAGAGGTGCGCCGTCTTTTGATTTGTAAAAGGTGCAACTCCCCAAATATGGAGTGCCGCCTCGATAACTTTTTTTTCAACCCGATAGTGATAATGCCATAGATTGACTTGATCCTTTAAAAGAGCTTCCGGGTGAAGCCCCAGCAAGTGGCCACTATAGAGAATATTTTGCTGATAAACGGAAAGTTGAATTCTTTTGCCGTCCCAAAATAAAGCTCCCGGAGGGGAGGGGATAAGCCCCGCTATCATGCGGAGAAGAGTTGATTTTCCCGCCCCATTTGTCCCGCGAACCAATAATATCTCTTGTTTTGAAAGGGAAAACGAGAGATCTGAAAAGAGAGGGGGGAATGAAATATTTCGCACATCCAGCATAAGCTAAACCTTAAACTTGCCTTCGACGGAAGTCAACGCAGGGAGCCGTTTAGATTACATTCTCTTCTTTTAAATTTTTCCTCTGCACGGATTGCAAAAATAGCGGTATTCCTTTAAGGATAAGGAATATCTTTAAAGCGACGGATTGATACATGAAAATACCTCAAAAAGTCAAAAAAATTCTCGCAAATTATGAAAGCGATTGTCCAGGAACCAAAGCTAACCTTGCTCGCATTTTGATGCAGGGCCGTTTGGCGGGGACAGGGAAAATGATTATCCTTCCCGTAGACCAAGGATTTGAGCATGGACCGGGGCGCAGTTTTGCCATCAATCCTGACGCCTATGATCCTCTCTATCATTATAAAATGGCAGTAGATGCGGGCCTTTCAGCTTATGCCGCTCCTTTAGGTATGTTGGAAGTGGGAGCAGATAGTTTTGCAGGGGCTATTCCTACCATTTTGAAAATCAACAGCTCCATCAGTCTTTTGCCCGGCGGAGATGAGGCAAATCAAGCAGTGACCGGATCCGTTCAAGACGCCCTGCGTTTGGGATGTTCGGCCATTGGGTTTACCATCTATCCTGGATCCAATTCCATCTTGGAGATGCTTGAAGAGTTAAGAGAACTTTCCGAGGAAGCCAAAGCATGTGGGCTGGCTGTGGTTGTGTGGTCCTATGCCCGCGGCAATATGTCAAAGGAGGGAGAAACCGCCCTTGATACCATTGCCTATGGGGCGCATATGGCAGCATTAATGGGGGCTCATATCATTAAGGTAAAGCTTCCCACCAACTACCTGGAAAATGCTGAAGCCAAGAAAGAATATGTGGCCCACAAAGTCGAGCGAGACACGCTGAAGGCGCGGGTCCATCATGTGGTACAATCATGTTTTAACGGGCGCCGTCTTGTGGTATTTTCAGGAGGTGTTGCCAAGGACCTTGAGGGCGTGTTTGAGGATGCGCGCGCCATCCGTGACGGGGGAGGAAATGGATCCATTATTGGACGCAATGCTTTCCGCCGGCCTCATAAGGAAGCTATGGAAATGCTCGATACGCTTGTAAAAATTTATCAAGGAAAACTTTAAGGATTAACGTTTATGAAAATTAATGGAAATGCCATTCGGCCAGGAAATATTATTCAACATAACAACCGCTTGTGGGTTGCTGTCAAAACTCAACACACCCAACCCGGCAAGGGCGGGGCGTATCTTCAAGTGGAATTGAAAGATATTCGTGATGGTACAAAACTGAATGAGCGGTTTCGCTCCAGTGAATCTGTTGAAAGAGTTCGCTTGGATGAGAAAGAATATCAATATCTTTATGAAGAGGGAGATGCAGTAGCTCTTATGGATCAAGAAACTTTTGAGCAAATCCATCTTTCTAAGGAATTGCTTGGAGATTCTCTTCCTTTCCTAAAAGATGGCATGACAATTACTGTTGTGTCGCACGAAGGGGAAATTGTGGGAGCTGAACTTCCCGAGACGGTTGTGATGGAAATTGTTGAAGCTGAACCGGTTGTAAAAGGGCAAACAGCTTCTTCCTCTTATAAACCCGCCATTTTAGAAAATGGTGTTCGTATTATGGTTCCTCCACACATTGGGGCAGGGACAAAAGTTGTTGTTAACACTGCTGACGGCTCCTATATGGAGCGGGCAAAGGAATAAATTCATGGTACATCAATTGCGGCTCGTGTCGCGTTCTCCGCATTTAAATGTCATGTGTAATGCGGCCTTTAAAGCTGCAAGAGACCTTGTTCGCGATTTTGGCGAAGTTGAACATCTTCAAGTTTCTCGAAAAGGTCCGGGTGACTTTGTTTCAACGGCTGATAAAAAAGCAGAGAATACCCTTTATAAGGAGCTTAAAAAAGCGCGCCCTTCCTATGGGTTTCTTATGGAAGAAAGCGGGAAAAAAGAAGGCGATGAACATACTTGGATCATTGATCCTCTGGATGGTACCACCAATTTCCTTCACGGTATTCCCCATTTTGCTATTTCTATTGGCCTTCAAAAGGGCGATGAGCTTATTGCGGGTGTCGTTTATGACCCCATCAAGGATGAAATGTTTTATGCAGAAAAGGGTGGTGGCGCCTTTCTTAATGACAGACGCCTTCGTGTCTCGGGTCGTCATCATCTGTCGGAAGCTCTTTTTGCTACAGGTATTCCTTTTGCTTTGCATGATGCCAAAACTAGAGTTGAATTTCAAAGATCCTTGGAAAACGTTATGCCTATGGTCGCAGGGGTGCGTCGCTTTGGATCAGCTGCTCTTGATTTAGCTTATGTAGCTGCAGGACGGTTTGATGGCTATTGGGAACGTCCACTTAAGCCTTGGGATATGGCTGCTGGCATTGTGTTGGTACGAGAAGCGGGGGGCTACGCCTGCGATCTTGGAGGTGGGGATGATATCTTGGGGACAGAGTCGGTTTTAGTGGCCAATCAAGCTTTTTACCAACCTATGAAAGATCTTCTATTGCCAGTGTATAAGTAATCGTTTGGAGCCGTATTTAGCTCTTTAAAAGAAGCCCTTCATGAAGAATAAGGGTACGGTCCATGCGCTTGGCCAAATCCATGTTATGGGTGGCAATAAGAGCTGCAAGATTTTCTTTGCGCACCAGCTCAATTAGTTTCTCAAACACAGCAGCAGCGGTCGTCTCATCCAAGTTTCCTGTAGGTTCATCAGCGAGGAGTATCTTAGGCTGATTGGCTAGCGCTCTTACGATGGCTACCCGCTGCTGCTCACCGCCGGAAAGACGGGCAGGGCGATGAGAGGCTCGGTTCACAAGGCCCACTTCTTTCAGCAAGCCATGGGCGCGCTCCCGAGCATTAGAAAAAGATTGGCCTGCAATCATTTGGGGGAGAATGATATTTTCCTCTGCACTGAATTCGGGCAAAAGATGATGGAATTGATAGACAAAGCCCAGTACATCCCGGCGGATTTGGGTGCGATCCCGGTCATTCAGGTGAGCGCATTTTTTATCCTCAATAATGACATCGCCACCATCCGCCTTTTCTAAAAGGCCGGCTGTTTGCAATAAAGTAGATTTTCCTGATCCGGAAGGACCCACAAGGGCAACGATTTCTCCCGGATAAAGGTCGAGATCAACGCCTTTAAGGATGTAGAGTGATTGGGTTCCTTGGTGAAAGGTGCGCTTTAGTGATTTCAGAGAAAGAAGGGGGGGGTTATTCATAGCGCAAAGCCTCCACAGGATCGAGGCGAGACGCCCGCCATGCAGGATAGAGAGAGGCAAGGAAGGTTAAGAGCAGGGCAATAAAGAGAACTAAAAACACTTCCTTGGGATCAACTCGGGCCGGTAGTTTTGAAAGGAAATAAATTTCAGCGCGGAACAACTCTGTTCCTAAGAGGAATTCAACCCCCTTTTTAATCGTGTCAATATTCCAGGAAAAGAGAAGACCCCCCACAGCGCCAATCAAGGCACCAACTGTACCAATGGTGGATCCAGCAATAAAGAAAACGCGCATTATCATGCCTTGGGTTGCGCCCATGGTGCGTAGAATCGCGATGTCACGCCCTTTGTCTTTCACCAACATAATCAGGGTGGAAATCACATTAAAAGAAGCCACAATGATGATAAGCGTCAGGATAATAAACATCACATTGCGCTCCACATTGATGGTGCTGAAAAATTCTTTGTTGGATTGTTGCCAGTCAAAAAGGCGAATGTTTTTTCCCGTCATTAAAGGCAGAAGTTCTTGCTTGTAACGGGCAACGTTTTCAGGGTTTTCTGTGAAAATTTCAATTCGAGTGACTGCATCGCCGAGTTGATAAAATTTCTGTGCCGCTTCAAGGGGGATGAAAACAAAAGTTGAATCATATTGAATCATGCCTGCATCAAAAATACCGACAATTTCAAAGGTTCGGCTGCGCGGCATGGTGCCAAAGGCGGTGGCGTTGCCTTCGGGGGAGACAAGGGTGATTTTATCGCCGAGAATAAGACCTAACTTTTCAGCGAGACGCTTTCCAATAATTGCACTATTCGGGCGATCAAAAAGCCTGAGCTGGCCGCGGATAAGGTTATCAACGATGGTTTTTCGCGCCTCTAAATCAGCGGTGGTCATGCCATGAATCACAACCCCGGTTGCATTTCCGTGAGCGGTGGCTAACGCTTGCTCTTCCACAATAGGATTGGCTCCCGTAATACCGGGTTGCAGTTTTATCTTTGCAGTCAAAGCCTCATAATCAGTCAAGGGGTTCGATTGGCTCTGGCTATAAATGGCCAAATGTCCATTCATGCCAATAATGCGGGTGAGGAGTTCATGGCGAAAACCATTCATCACTGACATGACAATAATCAGGGCTGCAACCCCAAGGGCAATTCCCAGAAAGGAAAACCAGGCCGTCACTGAAATAAACCCTTCTTGACGACGGGCTCTTAAATAGCGAAAGGCTACAAATCTTTCAAAGGCTGAAAACACCTAAGTATACTCTCCATTTCATTTTGGGAGATCATAGTCCTTTGTAAATTTTATATCAACTGGGGGAATGACAATTAAGAGCGTTTTAAACAAGGCATCTTCGACAAAGTATCAAAAAACTCATGGGCATGAGCTTTGTCACCGTGCCCATGAGTTAGTATGATAGGGTACTAAGGCCTTTCTAAGATAAGAAAATGTTCTGCTACAAGACCGTCACCCAGCGGATTTGGGCCTACCTGAACTTCGACTCTTAAAAATGAATATAAACCAATCTCAGATGGAGAAAAAACAGCGGGTCTAAGGGGCCATTTCATGCCATAAGATAGTCCGTCAGGAGCGTATAAAGTTTTTAAAACACTGTCTTCTTCAGGGTATAGCTTTATTTCCCAAGGGTTTTTCTGATTAAGAGAGAGAAAAACTGTTCTCATTTTGTCTTCTCCGTGATTGTATGAGAAAAACCAAGGAGAATCAGGAATTTTATCGTTAACATTAAAAGTAAAGCTTCCCATTGTTTCTTCTTTCTCTCCATCACTACAGCTTAAAGTAAAGCTTACCTTATCAAATTTTTCCCTGTCAGGGGTATTAGAGGGGGCGTTGTTATAATAACAAGCTCTAATAGAAAGTTGTTTTTTTTCTAAACCGTCTGTCTCCATAGAAAATGCTGAAGTTATAGAAAATAAAACCATAGAAAGTGTGGATAATAAAATTTTCTTTTTCATAAAAATACCTATAGTAAGTTGTTGTCATTTACTGTCACAATAATTTTTTTGAATAAATGGAAAAAATTGCGATAATTTGAGACTTATTAATATTTTTTTTAAAAGTCAATTTAAAAATATTCAAATAGATATAAATTTTTAATTCTACACAATATAATGTGTTTTTTTGATTATGGTCAACGAATTGTTTTTCATCTTTTAAATCAAGTGGTTATAGAGAACGAGAAAAGCAAATGTGAGATATGTATACTATTCAAACTTGAATGTGTTTTGATTGTATTAGTGTTACTCTGGACCCCATGAGATCCTGAGCCCCCTCCGCTTACGCTTCGGATCTCAGTATGACAAAATTCTTTGTATTTATTAGGGAAATGTCATGAACATAGTTGATCTATGGTTGCAGCAATGTAAATAAAAAAATTACTGATGGTAACTATTTGATAGGTAAATGATGATGAAGAAAAATTTGTTTATGTTAATGCTCTCAACTTTTGTTTTAATTAATGCCCAGCAGTCTTATGCTGTGGACACTGGTGAGGAAGGAAATAAATCTTCCCAAGAATGCAAGAAAAAAAGACCCGTTCCTCAAGCGCCTATGAAGTCTGAACTCCTTGCAGAATGGGAAGAAAGGATTAAGAATGATCCAAAATGTGCTGACTGGGAGATTCGAGATAAGCAGCTTTAGCGTTGGCTATAAAATACTCTGCCGAACACTCTTTTTCCTTCCTCACGCGTATAGGAAGGGAAAAGACCCTATTTTTTTCGTTCGAGAAAGAATACATTTAAATCAGTTGCTTATCACGTAAAGACGTATGACCGAACTTACCGATGATAATATGGTCCAAGACATTAATATCCAGCTCTTTAGCAGCCTTAATGACACGTTTAGTGATATCAATGTCCGCTTGGGAAGGAGTGGGATCTCCACTGGGATGGTTATGCACCATGATGAGGCTGGATGCGCCAAGCTCAAGGGTACGCTTGACAACTTCACGAGGAAATACAGGGGTTACATTAATAGTGCCTTGTTGCTGAACTTCATCGGCAATAATTTTATTTTTTTGATCAAGAAACAGCAAGCGAAATTGCTCTATCGTCAAATGAGACATACGGGCCCGGCAATACTCAATGACGGTATTCCATGTATCAAAAATAGGGTTTTGGCTAGCTTCTTCCCGTACTAGTCGGCAACTGGCTTCATGAACGGCTTTAAGGGTGGCAATGGTGGCTTCCCCCACACCAGGAATGGATTTTAATTTTTGAGGATCCGCTTGAAGCAACCCTGAAAGACTTCCGCATTCTTTTAAAAGAGTTTTAGCAAGAGGTTTGACATCTCCCCGTGGGATCACGCCGAAAAGAAGGAGTTCAATAACTTCATAATCAGGACTCGCTTTTTCTCCTCCTTTTAGAAAGCGTTCTCGTAAGCGGCTGCGGTGTCCGTTATGGTCTGTCATAGGGTAAAGATTTCGTAGCCTGTTGAAGTGACGCCAATACTGTGCTCAAATTGAGCAGAAAGGGATTTGTCTCGGGTGACGGCTGTCCAACCATCGCCTAGAATTTTGATGTCATATTTGCCTGCATTAATCATAGGTTCAACGGTAAAAAACATGCCTTCCTGAAGTTCAAGCCCCGTATGTGGTTTTCCATAATGCAAAACGTTGGGAGCGGCATGAAAGACTTTTCCTAATCCATGACCACAAAAATCCCTCACGATGGAAAAACCTTTTGATTCTGCAAAATTTTGAATGGCATGACCAATATCTCCCAGATGAGCCCCGGGACGAATTACTTCAATGCCGCGCATCATGGCTTCATAAGTTGTATCAATAAGCTTTTGAGCGAGGACAGAGATTTTTCCGATGGCATACATCCGGCTTGTATCCCCATACCAACCATCCAAAATGACCGTAATATCAATATTGAGAATATCTCCTTTTTCAAGCTTTTTAGGCCCGGGAATGCCGTGGCAGACCACATGATTAACAGAAGTACAAATTGATTTAGGAAAACCTTTGTAATCCAAGGGAGCCGGAATGGCTTTATGGCTGATGATAAAGTCATGACACAAGTCATTCAGCTCTTGGGTTGTGATCCCTTCCTTGATATGGGGTTCAATAAAATCAAGAGTTCGCGCTGCTAAATAGCCTGCTTTTCGCATGCCTTCAAAATCGCTGGGGGAATGAATCTTTATATTACTCAAATCATTATACATGTTATTCATAGTTAAAAGTTAAGGAATGGGTAAGTGTAATCTCTTTAGGGGAAACATCGCAAGCATAGACAAGAGGCTTGACGCCTTTTTCAAAGGCTTTGAGGGTTTCTTCTTGATAATGAGGATCGATATCCCCTGCAATTTCAAAGGCGCTGCAATCATTTCGTTGGACAACATAAACAATATAGGCCTGATGACCAGCCTCTACCATATCAACAAGCTCGCGCATATGTTTGGCGCCACGAGTGGTGACAGAGCTGGGAAAGGCAGCTTTGCTGTCTCTTTTTAAGTGGACATTTTTGACTTCGACGTAGGTCAGTCGCCCTGAGGAATGGGTCAGTAAAATATCAATCCGAGAATTCTTTCCATAGGAAACCTCCCGCTTTAACTCATTAAAGCCTTGGAGTTCGGGAATAAGACCTGACAGCAGGGCTTCGGTGACAAGGAAATTAGGGTGAGATGTGTTGGTTCCTACATAAGTGGAATTCACTTCCGCCATTTCCCAAGTATAGGGAAGTTTTCGTGTGGGATTGGATGAGCGGGATACCCAAACAGGCGTTTCGGGATCGCTGAGGCCCTGCATAGCGCCAGAGTTAGGACAGTGGGCTGTGATAAGGGTGCCTCCTTCAAGTTGGATATCCGCTAGAAATCGTTTGTAACGTTTGATGAGATAACCACGAACAAGGGGGGTCTTAAATTCCATCTAAATCACTTCTTTGTGAGCCCATGTAATCCAAGGCAAAAGAGCTTTTATATCGGAAGATTCAACGGTGGGACCGCCCCATAAGCGAAGATGAGGAACAGAACCTATATGGCCTAAAATATCAAACGCAACGTTTTCTTTTTCTAAAAGAGCTGCAATAGCTTTAGGAAGCTCCCAATCGTCAGGAGCCTCGTTAAAACGCAAACAGATGGAAGTTGAAGACCGTGTTCTGGGGTCTTGGGCCAAAAACTCAATCCAGGGTGTCTCCGCGACCCATTCTTCAACAACCTGTAAATTATAGCGTGATCGAGCGATAAGGGCGGGGAGGCCGCCGAGACTCATTCCCCAAGAAAGGGCATCAATACAGTCCTCAATACAGAGCATGGAAGGGGTGTTAATGGTATACCCTTGGAAGATATTTTGAGAAAATTTACCCTCTTTTGTGAGGCGAAAAACCCGCGGCATGGGCCATGGTGGCGTATGAGTGTTTATACGCTCGATGGCCTTGGGGCTTAAAACGAGCATGCCATGGGCGGCTTCCCCTCCTAAACCTTTTTGCCAAGAAAAAGCAACTGCATCCATTTTTTCCCAAGGAAAGGGCATGGCAAAAACAGCTGAAATGGCATCACAAAGGACAAGGCCTTCCCTGTGGGGATGAAGCCAATCAGCATGAGAAATAGTAACGCCTGCTGCTGTGCCATTCCAGGTAAAAACCAGGTCATGGGCAGGATGAACTTTAGAAAGATCAGGGAGGTACCCAACGGGTGCTTCCAGGATGTGGGTGTTTTGAAGCTTTAGCTCATGAAGTATGTCATAAGCCCAAAGGTTGCCAAAGACATCAAAGGTCACAATATCCACAGGCCGAGGACCTAAAAGGGACCACATAGCCGCTTCCATCGCAGCAGAACAAGATCCTGGAATAATGGCAATTTGATAATTTTCTGGAATTTCTAAAAGGTGACGCATCAGGCCCGTTAAATGATGGATTCTCTCGAGGCAGTGAGACGAGCGGTGAGAGCGCCCTAAGGAGGCGATATTTAAGGCTTGGCTGGACCAGCCGGGCCTTTTTTTCGTGGGGCCAGATGAAAAGCGGGGATCTTTTGGTTTATCTGTGGGACGCATTTTAACCTCTTAGAAGGATCTTGTCCCCTTACTCATTAATATGCTCAAAATATCAATCAGTTTTTGACGCACTTCTTTTCGAGGCGTGACCATATCCACCATCCCATGCTCCAATTGAAATTCAGCACTTTGAAAGCCGGGAGGGAGTTCCTGACGAATGGTTTCTTGAAGAACGCGTGCCCCCGTAAACCCAATAACCGCATCGGGTTCAGCAATTGCAATGTCACCTAGCATGGCAAAGGAGGCTGCAACACCGCCCGTTGTGGGATTGACCAAAAGGGGGATATAGGGAAGACCGGCTTCTTTTACCCTTTCAACAGCAATAACCGAGCGGGGCATTTGCATGAGGGAGAGGATGCCTTCTTGCATCCTTGCGCCCCCTGAAGAGGGAATAGTGACGTAAGCTGCTTTCAGCTCAATTGCGCGCTCGGCGCCTTTGACAAGACCTTCTCCTACAGCCATTCCCATTGATCCTCCAATAAAAGAAAAGTCAAAGGCTGCAATAACGATGGGATGGCCCCCAATAGTTCCCTCGGCAACAAGAATCGCATCCTCTTCACCTGTGGCAGTGCGGGCTGTTTTTAAGCGATCTGTATATTTTTTTGAATCTTTAAACTTAAGAGGGTCAGCGGGGACGGAGGGAACAGAAACACGTGTATACTCTCCCCCATCAAAAAGACAGTCAAGGCGCATTTTTACAGGCATGCGCATATGATAGTTGCAATGATGGCAAACGTATAAATTATTGAGTAGCTCCTTATGGAAGATCATTTGCTCACAGTGGGTACATTTATCCCAAAGATTATCAGGGGTGTCCTTCTTTGGCATAAGAGCATTAATTTTTGGTCGTACGAAGGTGGTAAACCAACTCATAGTGGCTCCTTTTAATCTGTTAAATTCTCCCTACCAGAAGTTGATGAATCTGGCAAGAAGTCATGAAGAATTGAGAGATAGATCTCTTTCAATTGGTGAATATCCTTAAGGGAAACATGTTCATCAACTTGATGCATTGTTTTTTCAAGGAGGCCGCACTCAATGACAGGACAATAGGCGCTGATAAACCGTCCATCCGTGGTGCCGCCTGTGGTGCTTATGGCAGGGAGAGCGCCGGTTACTTTTTCGATGGCTTTTTGAACGAGATGAATTTTCTCTTTGTCTTCTGTGAGATAGGCATCTCCGTGGATGGTGAGGTGTAGATCATGCTTTCCAGCTGTCTTTTGACAAAGGGATTTAAGAACCTCACAAAGGTCTTCCGCCTTTTGAAGTGTGTTTAGACGAATGCCAAACCGTGCCTCTACTTTTTGAGGAATAATATTGGTAGCTAAATTTCCGACGTCTATGGAAGTTGCTTCAAAGCGCGTAGGCTCAAACATCTCTGTCCCTTCATCAAAAGGATAAGCATAGAGGTCTTGAAGGCAAGCTAAAAGGCGTGGAATAGGATTATCCGTATTTTGAGGGTAAGCAATGTGACCTTGCTTACCAAAGCATGTGAGTTGGCCCGTGATGCTGCCTCGTCGTCCAATTTTGAGGGTGTCACCAACCTCTTTTAAAGCGGTTGGCTCTCCAATTAGGCAAAGGTCGGGGATAAGGTTGCGTTCGGCTAATAGGGGAAGTAGGCGCTGTGTTCCATGGAGGGCCTCTCCTTCCTCATCGCCTGTAATTAAAAGACTAAGGGGAGCCTCTGTTTTTAAATCAGCAAGGGCAGAAAGGAAGGCAGCTATGGCGCACTTCATGTCGGCGGCGCCTCGGCCCCAGAGCTTCTCATCCTTAATCGTTCCTTGAAAAGGACTTGCGGTCCAAAGATTTTCAGCCCCCACAGGGACCACATCTGTGTGCCCTCCAAAACAAAGGCGCGGGCGACCGGCTCCTTTTTGAGCATAAAGATTCGCGATGCCTTCAAAATCAAGGCGCTCACAGGTAAAACCTAGGGAGGTTAGGTGTTTTTCCACAATCTCAAGGGCACCCGCATTGTGAGGAGTGATGCTGGGGCAACGAATAAGGTCTTGGCTGAGTTTAATAGGATCCATCAGCGAAGTAACTCATTGATAGAGGTTTTTGAGCGGGTTTTTTCGTCCACATGTTTGAGTATCACCGCACATTGCAGGGAGGGCCTCAGCGGATTTTCATCGGGTAAAACACCTGGAACCACAACGGAGTAGGGAGGAATACGGCCATAAGTAATCTCCCCAGTTTCTCGATCAACTATTTTTGTAGAAGCAGTTAACAAAACGCCGGCGCCCAGAACACTGCCTTCTCCCACAAAAACTCCTTCAACGATTTCACAGCAAGCGCCAATGAAACAGTTATCTTCAATAATGACAGGACTCGCTTGAAGAGGCTCCAAAACCCCTCCCACGCCTACATTATCGGAGAGATGGCAGTTCTTTCCAATTTGAGCACATGATCCGATACGGACAGCGGAATCAATCATGGTTCCCTGATCAATATAGGCGCCTACATTGATGAAAGAAGGCATAATTACCGTTCCTGGCGCAATATAAGCAGAATAGCGCACGATACCTCCGGGAACGAGACGAAACCCCGCGCGCTTAAATTGCTCTTCGGTCCATTCTTCAAATTTTAAGGGAACCTTATCATAAGCTGGGCAATAGGCGTGGTCCATGAGGAAGGAGTCATTCAAACGAAAGGAAAGGAGAATGGCTTTTTTTATCCATTCATGAACGGTCCATTGTTCTTTTATTTTTTCAGCAACCCGCAGCTTGCCCCCGTCCAATTCAAAGAGGATTTCGCGCACAGCTTCAGGCACGTCCCCCGTCGTTGCGGGAGAAAGAGCGTCTCTTTCACTCCACGCCTTTTTAATGAGTTCCTTAAGATGGGACTTATCCTTGAACATTTTCTTCTCCATGAAATTTAGAGAATGTTAGAGAATAATCTACTTAATGGCTATCAAAATGTACTGAGTATAAAATTCCTTATGATGTTTTCTGTAGAAGAAGATTGACATAACGAAGGGGAGGCCAGCTGGCTACTAAACAAAACTCACTCCAGTATCGTTTATCCATTGGAACGAGGTTTGAAAACATGTTCTGCCAGTGTGGGTTGTTGTTAGCCGTAAAACTTACCGTGAGATATTTACCAGATTCCTCTTCTATTACATTAATTGCAAAAAAAGAAGGCAAAGGATCAGGTAAATTTTCTAAATCAGAGACGCTCAATAATCTTGCCTCCAATCCGAGCTCGAAGCAAGGATTTGCTGACACTTCCTGGCAAACGGAATAGTCTTCATCAGCTATCCTAATGGGAGTTCTTGTTACAAGAGCGTTTGTAAATTCATCGAATGTATGGTCGCTTAAATCATCGAGAGTTAAGGCGTTCAATGATTGTCCTGAAGACACGAGAGTTAGGACAAGAAGACACAATTTTAAGTTAATTTTCATAGCCTTCTTTACTTATATTTTTAACAATAAATAATATGATGACCTTTTTTAGATTGTCAATACGGCTTTCAAACCTTATCCTGCGCCCATAAAAACGTGACAATAGAACTTGCCAGATTCTATTTCAAAAGTTATGACTTGTTTAAATGTAACTGTTTAAAACTTTAAAAAAATCGAGTTGAGGCTCATCTATGAAACAGAAAGCTTATAAAATTTCCTTTTTTGCTTTTCCTAACTTTGCCCTTTTATCTTCCAAAATGACGGTGGCTCTTGTTTGTTTAGGGGGAGAGGGTGCAAAAGGTGACGATCTGCAAGTTCCTGGGTTAGCTATTGCTCGTTATGCACTTCCTTCAATTGAAGCGGATGTGCAACCCCTTAATCCCACAGGAACTTCTGTTGGAGCAAAGGTTTCTGAATTTAAGAAAGCGCTTCAGGGCGTTGAGATAAAATCTGCTTCTCTTACTCAATCAACGCGCGAACTTTATGAAAAGGCTATTGCTGAAATAAACAAATATTATACAGCAACAGGTGAGATTGAAGCTAAACTTCAGCCGGGAACAACCCCTGCCAATCCGAAGTTAGTCGAGCTTCGTAATCGGGCTTTGCAACAGCTTGATCAAATCGCTCATACAATTGGGACGATGAATGGTTTAATTGTTGGTTTTTCGCAAGCTTCTCAACAGGTTAAAGCTGTGAGTTCTAGTATCCAAACCACCCTTCAGCTTCCAGGAGCTGTAGATGAAGATCATGCCAACCTTTTATTAATGTCAGGAGAATTAAAACAACTCGAAGGAGTTGTTTCTCAAATATTAAGTATTATCAATACGAACACTCAACGGCAAAATGAATGGTTGACGGCAGAGCGCGTTCGGTTTGCAACTCTTTCTTCTGCTATTGATAAAGGACGTCTTATTTTACCCTCTCAAGGTTTGGCCATAGAATCTGTTTTCCCTAAGCCAGAACCTCTTCCAGTGTTCCATTCTCATGAAGAGGGACATCCTCGCCATAAACATTCTCAAAAGCATCCTTCTCGCTCTTTAAAGTCGGCACATGGAACATCACAACCGAAAAACATACTTCATTCAGAGAAACCTGAATTAAACTCTGAGCCTTTAAAGCCCTCTGTCCAACCTTCAGAAAAAGCAACCGCTCAACCTCTTGAGAAAAAAGAATCTGAATCAAAAACTGATTCGTTACTTCCTTTGCCTCAGCCTCAGCCTCAACCTCAACCAATACCCCTTACAGAGTCTTCTTCTAGGGAAGCCCCTTCACCATCAGTTGCTCCGAGTGCTCATGAAGATAAACCCCTTCCTAAAGTAACCGTTCCTTCTCGTCCAAAAGTTCAACCTTTACCTGCAGAAGGGACGCCTCCTTTAGAGGAAGAAAAGAAGGCACCTCCTCCTTCCCAGGACCAAGAAAACAATGGAGTCACGCCTTCAAGCGATGCAGCCCTTATTAATAACCGATCCTCCTTAGGGGGTTTAGAGCCTAACCAAAACGCGAGAAGCCACAAGTGGACTCTTTTCTCGGCAGCGAAAAGAGGACTTAAGAATCCAACGGATGTCATTGAAATTATCAGTGTTGGAGATGGGGAAAGAGGGCACGATGTCAAAAATCTTCTCGTTGAAATGGGTATAAGTCCAGAACAAATTAAAGTTCTTTCGACAAAAGCTGAAGAAGGTCAAATAGGTAAGGTTTTTATTTTTAGCAAATAGAGAAGTTAGTAAGTTTGTAAGTGTTAAGATGAGGTCTGATATTATGTTAAAGAAAATTATTTTTTGTGTATTTTTACTTTCTTATAATTCATCTGCTTATGCGATGAAAGAGGGTCCTATAGGCAGGGAGCAATATCGCTATTTAGTCATTTTGCAAAAAGCCTATCAAGGAGATCCAAAATCCATAAATGGTTTGCATAATGCATTGAGAAAACTAAAAGAAAGATCACATCCTGATGATTATAAAAATAAATTAAGTCAATTCTGTAATCAGGCTTTAAGCCCAGAAATATCATCAGAGACTTTTGCTGGGCATATTAAAAATTTCATTGAACATGAGAAGCGTAGAATCTGTGCCTCACCTCTCACCGATTTCGATAATAGCTTTCATCGTTCCCTATTAGCCTCTTTGACTGAGCAGCAGAGAGGACAAATTAGGCAGTTTAAAGAAGAAGTTGAACGCTGGCCAGGGGGCGACTCTGAATTTTGATGAGTTTTTTTCGCTTTTAATGATCAGGCAAAAATTTCAAAGCGTCTTAAAAAGAAGAACAAAGGGATGGTTGGAGTGCTGAGGATACAGCAAGCTTATCCTCAAATGTTTTAAAAATTTATTCAGGCGTGTGCCATAAAAAGGCTCTTAATTCGATGGCTTTCACAAAATCTTCTTTGCCCCAACTATATTTTTCCATGTCATCAGGAGCGTCGGCAATTAACTTCTTTTTGAGGTCAGAGTAAGCCTTTGCATCTTCAGAATGGGTGCGCATATGATTACGGAATCTAAGGTGGCGCTCGATATCAGGATGACCTTCTTGGAAGACATGGACGTTAAACCATCGTTCCCCATCTTTAGTTTTTATGAAAAAACGGCGTCCTGGCATGCCAAACTCGCCTCTTATGGTATATCCTAGTTTTTCAAAAGTAGGAGTAAGTTTGTCCACATCCTCAATTTTTTTCACTACAGGAAGGATATCGATGATGGGTTTGGCCACAATGCCCGGAATGGCAGTACTGCCAATGTGATGAATTTCGAGAAGATTTTTTCCAAAAATCTTCTTAAGAACCTTGGCCTCATGTTGAAATTTTTTTTCCCACTCAGGTGTGTAGGGATGAAGTTCAATGATTTCTTTCTCACGCGCTCTTATAAAGGGCGCAAAGTCGGGATGAAAGCGAGAGGGATCAAAGCCAATGACTTCATAGGTAGCAAGATCATGAACCTTAAAAGGATCCTCTTTTAAGAGCTGCTCAAAGTCGCCTCTACGGGTTAAAGGAGAAAGGATAACGCCTCCCTTACTATTAAACATTTTCCCTGAGACGATAAAATCACCTCTTTCATAACCTTTTTTTAAAAAGGCAACATGATCCGCGCGATAGCGGTCAATTTCTTCCTGAGACGCTTTATAGCGTAGGATGGCAAGGTACATGTCCTAGACAGATTTAATCCAGTCAATAAGAGCGGCTTTCGATTGCACGCCTACTTTTGTTCCTACCATTTTTCCATCCTTAAATATCATAAGAGTGGGGATGGAGCGAACGCCTAAAAGGGCTGGCGTTTCAGGGTTTTCATCAATATTTAATTTAGAAATGACAGCTGTGTCCCCTAATGCTTCTGCGACTTCTTCTAAAATAGGAGCAATCATCCGGCAGGGGCCGCACCATTCTGCCCAAAAGTCAACGAGAACAGGTTTGTCAGATTTCATAACATCTGAACTAAAGTTTTGATCGGTAATTTTTAAAATACCCATTGTTTGAATTCCTTATATTTGAGTGTCTCTTATATAAGTGTAAGACTTTGTTTGATGGTCGTCAATTCTACTCTTTGTTTTTCAAATTTTGAAGACGTTAATTTTTTTCATTTTATGATTTGATTATGAATTCCTAAAATCAAACAAAAAACCCCGCATTGCGGGGTTTTTTATCAAAACCTTCAGCTATTACTTACTTTCTGGAGTTGGCGCAGGAGCCGGTGTTGGCTCAGGAGCTGGCGCAGGAGCAGGTGCTGGCGCAGGAGCAGGTGCTGGCGCAGGAGCCGGTGCTGGTGCAGGAGCCGGTGCTGGTGCAGGAGCCGGTGCAGCTGGTTTTGGCGCAGGAGCTTCTTCTTTTTTTGGTCCACAAGCTGTAAGAGTGAATGCACATGCTGCTACAGCAAGGGTTGTATATAATGTTGACTTCATTTTTATTCCTCATAATTTAGAGTTGCCGGATACTCTTTAATCGTTATCTGTTAGTAGGTTTTAACCGGACAGCCTTAATTTTGCCATAAAATTTAATTAATTGCAATCAGGGAAAGATTATCTGCCTTTATTTCTTGAATTCCTTCGGCTATAAACCTCCGCCGGCTTGAAAAATTGCCACTGAATGTATCGCATTTTATGTCATGGAAAGAGGCAAGTCCTTCCCTCAATAATTGCTGATAGATGTAATGAGGAAGATTAAAATAATGATGCCCTTTCTTTTCGGAAGGATAAAAATACTCTTCATATACTTCACCAATTAAGTCAGGAAACTCTGATCCAACCTCGTAATATTGTTGTTGAATAGTAGGGCCGAGGGTGGCATGTATGCGCATACGTTTGGCGCCAAGGGTTTCCATTTCGCTGATTGTAGCTTGAAGAATGCCAGCTCTTGCTCCGCGCCAGCCCGCATGACATGCTCCTATAACTTGAGCTTCCGGGTCATAGAAGAGTACGGGGCCACAATCGGCTGTCATAATTCCAAGGTGGAGTCCTTTGATATTTGTTACCAGGCCATCGCCTTCAAGCTTTTTGACACCTGCTTCCATTACAAGATGAACTTTTGTTCCATGCACTTGCTTAAGAACGACTATTGGAGACGGATAATCTTCAGGTTTCATCTTGATAAAACTGTGCTTGAGAGAGGGAAAATTGGAAAGATGGGGACATTTTAAAAGCATAGGTCAAATCCAGAAGGGTGGGGGGTGAGGGGTGAAAAAAATGCACTTGCTTTGAAGAGTGTACCCATTTGTTGTGGATGAGTCAAACGGGTAAGAGCTGCGTTTAAAGCAGCACTCTGAGAAAGATTTTTCCTCTTCAGAGATTCTATTCTCAAATCGATACCCAGGTTTTTTAAAAACTGTCCTTGGGAACAAGGGCCTAAAACACCGAGGTCATAAGAAGAGGCGATTTTCTTGAGCTTGGAAAAGTTCACATGGCACGTCAAATCAGACTGTCCGATATGGTGGAGAGGAGGGGAAGATTCAGCTTTGTAGAGAGCTTGGAATGTATTCCCACTACCACCTTCATAGCCATAATCAATGCAGAGGAAAACCCCCCCACAAATTTGAAGGCGTTTACATATGGCATGGAACAGAGATTCTGTTTCAGGACTTTCTTCCCATATTTCATCGGCCCCCCCTTCTTTTTTCCTTTCAATTTCTTGAAATACAAGCTTGCCGTCTTCACACCCGATGCAGCGTTCAAATATAACATTATCTTTTCGTTTAAATAAGTTTGTGGGAAGAGTATCAAAAAATTCATTAGCAATAATGATTAAAGGATTTTGATTTTTCGGAAGCTCTTCAAAGCTTTTAAGCCATGAAAAAGGAAAAGAAATAGAGGCTTTTTGTTGATTTTTTAAGGGAGGGCTTGTTTCCACAAGGTATATTTCCAAAGCCTGATAAAAGGAGAGTTCTAATTTTGCCGTCCTTAAGAAATCAGCCAAAAGAGTTCCTTTTCCAGGTCCGAGTTCAACTAAGGTCAGGTTTTGTGGTTTTTTGATCTGGTGAAAGTAATCAACAGCCCAGGCGCCGATGAGCTCGCCAAAGACTTGACTGATTTCAGGGGAAGTTGTGAAATCTTGGCCCATAGCTTCTTGACGTTGATAATAACCATACCTTGGATGTTGCAAAGCTATTTTCATAAACTCGCTTTGGGAAAGAGGCCCTTTTTCTTGAATGAGTTGAATAAGGTAGGAGTTAAGCATTCTCTTTCCGTAGGAGAGCACGCACGATTAAGAAAAGCCCGAAAATAAGAACCGGAAAGGAGAGAAGTTGGCCCATGGTCAGTCCTCCTTGGAAATAGCCAAGGAATGCATCAGCTTCACGGTAGAACTCAGCTATAATGCGCCCCACACCATAACCTACAAGAAAAATTCCTGTTAGAAGTCCTCGGCGATGAGGCCAACGCGTATAGAAGGCGCCATAAGTAAGGAAAAGGAAAAGCACAACTCCTTCTAAAAAAGCCTCGTAAAGCTGACTGGGATAGCGCGGGAGAGAACCGCCGTTAGGGAAAATCATTCCCCAAGGAGAATCTGTTATGCGCCCATAGAGCTCTCCATTGATAAAATTGGCCAGGCGTCCAAAGAAAAGGCCGATGGGCACACCACAACATGAGAGGTCTGAGAAATTAAGAAAATAAATTCCGCGCCGATAGGTATAAATAGCCGTTGCCACTACAACTCCTAAAAGGCCGCCGTGAAAAGCCATACCACCTTTCCATATTTCAATGATTTCTATAGGGTTGGCGAGGTATTTTCCAGGATTGTAGAAGAGAACATAGCCCAGGCGTCCTCCTAAAATAACCCCGATAATGGCCCAGGCGAGAAACTCATCGATCGTTTTTTTGTTAACCAAGGGAAATTTCTTGGTCAATATCAAGCTGTATTGCCACCATCCGAGAATACCAGCAACGTAAGCCAACCCATACCAATGGACGGCCAAGGGACCAAGGTGAAAAGCAACGGGATCAATCTGAGGAAAGGGCATACATCTATCCTTTTTACTTTCTTATAAAGCTAGAAGAATTATTCAGCAAGATCTCAAATGTCTTTTCCTAAAATCACTATACAGGCAAGGCTGTCTCTAGGTAATTTATTTTCTATATCGGAACTTGGGAACTTAGCAAATGTGTAAAGCCTATCGACAAAAAAGTGAGAAGTATCGTAATCTATAGCGTTTAAGTTTTTAGAGCTTTCGTTGCTTCATAAATTAAAAAGGGTCTCATATGAAAAGGATTGGCATTTTAACGAGTGGGGGTGATTGTGCTGGTTTAAATGCTATTATTCGGGCTGCGACCTTGCGGGCCATTCAAGAGTATGGATGGGAAGTTTATGGTATTTACCAAGGCACGCATGGCTTGTTACGTAGGCCCGTGGGTGCCATTAAGCTTGATCTTTCCCATTGTATGGGAAATCTCCTGCGTGAAGGGGGAACGATATTAGGATCAACCAATAAGGGCGATCCTTTTGCCTATCCTATGCCCGATGGTACTTGTAAGGATATTTCCCATGAGGTTATTGAAGGGTATCATCTTTTAAAACTTGACGCTCTTATTGGAATTGGAGGAGATGGAAGTCAGGACATTCTGAGACGACTCGCCCAGCAAGGAGACCTTAACTTAGTAACCATCCCTAAAACAATTGATGATGATCTTAGTCACACTGAGCATTCCATTGGTTTTATGACAGCCGTTGACGTGGCAACGGAAGCTCTCGATCGTTTGCAACCGACGGCCGCGAGCCATGATCGTGTGATGATCTTAGAAGTCATGGGTCGTGATGCAGGGCATATTGCGCTTGCCACAGGGATTGCAGGCGGTGCTGATATCATTTTAATTCCTGAAATTTCCTATAAAATTGAAACCATAGCTCATAAAATTAAATCTTTACAAAAACAAGGGCGTAATTTTGCTCTGGTGGTTGTTTCTGAAGCCGTGGGCACAGAATCAGGAGAGAAAGCCCAGATTACTGATAAGGACGGAAGGGCACGTTATGGAGGAATTTCTCAGTATCTTGCTGACCGGATTACGGAATTAACAGCTGCTGAAACTCGTTTTACTATTTTGGGTCATGTTCAAAGGGGGGGGCAGCCCATATTTCAGGATCGAATACTGGCTTCTGTTTTTGGGGTTCATGCCGTTGATTTAGTGGCTCAAGATAGATTTGATCGGATGGTTGCTTGGCAAAATCGCCAAGTTATTGATGTTCCTATTGAACAAGCTATTGCAGGATATCAAGCTGTTGACGTAAAAGGTTCCTTGGTGAAAACGGCTCGAGGACTAGGGATTTGCTTTGGAGATGAGAAAATTTAAAAATCTTATTTGACAAAAGCGCAACCTATGGTTCAATAGCTTCAGAATACAGATCCACATGTTAACATAATTTAGGAAAGGTGGGAGCTGAATGAACGCACCCCTCATGCCAAAAGCAACAGCGGTTTGGCTTATAGATAATACAACCCTAACTTTTGAGCAAATTGCTGATTTTTGCCATTTGCACACTTTAGAAGTTCAAGCCATCGCCGATGGAGAAATTATTATTGGCATGGTGGGGCATGATCCCGTGAGCTCTGGGCAACTGACCATTGATGAAATTGAAAGATGCCAGGCAAATCCGCATGCTCGTCTTCATATGTCGTCGAATGTACATGCAGTGAAGGTGAAAAAGGGCGCTAAATATACACCTGTCGCTTTGCGTCATGCTAAACCAAATGGTATTGCTTGGCTTTTAAAAGAAATTCCCACTATTACTGATGGGGATATCATTCGTCTCTTGGGAACAACGCGGACCACGATTCAAGCTATTCGGACAAAAACTCATCGAACGATGAGTGAAATCAAGCTGGAAAGCCCAGCTCATTTAGGACTCTGCACCACCGACGAGCTCAATAAGCTCTTTAAAAAATATGGTCAATGACCATTGAATCGGTTTTACAGTTCCTGCTCGTCTTTGCTTTGATAGCAACAGTAGGAGCTTTGATTGCTGGGCTTTTTCAGATGTTCAAGGAAGGTAAGAAGGCTTCCGAGAAAAGTAATAAAATGATGCGACTGCGCATTCTTTTTCAAGCGGTAGCCATTTTAATTTTTTCAGCTCTTCTTTTTTTAAAGGGGCATTAAATGGTTCAACTTACACGCATTTATACCAAGGGAGGGGACAAGGGAAAAACATCTCTTGGATCAGGCAAACGTGTTTCAAAAGCCTCTCTTCACATGGCAGCAATTGGAGATGTGGATGAGGCAAATTCAACCATTGGCGTTGCGCGCCTTTATGCTGCCGATGCAGTTGACTCTCTCCTCTTTCATATCCAAAATGATCTTTTTGATGTTGGGGCTGACCTTTGTTTGCCTATGACAGAAGATACTAAGGGGGCTTTGCGCCTTTCTGGTTCTCAAGTCACCTATCTAGAGGAACAGCTTGATTTTTATAATAAAACTCTGCCCTCTCTCACTTCCTTTGTTTTGCCAGGAGGCTCTTCCCTTTCAGCAACTCTTCATCAAGCACGAGCGGTAGTAAGACGGGCGGAAAGATCAATGTGCGCTCTCCATGAGAGTGAAAAAATTAATAAAATCCTGATCCAGTATGTTAATCGACTCTCTGATTTACTTTTTGTCTTGGCTCGTTATGATAATCACTTAAAGAGTGGAGATATTTTATGGGTACCAGGAGTGAATCGTTAACTGCAGCGAAAAGTCGATTTATTCAAGCTCTTACTGATCAAATGGCTCTGCGCCCTCCTCAAGAATTCTTAGATAGGCTTTGTAAAAATATATCTTATCAGGCTTGTGGCCGCTTATTTCTTCTAAGACCCCCTAGCTTCACCATGTGACTCAGAGAACTCCTTGCGGTGGGGGGCGTCATATAGAGTTCTGAGCTCAGTAACTACACAGTTACTTGTGGCAATTTCTTTAAGTACTCAAAGGCTTTTTCACTGGAAAATCTTGCACGCCCAAGAGTGGCTATTTTTGCCATATCTTTGTCAAACAGTATATTAATATCGAGCGCTGTTTTTATAGCTTGTTTTGAGGATTTAAAAATGCCTTCCAAGAAGAATTCAAGCCATATCTCCCAAGTCCCGTGCGTCCTTACTTCTTGAAGCAAATCATAATAATTGATTCAAATGATCAACAGAAGGAGGAACAAATAAGGCATTTCCAGGTCTCGTTCCCCCAATCCAGTTTTGTGAACGTCTAAATTCTGCCGGTAGTTTTGAAGATCCACGCCCCCCAGAATGGAGTATGCCATGAATTTCCCTCAGTAACCTTAAGGAGAGAGGGAAACCATCTTTGAGGCATTTGAGGCCATAGGTGATGGCTTTGACGTAATTGGAGACTTCTTCTACATCTTCCAAAGAAACGTTGGGTCTTTGATGGTTTTCAAAGCATTAAATCTGAAAAGGAGCTTTGAAATCCTTCAATTTGGCTGGAAAGTAAGGCTTC
This sequence comes from Alphaproteobacteria bacterium, assembly GCA_019748065.1. GTDB lineage: Bacteria > Pseudomonadota > Alphaproteobacteria > UBA9655 > UBA9655 > UBA9655. Next base: position 4,781 of record JAIEQB010000080.1, on the reverse strand, counting down.
TTTACGGATGTACATATAAATAAAAAGAGACGTAATGGGGATGGATTTTTGTATCCCATTCAACTCAGCCAAAGCAAGAGTTGGCTTCTCTAAGTAAGGATAGAGCTTGGCTAAATCTAGAGGGGGATCGGGTGGCAATCGAGGGGGAACATAAGCTTTGTAGGACTCGTTGGAGAGTTTATGGATGACATATGTTCCAATGCGTTGATTTATAATTATCTTTTCTTAGTCAAGTTTCAAAAGAAAAGATAAGTTTAGCCGCATTCACAGTTTTGTTCTTTTGTGCTAGAGTTTATATAAGAAAAAACAGGGAACTTTAAATTGATGAAGGTCTTGGTCGCAATTAAGCGCGTGATTGATTATAGCGTTAAAGTGCGTCTTAAAGGGGATGGAAGTGGCATTGACTTTTCGGGTGTGAAAATGTCGTTAAATCCCTTCGATGAAATTGCAGTGGAAGAAGCGGTGTGCCTCAAGGAAAAGGGGGTGGTTTCCGAAGTGATTGTTGTTTCCATTGGAGAAAAGGCTTGCCAAGAATCCCTTCGGACGGCGCTGGCTTTGGGAGCAGATCGGGCAATTCATGTGGAAACATCTTTGGAAACTCAACCTCTAGGCGTTGCAAAAACCTTAAAAAAACTTGTTGAACGAGAAAATCCACAACTTGTGATCTTAGGAAAACAAGCCATTGATGATGATTATAATCAAACGGGACAAATGCTTGCTGCTCTTCTGAATTGGCCCCAAGGGACTTTCATATCAAAATTAGATATAGATAAGGACAAGCTTCAGGTGATCAGGGAAGTCGATGGAGGGCTTGAAACCTTAGAGATGACGTTACCCGCTATTGTAACTACTGACTTACGTTTAAATGAGCCGCGGTATGCAACCCTCCCCAATATTATGAAGGCCAAGCAAAAGCCTCTTGAAGGAATTTCTGCGGAGAGTTTGGGGATTGATTTAATGCCCCACCTAGTAACTCTTTCCATTGAAGAGCCTCCGAAACGGAAGGCGGGTATTAAGGTTGAAAGCGTTGATGCCCTTTTGGAAAAACTTCAGAAGGAGGCAAAAGTAATTTAATGCCCCTTCTTCTTATCGCAGAGCATGATCAAAATGAATTGACGGCAGGGACCTTAGCCACCCTTACGGCAGCTCAAAAGCTGTCTTCTGACGTTCACCTTGTTTTGTTCGGAGAGAATCTTGAAAAGATTGCTGAGAGTGCTTCTTCCTATGAAGGCCTTAAAAAGGTTTTGGTGGTTCAAGATAAATCCTGCTCCTATCTGGTTGCTGAAACTATGACACCCACTCTTTTAAAGTTGGCGCAAGACTATGACTTTATTCTGGCCCCCGCATCGACCTTTGGAAAAAATGTGTTGCCCGGCCTTGCGGCTTTATTGGATGTAGCCCAAATTTCTGACGTGATTGAAATTCAGAGCCAAAACACCTTTAAAAGACCCATTTATGCGGGCAATGCCATTGCGATCCTTAAATCAAATGATGCTAAAAAATTGCTGACCATTCGTCCCACAGCCTTTGAAAAAGCTACACTTTCAGTCTTCAAGGCGTCTATTGAAAGCTATCCTTTTGTTCCTCCTTCGGGGCCGGTTGCAACCTTTGTAAAGATGGAGGAAAGTCGCTCTGAACGCCCTGATCTTACCGCTGCCTCTATTGTTGTTGCGGGAGGGAGAGGTTTTCAGAATAAGGAAAACTTTGCACTTCTTGAAGATCTTGCCGATACCTTAGAAGCTGCTATTGGAGCCTCACGAGCAGCTGTGGATGCGGGTTTCGTGCCTAACGATTATCAAGTGGGTCAAACAGGGAAAGTGGTTGCTCCTGACCTTTATATCGCTATTGGCATTTCAGGGGCCATTCAACATCTTGCTGGGATGAAGGACAGCAAAGTTATCGTTGCCATTAATAAGGACCCCGAGGCGCCTATTTTTCAAGTGGCTGACTATGGGCTTGTGGGTGATCTTTTTGTTTTGTTGCCTGAGTTAACAACAAAAACCAAAGAAATCTTGAGAAATAAGACAGCACACGATACAGTCAAAAAGTAACCTTTAATAAGCAGAGTATTCAAGCAAGTGATTGAAAATATAGGTATCATTGGAGCAGGGCAAATGGGGAGTGGGATTGCTCATGTTTGTCTGCTCGCGGGATATCATGTGCTTTTGAGTGATATTTCAAAAGAAGCCCTCAAGCAGGGGTTTGAGAGCATTGACCGCAATATGGAACGGCAGGTGGCTCGTAATAAGCTGACCCTCAAGGAGAAAGAAGAAGCTCTTGCTCGTTTGAAAACAGTTATTAGCCAGGAAGAATTTAAAAAGTGTGATTTGGTTATAGAGGCAGTCACTGAAAATGAAGAGATCAAAAAAGAGATATTAAGAAAGCTTTGTCCCAATTTGTCCGCACGCTGCTTGTTGGCAACCAACACCTCCTCTATTTCAGTTACAGCTTTGGCAAGAAGTACTGATCGACCGGAGAAGTTTATGGGTATGCACTTTATGAATCCAGTTCCTGTTATGCAGCTGGTGGAGTTGATTCGTGGCATTGCTACTTCTAATGGGACCTTTAATGCCATACAAGAGGTAGTAAAACGTCTTGATAAACGAGCTGCGGTTTCCGAAGACTACCCTGGTTTCATTGTTAATCGTATCCTCATGCCCATGATAAATGAAGCGATCTATGCGCTTTTTGAAGGGGTGGGCACCATGGATGCCATTGACAAGGGCATGCGTTTAGGAGCAAATCACCCTATGGGCCCGTTGGAGCTTGCAGATCTAATTGGTCTTGATACTTGTGCTTCCATTATGAATGTTCTTTATGAAGGACGAGGAGAGGGCAAGTATAAGCCATGTCCTCTCTTAACAAAGTATGTGGAGGCCGGTTGGCTGGGGCGCAAAACCCAGCGAGGATTTTATGATTATACGGGTGAGCAGCCCGTCCCAACTCGATAGGAGAGGTGATGACAACTCTTGAAACCATGAGCTTTGAACAGGCATTGCAAGAACTAGAAACAATCGTGCGCCGCCTTGAAGAAGGGAAGACAAATCTTGATGAGGCGATTAGTGCCTATGAAAGAGGCGCTGCTTTAAGAGCTCATTGTGAGAAAAAATTAAAGGATGCCCGTCTTCGCGTTGAACAAATTGTAGTAAAGTCCGATGGTACAATTGAAACAAAGCCCCTATCCTTTGAGGAATGATGCCTTTGAACAACAACTGAAGTCGGTTTCAGCCGAGCTTGAAGGTATTCTCAAGGCTATCCTCCCTCCCCCTAATACGTGCCTTCATGAAGCCATGGCTTATAGTATTTTGGGAGGCGGGAAACGTTTGCGCGCATTTTTAACACATGCCGCCGCCCACCTTTTTTCTGTACCTACTGAAATTGCCTTACATGTTGCAGCGGCTATTGAACTTGTTCATGCCTATTCATTGGTGCATGATGACCTTCCCGCTATGGATAATGCTGCTATACGCAGGAATAAGCCAAGTTGTCATAGAGCCTATGGGGAAGCGACAGCCATCCTTGTGGGAGATGCTCTGATTCCTCTTGCGTTTCAAACCTTATCTTCTCTTAAGGTGTCAAAAGACGTTCAGCTAGAACTTATTCAAGAGCTCTCCCTAGTTATTGGCTCGGAAGGGCTTGTCGCAGGACAAATGATGGATTTGAATCAAGAAGGGCCAATAGCGACTGAAGAAGATTTATTAACCCTTCAACGGCTTAAAACCGGTGTTTTGTTTGGTTTTGCACTTGAGGCAGGAGCCATTTTAGGAAATGCTAGCGCTAGTGATCGAGAGGCACTCAAGAATTTTGGACTTCTTTTTGGAAGAATGTTTCAAATGGTGGACGATTGGCTCGATAGTTGTGGAAATGAAAAAGTCACGGGTAAGCCGTGTCAGCAGGATAAAGATAAATTGACCTTTCTCACCCTACTGGGGCCTTTGATGCTCCGCAAAAAAGTGGAAGAAACTTTAAAAGAAGCTTTAAAGACCCTATCTCCCTTTGGAGAAAAAGCGACTCCTTTGAAAGAGGCAGCTCAGTATGTGTGTCAGTGGGGTGGGGGATAAACCATAAATAACCACTTGTAAACACCACTGCGAACCTTGCGAAGCAAGGTGTGGCAATCCATATTTCTATCAAGATGGATCACCACGCCCACTGCGTGGGTTCGTGATGATGGTATGTGGGGGCCTTGACTATAGTCTTTAATTAGATTTAAGTGTTTTTTGATAATTTTATTTTGCATGTTTTGCGCTTTATATCCCCACAGCTTTTTAATAATACTGTGTTTATACTCCCTAATGATGATCATGAGCTCGGCTAAACATGAATAAAATTGACCCCCGCGTTGATATTGCTTTCAAAAAAATCTTTGGTGTTGAAGAAAACAAAGATTTGTTGATTTCGCTCATTAATTCGATTGTTTCGGAAGAAGATCAGGTCAAAAGCATCATTCTCCTCAATACTTCCGCCAAAATTGAACGATCCCGCCCTTAAAAAGGCTTTGAATGTTCTCGAGGTCATGAACTTTACAAAAGAAGAGTGAATGGCCTATGAGGATCGCCACAAGTGGCTGATGGTCGAGTCAAATACCCTTCGAAAATATGAAGGGAAAGGTTTTAAAAGAGGGCTCGAGAAGGGGTTGAAGGAAAAAGAAGAAGCGCTGAAAAAAGCTCAAGAGGAAGCTCAGCAAGAAAAAATAGCCATAGCTAACCTGAGTTTTGGATAAGAGATAAAGAATAGAGTAGGCTAAGTCTTTCTTACAGTCGCTAAAGAATAAGAAGGGA
>JAIEQB010000068.1 GCA_019748065.1 Alphaproteobacteria bacterium | reverse complement strand
AGCATCGTAGCAAAAAGACTTGGCGGGCGCTACATCCACGGGGCTAGCCCCATGGTTTTTTCGCGCGTATAAATGAACCTGTTCCAGGAGCACTTATATATGAACCTGTGCAAACAGGTGTTCGTTTGCTTCCAAAAAATCTTATCACTTTAATACAAAATTTTCAAAAAAAAGGGACAATAATTATTTCTGACGAAGTTGGGTGTGGTCTTGGTCGATCTGGAACTTTAGTCGCATCTCAAATGCATAATATTATTCCGGATATTTTGGTGTTAAGCAAAGGGTTGACCGGTGGTTTATTACCCCTAGCAGCTACATTAATTTCTCCAACGATTTTAGATATTCTTAGTGGAGAAATAATTGAGTATGCCCACACGAATGCGGGATCGCAATTATGTTGTCGTGTTGCAATAGCTACACTTAATAAAATGAGAACAGAAGAAGTAAGAAAGAGTATGAAGCTAGGTGAGACTTTACTAAGACAATTAGTTTCTAACGTAGCAAACAAAATAGGTGGAACAGCGCGTTACGCAGGTCTCCTTGGTGCTATTGAAATTCCAAATATAGAATCTTTAAACTTTGATGAAAGGCAAAAAGTGTATGCAAATTTTTTATCTCATGGAGTTATTTTAAGAGTATCACCAGCTGATGGCAAGTCTATACCTTTTGTGCCTGGATTTACATATTCTCGCAAAGATTATGCATTATTACAAGCTACTTCTCAAGAAGTTCTTCAGAAAATAACATGAAAATTAATGTGTTTGATGTGAGTTTTAATTAGTATCTTCTCTAAGTTCATTTTAAACTATCAGTAAAATTGGGCACCTATAAAAAACTCGAAGAAATAATTATAAATAGGTGTTATAATTTTAGATATGGTACTGTTAACAAAGTAATTTGAGAATTTTTAAACAAGCGAGAGCAAAGAAAGAAAAAAAGGTAATGTCAAGTTTGTCAAAACGCAGTGCCATATAATCTGAGGTTGGGTTTTCATAAAAGCTCCAGAGGATTAGGTTTCAGAGATTAGGTTGCTAAAATGGGTTGTGAGATGTCAATGAATGTTTGTTTTCTTCTTTGTTTTCCATTCAATAAATAGGCAGTTCCATTGACAGCTGACCAGCCAATTAAACTTGTTAAAATAAGATAAAAAGCGGGAGCTTTAAAGTTTCCTGTCCAAGTCACGAGCGCTGTAGCCATGAGTGGGGTTATACCACTAAAAAGAGCCTGCCCTAAACTAAACCCCACAGCCGTACCACTCACACGCTCTTCTACAGGAAAAAGCTGCGGCATAAGCCCAGGAGCTGCCCCCATAAAACCAACACCTGCTAGGCTTATCATAAGCTGGACAATTAAAACCGTCCCCAAAGAAAGGTGATGCTCAAGTAAGAAAAAGAGAGGATAGACGAGACTCATAACCGCAAGGGCAGAACAGGACATGAGTTTAATGGCTCCTATCCGATCTGATAGAAATCCTGCAATGGGGAGGAGTCCCATCCAAAAAACCATGACACCTGTATTGACGAGAAGGGCATCAGACGAGGAAAACTTTAGTTCATTGATTAAAAGAATCTGCATGTAGATAGAGGCCATATAAAAGGGGATCTGCACACATGAGCCCATTGCCGTTGCGCACAGCAAATTTAGCTTTCTTTGTTGAAAAACCTCTTTCAACGGAAAATGAAAGTCTCTTTTTTTCTTCTTCACCTGAGAGAAAGAAACTGTTTCCTGAATTCCTTTACGGAAAAAGTAGGCTATTAAACCAAAAATCCCTCCGATTAAAAAAGGAATCCTCCATCCCCAAGGGGGCATAAAAGAGGCTGTACACAAGGCTCCTATCCCTGATCCCACAATGGCTCCTAGAAAGGCTGTTGCACATAATATGCTTCCTGCAAGGCCAGCTCTTTTCCCTTGAATCTGTTCCGAAATAAAAACGGCAGCTCCTCCATACTCTCCTCCCACACAGACTCCTTGAAGAAGACGGCATAAGATAAGAATAAGAGGGGCAAGGATTCCTATTTCTGCATAGGTCGGAACAAGTCCAATTGTAACCGTTGGTAACGTAACAAGGAAGATGGCAATAACAAGGGCTTTCTTTCGCCCATATCGATCGCCTACATAACCAAAAAAAACTCCTCCTAAAGGACGCATGAGAAATCCAGCGGCAAAAGTTCCAAGGCTTGCCATTAAAGAGATTGTAGGATTTGTAGAGGGAAAAAAGAGAGGGGCAAAGAGAGAAGCAAAAAAGCCATATAAGGTAATATCATAAAATTCTAAAGCTGTGCCTGCCATAGCTGCAAATACGGTTTTAACTTGTTTCATACATTCTCCCATAAATATGAAGTGTTTTTAAGAAAATCAGAGAGGGGTAAGTAGGAAGTTCTTGTTTTAACAAGTACCCTTTTTTACTGCTTTTCTTATTTAATAGGCATTGAAGAAGAGTAAATATAATCTTTCTATCATCTGCTTATTGAGATTTTACCTATGAAGCATTATGAAGTTTTTTTCAATACCATTGATAGCATTATTCATAAAAGAGAATGCTAGTATGCTTAATTGATGTTTCAAAAATAGGGTTTAAATAAATATTATAAAAGAGACAACAATCTATATTTTAAGTTTAAAGATATTTTTACTCTTTTGTTCATGAAAGTGGTTCGCAAACGAAAGGTTTTTATTTCGAATGAAGAAGGTTTCTTCCCAACAGCAAACGATTTCATTAAGCAACGACCTTTCCCCTACAACATTAAAAAAAACACTTCAAAGTCAAAGAACTAATTCTATCAATGATAGGTATCATGAGCATAATTGTTTTTCCCATATAGAAGATCCTTTATGGAAATCAGTTTGCAATGAAATGACAGATTTAATGGGCTCTTCTCCTGTACAAAAGATGTGGAATAGTAAGCTCGGCACTTTTTGCTCCGAAGGCAAATCCATTGATCTATGCTGTCCAACCGAAGAAACAGCTCAATTTGTTAATCAGTATTCTTTCTTAATTCTAGGAAGTCTCCAACGTTATTTTCCAGCTATAAAAACTCTAAAAACTAAAGTTAAACATGCTAACTGAGCTTCTTTGATACACTCTACCTGTCATTTTTATTCTATATGAACAAACGCCCCCATGGCTCGAGACGCTATGAATGAAGTGCTTACGTGGATGAAGACTCATGGGGACTAAGAAAGAAGTCGTGGACGAGAAAAATCAGAAGATCGCCTATTAACTTTTATTTGTTATCTCGCAAAACAGTTTCTCAATTTTCTATATGAATCTTATTTCTATCTGAAAGTTCGCATTTTGTCATTGAAACTGCTAGTAAAACAGTTGCATTTCTTTCTAGAATTTAAGTTTGTGACTATTTTATCCCTAAAAAGATCCCTAAAAAATAGGATTTATTTCAATTCTATAAAAAGGTAAACTAACTAATAATCCAAAGTGACAAACAAGGAGGAATTATGTCTTTGCTAAAAACTGTTTTTTGCCTCTTTGTGTTTTTATTATCTTTTTTACCCACTGCTCAAAGTATGGATGAGGAAGATCCAAATTTAAGATACTTGTCTCGACATATTATTGAAACTGATTATGATGAGACTAATGATGAATGGGAGAAAACGACACTTGAATCCTGCAGATATTACCCAACGGCAAGCCGAATTTCTTTCAAGGGTGATGAAGTTTACAGCCAAGAATATGATTTATTAGATGGAGAAATAAAAAATCATGTTCAGTTTCTTTCCCAAAGTACACCTTGCTATGAAAAGGTTAACTTTTTAACTGTTATCCTATCTGCAACCGGAAGCAAAAATGGAAGAATCCAAAGAAAATGGAGAAATCTTTACGTTAGAGAGGCGAACGGGATTCCAACTCTCCAAACTTCGAGGCCTCAAGAGCAAGATAAAATCTTGGTTTTCTGTAGTGAACAATTTTCAAAATTTCCGGATTACAAAGGTCCTAAGCCACGCTTTCTTACATTTAAAAACATTAAAGGAGTTTCTTTATCTAATTTTAAGCGAAATTATCAACATTCACACAAATTCGACGAACATAGTAATTCGTGTGAAAATATTTATGATCTTTTTAGATCCTCTTCTTTTCCTCCTGCTTCCCCAGTCAGGATAAAGTTAGAGGAGAAATATAAAGGTGAGTCACATACAGAGCCACTTTGCTTATCTGCTATCCAAACGCTGCCGAACGACACTTTTGTAAGACTCTTGCCCGAGGGTTATACGCTCAACTATTATGAAATACATTTAATCTCTTGTCTTGATGCATGTCCGAAATGCACTAAAATTATACATAAAGAGATGGCTGGCATAAAAGAAATATTTGGTCCTAATTTATTTATGTTTTTTCATAGTGAAAAAAGCTATTTAGATAAGGATAAGTATGTATATCCATATACAATTAAATATAATATGAAATATATAAAATCCTCGTTTAATTCTAAAAATTTTAATTTGGGAATGAGTGCAGATGGCGTCTCTCAAGAAGAGCAGGAAGAACTGGTTAATCAAAAAATCGATAGAAGAGAAGATATAGATTTGACTTCCATACCTTTATACTATTTTGGCATTCTCTATGAAATAGAAGGGAAATCTATAAAAATAACGAAGTTGTAGTTGGATGCATGGGAAAATCTCACCAGTTGCAGTGCGCCTATCCTTTAATAAGAGCACTTCAAAAATAGCGTTAAAAAAATCTATGATTGAATTTAATTTACGAAGATCGGCTTTTAAAAAATATTAACGATTAATTAACCATTAAGATGGTTTTATGTATTTTAGTATAGAAAAATCAATAGGAGATTTTATGAATCATGTCAAATGTGCCTTAAGTCTTTTAATTTGTCTTTTTGTTTCAATGACTTGTTTTTGCCTGCCGGCTATGTCCATGAATGAAGACGATTCAGGTTCACCAAGTTCATCAAGTAGTCTTTCTTTGCGACATGGTGAAGAAGGTATTTTTAAAGATAGCTCTGTTCCTATAAAGCCTTTTTCATTTGTCCCAAAAAGTAGACCGTTTTCGATTCTCTTAATTGAAGAAGGAGAAAATAGTTTAGGTATTTATGATTCAGAAACGAGAAAAGAAGTAGGTCGCATTAATCTTAATTTTTATCCTCACGAGATTGAAGTTTCACCTGATGGCTTAAGAGCTTACGTTTCTAACTTTGGTATTAGAGACTATGATATGAAGATTGGCTATCCTGGTAATAGTATTTCAATAATCGATCTTGTGCATTTTTGTGAAATCGATCGTTTATACACGACATTTGAGGGAAAAAATTACTGGGGCCCCCATGGCTTGAAACTACATCCAAATGGTCAAGATTTGTATGTTAACGTTGAGTGTGTAAATAGCCGCTTTCCAAGCACTAATGCTCTTCAAGAATCAATGATGCTTGTTTTTAACTTAAGAGAAAAAAAAGTGGAAAGTTTAATCTTCCGACCAACCACTTTAGGCTTAGCCAAATATGCTTATCCTTTAGCAGCAGGAACACACAATTTCGTGTTTGCTCCTCAAAAAGATCCAGAGGATGAAGATTTTGATATGTGGTATTACGCCGCAGCTAATGGCGTGACATGTATTAGCTCGAAGACGGGTATAGTTAAAAAGCACTATCCTACTAATTTAGAATCCTCTTCTTCCTCAAATTCTCAAGCTTTTAATGGAGCTGTAAGAGGTCTTGATTTTAACAAAAGTGGCACATCTTTACTTGTATCTGCTAAAAACGAACTTTCAGTTATTGATCTTTCTTCTGAAAGTTCTGGGACTTCAATAGAAAAATTTGGAAATTTAGGTGTTGGCCAACTCTTTTATTCAAAATTTATTCCCGGGACAAATCTTGTATTAGCTCCCGCTGCTCGTGAAAGTCAGGTTCTTGTTGTTGATATAGGCCCTGAACAAAGAGGTCAAGTCATTAAGAGAATTGTAACAGGCGTTGACCCCCTTCAAGTGGCAATGTCACCTATTGTAGGTGAAATGACTGCCTATGTAACAAACGCCGATAGTCCATGGGTTTCTGAACTTGATTTAAACTCCTTCGAAGTTAGAGCTAAAATACCAACCAAAGGAGGAGCCAATGGAATAGCTTTTTCACATTTTTTTCCAAAGCCCCCTGCTTCTATAATTAAATTAGGAGTCTGTTTACCCTTCACAGGGCAATACGCAGCAGAAGGAAGAGAGTGCTTTCTAGGAGCACAGTTTTGGCAAGAAATTATTAATGGAGCAGGAGGTGTAGTCGTCAATGGAGAAAGATACGAAGTCGATATATGCTACGAAGACACTGCTTCAATAACAGATGAGAGAGAACTTGAGAGAATATTCTCAAAATTCTTAGAAAATCACACAAGCGATAGAAATAATGAAGGAATCCTTACCATGTTTGGTACCTATCCTTCGTCAGCGAATTTAGTTCTTGCTAATGTATTAGCCCATTACAACATACCAATGATAACATCTACAGGAAGAGATCCTTCTTTATTCAATAGAGGATTAGGAAATATCTTTGGAATTTCGCCATTAAGAAAAACCTCTGATTTGAAAGATGCCTTTATGGCCATTTATAAACATGTTTCCCCTAAACCTCGCACGGCTATGGTTTTGTCTTGTAAGGAATGTGATTCTTGCGAAGAAGCTCAAATGCTTTCAAGCTATCTTACACAAAATGGAATTAAGATCCTTTCCCCATTCCAAATAGAACAAGCCGAAAGCTCTCCAATTATTACTTTTTCGCATTGTCCGGCCTATCAAGAGTCAACTGAGCTCAGGGACTTAAATGCACTTATGGCAGAAATCAGCCTTAGAGCTCGAGAAAATTGCCAATTCTATCCTGACTTACTTTTTGTTTCTGGTCATAGGAAAGAAGCGGCTGCTATTATTAACTCATGCGCTAGAGAAGACTTTACATATGGAGCTCTCGCTCTAAATGTTGGCGCTACAAGTCATCATTTTTTGACTCAGATTTCCTCTCCAATTGAAAATTTACTTGGAAGTGTCTGTTGGTCTGATACGTGTTCAGATTTTGCTGAAGATCGTTTCGTATCATCTACAGATTTTCAAAGAATGTTTTATGAAAGATATAGTGAGAATCCTTCAGAACATGTCGCTGGCTTTGCGGCTTCGGGAATCGTGATTGAAGAAATGCTTAAAAAATCTAGAGCTCATGGAGGAGGAATTGATTTTAGAGGAAGTAATTTAATTAGTTCTCTACGAAGCATGGAAGAACTGACTACCTTTTATGGTCCAATCAGATTTGATTCAGATGGTTCTAATTCTAAAAAACCAATAATTACAGTTCAATTAAGAACTCTAGAGGGAAAATTACGAGGAGTTCCTGTTTGGCCATCGTCAATAGCTGGCAAAGAGAGCCCTAAATTTCCGCATTGATTATAATAATAGCTATTCAAGGTACAGAGAATGATTAATAAAAAAAATAAAACAACTTTAAAAGCATTGTTTTTGCTTTTTTTCTTTATGCCTATGTATGAGGCTAGCGCTATTAAGATGATTTCGGGCGAATGTATAGAACTTATACAAACTTCCGTGAGAAGGCAGCTAGCAAGAATTACACAAAATAATAGACCCTATAAAGAGAGCGAACCTATAAAAATAATAGGAGCGGGTATAGCAGGACTCACAACAGCTTATGAATTAAATCAGCTCGCTTATCCAGTAGAAGTTATAGAAGCTTCAAGTCGTGTGGGAGGAAGGATTTGGACACATACTTTCAATTCTACAGGTCAATATGGCGAATTAGGGGCTATGCGCATTCCAGCTAGTCACGATTATACCCGTCATTATATCGACCTCGTAGGCTTAACAAGTAGCTTGCGTCCATTTATTACAGCTCATCAAAGTCCAAACTGTTTTTATCATTTGCGGGGTCAAACGCTTCGAATGAGAGATGCAGCTAATTTCATCAGAAATGAATATCGTTTGTCCTCTTATGAACAAGAAATACTAGCTAATAACCCTCCTCCAGAAATTTTACATAGACACCTTTCCAATGCTCTTCACCAATTATTTTCTAGAAATAAAGACTCAGCAAATGAACCTGATAAAGAAGAGGAATGGGGGGGATTATTAGGGACAACTTTTCTAAATGATTATGCTCTTGATCTTGAGAGACTTTCTCTGGGAGATTTTTTAAGACAAAGAGTGGAAAGCAGAGATGCCCAGGAGCTTGTTGGGGTTACAACGGGATTAGAATTATGGTGGGATAAAGCTGTTTCTATGTTTTTACGTGAAGGTATTACCCAAACAGGTGATGGATTAGAAGAAGTTGCCGGTGGATTTAGCAGATTGCCAAATGCTCTTGCACGTATGTTGGAAGAAAATGGAGTTAAGATCAGATTAAATACAGAAGTTGTATCAATTGAACTTCTTCCTAGCTCTACTCAAAAAATTAAATTTAAAACCCGTAAAACAGATTCTTCAAAGTGGGATTCTCCTCCAACAAATCAGCCTGTTGAAGATGAAGCAGCAAATTATGTGATTTGTACAATCCCTTTTAGTGTCCTGCGAACGATGGAACTTAAAGGATTCAGTCCTATAAAAATGGAAGCTATTAGGAATCTTAGTTACGCTTCCTCAACCAAAGTTCTACTTCACTTTACCGATAGATTTTGGGAACGAGGTTCTCCAGAAGAACGTATTCTAGGGGGGGCTTCTATGAGCGATCAAATTACACGATCAACCTACTACCCTTCAGATCATGCCAAAATTATACCCTCACTTACTCCAAGGAAACAAAAAAAATTTCGAGGGATGATTACCGTGTCGGATCCTCTTACGGTAGAATCAAAAACAGCCTTTTTAGACGATCAACATGTCCCCGGCGTTCTTTTAGGAAGTTATAACTGGGGACAAGATGCTTTGCGATTAGGGCTGCTTCCCCCGGAAGAAAGAGCTGATGTCGTAATTACTGAGCTCACAAAAATTCACCCTGAACTTCCAAAATATCTTCATCCAGCTGAAAAACATATGTCTATGTCTTGGGACTCTTATCGCTGGAGCAAGGGAGCGTTTTGTGGGATGCGGCCTAATGATATGAGAGATTATTACTATGCTTCTAAAAAACCTGAGGGAAGTTTTTATTTTGCTGGAGAACACTGTTCCTTAGATCCAGGATGGATTCAAGGGGCCATTAAATCTGGACTTGATGCTGTTGAAGGGTTAGTCAAAAGCCGCATTGATTAATTCTGACTTTTACACTTAATCCGCTATGGAGAGTTGTATCTCTCTTAGTTTAGAATGGATTTTTTGTTGGTATGATGACTCTGTCGGGTAGCGACTTTCTACAATTTTTAAAGCTTGTTGTAAATAATCAAGCGCTTGTTTTTTTAACTTTTTAGATTGCACATTGTTTCCATCTTTTGCAGCATTTAATGCTTTTTTTATACATAGCTCCCCATATTTTTCTAAGGCAATATGAAATGTAGGGTGGTTTTTATGTTGCAATATCAGTGATGCTCTTTTTATAAACGATTCTGCTAGATCAATTTTTTCTTGAGTGTTATAAACATCTGCAAGGCTGGTTAGGCATAAAGCGCTATCAATATGATCTTTACCATAATTTGTCTCACTAATTGCTAAGCTCTTTTCAAGGCATCTTTTTGCTTTTTCGTAATCATCAAGATCCTTGTATACGTTTCCAAGGTGTCTTAAAGCTCGCACTAATTCAATGTGGTTATCAAAAAAATACTTTTTATAAACAATTAAGCTTTGCTCGAGAAGCTCTTTTGCCTTTATATGATTTCCGAGTTCATGGTGAGCAATTCCTAAGTGTGCTAAAATCCACGCAACCCTTATATGGCTCTCAGAGCAGGACTTTCGGTATACACTGAGACTATCTTCCAGTAATGCCAGAGCATCTTTATAATTTCCCTGTTCTATTTGAACAGTTGCTAAGGTTGCTAACGCCCAAGCGATTTTAGTATGTCCCGCTGGGAGGTATTGCTTATAAAGCATAAGTCCTTGCTTTACGAAATTCTGAGCTGTTTTATATTCGCCAAGATCTCTATAAGAGATTCCAATTTGCGATAAAATCCAAGCTTCCCTAACATGATTTTCGGGCAAATGTGTACGATAAATTTTAAGACTTTGTTCAAGAAACTTTTTTGCTTTTTCATAATCTCCTAGAATCCTGTGGGTAGTTCCTAGATACCCCAAGCTTCTTGCTAAAATGGAATGATAAGTTTTATCTTTTGTATTTATATTTGTAATATTTTTCTCGAGATAAAATTTTGTCTTTTTATAATTACCTAGATAAAAGTAAATTGCCCCTAAGCCAGTTCTTGCGGCACTTTGAGCAACATCTGCCAGAGTAGCATCTGTTAATAAATGAGAGTGATTTAAAAACACTTCACAATGATTTTTCATTTTTAAAAGATCATCTTCGTCTATCGCATTAGCTAAATAGCCATCAAGTGCATAACTGATCGTTTTTATAATTTGATCATTTTGGTGTAACTTCAGATAGTTAGTGAGATAATCTAGAGAAATTGCTTGAGTGCTTCTATGGATAGAAATAGAAGGGACAAGGGAACTCATTGACTCATTAGTAATGAGAGAGTACTTTTTTAAATGGTAAATAAAATTATCTACAACCACATCGTTTTTATATTTATTTAGTAAGTCTTTAGGAATATTTTGAGAATCAAGGAGACTTACGAATAATAAGAGAGCTCCAAAATCTTTATGTGTATCGATGAGTTGTTGTAAAGCTAAGGTGATAATTTTATAGCGTGTATTAAAATAATCACCAGACTCTTTTAAAATTTCTTCCTGTATATCTGTAAAATCCTTAAGATTTTTCTGTAGATTTTCTAAATAATCATGGTAAGAAATTCCTGTAGCTTTTAAATAATATGCAGCAATAGAAACATCTAGGGGAAAAGGGGGAATTTCTACTAAGAAGTTTCTTATTTCCTCTAGCTTATCTCGATCTAAAGATTGAATGTCTCCAACTTCCATAATTTTGGTAAATAAATTAAATTTTTGATTCGAATCTAATTCTCCTACATTGAGAACATGGTTAATATATTTATTATTCTGAATAGTACTATCTCGTGTCGTTATAATTACATTCCCTTGGCCCCAAGTCTCTAGATCTCTTGGAAAATATTTTTGAATCTCACTAAATTTTTCAACGTTATCAAATATCAAGCACCAATTAGGATAGAGTTTGAGCCGTTCTTTTACAAAAAATATAATCTTTTCTTCCTTTTCTAAAGGTTTAGAAATAAGCTGTAATTCTTTAAGTGTTTTTTTTTCTTCTTCATTTTGACAGAGGACATAACCTAGAGATCCAAATGAATTTATAAGACTTTCGCTTGTTTCCGCATTGATCTCCCAAACAACTTGGGCTTTTTGTTGATGAGCATATTGACGAGCAAGAGTTGTTTTTCCAGCTCCTCCAAGCCCTACCAGAGCAACTGATTTGATGCCTGGTTCTTCCTTAAGACTCTTGCTTATTTGTGCAATGATTTCTGGGCGAGGGAGAAGTGTTGATCTGGTGGGGAGAGGCAAATCTGAACGAATAGAAGATTCTTCTTTCGTTTTTTTACCTTCATTATAAATCAATAAGGGGTTAAGAGTGGATTCTTTTCTAGACTTGAAATCTATCAATCCAACACTAGCAATGCCTATAGCAAAGCAGGAAGATAAAAAATACCACTTTTTTTGTATAAAAATTTCTTTGAATTTATGGAGAACTCTACTTTTGGACTCATTGAGTTCTTGTTTTTCTTTTTTAGGTGAATATTCCTTTCCCTCTGAAAAAGTTTGTAGTTCCCCCGTCTGTTTTCTAAATTTTATCAAAATATCTTCAAAATTACTATTAGGAAGGAGTTTTTTAAGAATTTCAAAAACAGAGAAATAATAATTTTTTTGTTCAAATAGATCTACAAAATCAGAACTGGAAAGAGTCGCATAATCATCTTGCTGACTTTTTCTTTCGACAAACAATATAAGAGTGTGTTTTAAATTCTCTATATTCTCAAGTCTCTGGTCTATGGTTTTTTCCAGAATTTCAATCTTAAGGTTGACTTGTGTTAAATGGTTTGACAGTCGATGAATAAGAGAATTTTTCAGATCCTGATTATTCCAATAAATAATTACACAAGCTGGACTCTCCCCATGCTTTAATTTCGAAATTTCTTGTAGAGTTTTTTCAAAAGTTACTTCGGTAATCAAGCAAGTATAATACTTTCTTAAAATAGAAAGTTTCTGAGATCGTTCAATAAAATCTATAATGCTTTCTCGGGAGCTACACTCGAGTTTCAGCATAATGTTACGGATATGTGTGGTCACTGTTCTTGGCGAGATAGATAAGAAAGATGCGATCTTACTCGTTCCTCTTGCATTTAAGAGGCACGCAATCACATCTATTTCTCGGTGTGTAAAAGTTACCTCGTTAATGGTCTCTAAATGCTCTGAATAGAGGGTATCAGTAAAAATAACTTCAATTTCTTCCATAATCTACTTTGCTTAGAATGTGCCTTTTAGAAATTAAGGATTTTTAAAAAACAATAGATTTAATTTTAACTCTAGAGGCCACTTCATCTTCTGTAAAGAGATCTTATAATCTGTGTCTTATAATTTGAAGGTTTTGATAGTTTTGAAATGCCCATTTTGTACATTGCTTCAAAACTCAACTGATGGGTTTAGACACTGAAGATGCCTAAGACCCATCAGAAGAATGAATTTAATTATTTAAAGAAACTCTCTACAAAAGCTCCACATCTATCAATAAACTGAGTGAGAACATTTTTTGTTTCTTCTCTTTCCACGTTGGTTTCAACAAGTGTCTTAGCAACGGTTTTACTTGTATGTACGACTACTTGTCCAAGACTATCGATCTCTGCACCCTCTTCTTCCAGTTTAAGATTCAATTCAATAGATTCATTTTTAAAATCTTCAGCAGCTTTTGTTAGAGATATTCCCCTATGAGACGCTTGATGATCAATTATATGCTCAGTATGTCCATATTTAACTGCCATCGCATTATGTCTTGCTATATAAATTTCCCTTTGTTCTTCAGGTTTTTTATTCTCCCAATCCTGTTTTGGACGGCTAGGCCTTCTGGGGCCAATGAGATTTGGTCCTTCAAGATCCAAAGGATCTGCATTTATTGATCCTGCATTAAGTAACATACTTAAGCAGAGTATGGCTTTTGCTAAGCCTTGATGTTTAAAATTAGTCATATTATAATCTCCTTGTTGAGTATTAATTAAGAAAGGTTGCAGCCTTTCTTAGTGTTTAGATGGGAGACCTTTTTGGGACTCCCATTTTTGTTAAGAGGCCCTGTTTTTTAGAAACTATCGCCGCTTAACATCTAAAGCGTACGTTAAGAGATCGCCGGTCTCTATCCATATAAGAGGCGTAATAGGAGTGATTAGTACAAATATACGTAGATAGCTTTACAGATACTGAGCAATTCTTTAGAGTTGGAAGGAAGATTAAAGATGTTGTTTCTTAAAGGACTTTCCTTCTTAAGAGAAGAAGTTCTAAACAAAGTAGTTTATGCAAGATAATGACTTACCTTTTTGTGAAGATATTTATTCAAAGCACCTAAGCAAGCTTAATGGAATTAATTTTACTCGTCGAGAAATCGATGTCATTTCCTGTCTTTTGAATGCCAGAAGAACAAGTCAGATAGCCTTTATCCTTTCCGTTTCTCCAAGAACTATTACGACACATTTGCGCAATATCATGCTCAAACTTGATTGCAATTCACAAGAAGGCATCATTAATTTCATTGAAAAGTCTCAAAAACTTTTTCTTTTAAGAGAATACTATGCGAGCTTGGTTGTTGAGTTAGGATTTGAAAAAAGTTTAATGGAGATTTCAAAACTGAGACGAGAAGAATTGCCAACATGCTTAATTGTCTATTGGCAGGATTGCAACCTAAAAAATGCTCTTCTTCGTTATCTGGGCAATCATTTAGCTCAAACGGGCATTAGTGCTGAGATTCGGGATCAAGGATTAGATCAAAATGTAGTGAAAAAAGAAAATTCGAACCAGGTTCTTTTACTCCTGAGAGAAAAGAGGGAGCAAGAAAATACATTTCAAGAATTTTCCAGATTTGATTTTGTAGACCTTTCCGAAAAACAAAATTATTATTTTTCAGTTTTTGAAGTTCTCAAAAAAGTCTTCCAAGAAAGAAATATAACAAACGCTATTGCAAATTTTAAAGAGCAATATGAAGGTATGCAGGGGTTTTCTAAGAGAAAAGGTGATGAATCTTATGAAGAAGAAAAAAAGATCAAAGAAAAAGACAAAAAAATTACTCTCTTTAAAACCACAAAATTTTTCAAAGATAATAAATGGCGCTTTGTTTTAACTATTCTTTCTGTCTCATTTTTAGGAGGTGGATTTTTAATCATAAGAAAAAATAAGGATCCTGAACTAAGTAGAAATTACTTTCCAACCCTGGACACAAAAGCTGAGTCTCTTGTTCGACCAGACTTAATTATACCAACAGAATCAACTCTTCTTCATCGATCTGAGATCATCAATCAAATAGATAGTAAATTTAAGAACCAAGATGGAATTCAAACGGTTGCTCTTATCGGACCAGGAGGGGCAGGAAAAACAACTCTTGCTCGTCAGTATGTTGCTCAACAAAAGTCAAATATTATCTGGGAGATTAATGCTGAAACACATGAAAAGCTCAAGGAATCATTTGAAAACCTAGCACAAGCTCTTGCGAAAACAGAAGAAGAAAAAACCATACTTGGGGGCATTCAAAAGATAACAGTGTCAAAAGAGAGAGAAGAAAAAACCATAGAATATGTAAAGAAACGATTGAAAATTTATTCGAATTGGATTCTCATTTACGATAATGTTGAAAAATTTTCCGATGTTCAAAGATATTTTCCACAGGATTTTGTCACTTGGGGACAAGGAAAAATTATTTTGACAACTCGAGATAGTAATGTTCATAATAATCAGCATGTTAATAGTTTTATTCAAATTGGAGAACTTAACTCTTCCCAAAAACTATCCCTTTTTAAAAAAATTATGAGTCAAGGGAATGTATATTCGTTTACTCCTATTGAGAATGAAGAAGTAAAAAAATTTTTAGAGGATATTCCTCCATTTCCGCTTGATATTTCTGTTGCTGCTTATTACATAAAAACAACAAAAATACCATACAACGAATACATAAGTAATTTAAAAAAATGTAATATTGATTTTTTAAACACACAAGAAAATCTTTTAAAAGAAGCAGGAGATTACCATATATCACGATATAGTATCATTACATTATCCTTACAACAGCTTATAAAAATACACAAAGATTTTAAAGATCTTGTATTGTTTTTAAGTCTTCTTGATTCACAAAATATTCCCATAGATTTATTAAAAAAATATAAAAATGGAGAAATTGTTGATAACTTTATATTAAATTTGAGAAAATATTCCTTTATTACAGCAGAAACAAATTCTTCTTTAGGAAAAGTGTTATCACTTCATCGAAGTACACAGTCAATAATTCTAGCTTACCTTACGAGAGAGACGGATCAGCAAAAAAACAAGTGTACAATAGATCTAATAGCTAAAAGTATACAAGATTATATTGTTAATATAATAGAAAAAGATCATTATCCACAAATGGTACCATTAGTTAAGCATTGTGAAGAATTTTTAACGCATAAAAATTTATTAAGTGAAAAAAGAAGTCTATTCCTTAAGATAGAACTAGGTGGTATTTACTCTTATGTAAATCAGGAAAAATCTATAAAAATTTTAGGAGGGGCTAATCTTTATAAAAACTTAGATAAAAATGATACTGAATACAAAGTTCGAACCGCGCATACTTTAACTTATTTGGGAGTTTCATACAGAGAGCTGGGAAATTTTGAATATGCAAGAACTTTGTTCGAAAAAGCCCGAGAAATTTATAAGAACACTCCTTCTAGAAACGTCCTTGAGATTGCAAAAGTATCGGCATTTCTTGGATATATGTACAAAAATTTAGGAGATTATCAACAGGCTAAGAGTTTATTTGAGGAAAGTCTTTTGATTTATACAAAACAATTTTCTAGCCCTCATATTAAAATTGCCTGGATTGTAGCCTGCTTAGGAATTATTAATCGATCTTTAGGGGATTATAAAGAATCACTTAAATTACTTGAGCATAGTTTAATGTTATATAAACAACATGTCCCTGGAAATCATTGTAGAATAGCTTGGGTTGTTACACATTTAGGAATTACTCATAGAAAAATTGGGAATTATGAAAAAGCTAAATACCTATTTAAAGAAGGAAATGCAATATTAAAAAGTAATTTTTCTGATAATCATCAATGGGCTGCATGGCCTTTAATACACTTAGGAATTACATATGGTGAATCTGGTGATTATGAGGAGGCAAAAAATATACTTGAGCAGAACCTCATCCTATATCAAAATTTGTATGGGTCTAATAATATAAAAAACTTTTGGATTTTAGGACATTTAGGAAATATATACAGGAAACTGGGTAATTTAGAGAAAGCCAAAAACATTTTTAAAGAATGCCTTGAAGTTTATGAAACGAATTATGATAGAAAGTACCTTAAGAATGCCCGTATTTTACGATATTTGGGGAAAGTATATTTCAATGAAAACTCTTTAGCAAAAGCTGAAGAATTTCTACAAAAGGCTTTACATGTATTTCAAAAAAACAAGCATCCGGACATTTGCCTGGCTTTCGAGGACCTAGCAGAACTTTACCTCAAAAAATCAACTTTAGAATTAGATAAAAGTGAGATATCGCAGACGAACAACTTTAAAATACAAGCCATTTTTTTCTTA
Source organism: Alphaproteobacteria bacterium (assembly GCA_019748065.1). Lineage (GTDB taxonomy): Bacteria > Pseudomonadota > Alphaproteobacteria > UBA9655 > UBA9655 > UBA9655. The sequence goes on along the minus strand of JAIEQB010000068.1, from coordinate 13,832 downwards.
CAAAAAGCTCAAGAAATCATGAAAGCTCATTTTCCTAAGGATTCTCCACATTTAATGAGAGTTCAAAATAAACTTAAAAAACTTGAGTAAAGTAAGATTACTGTAGAGTCACTGCCTCTATATCGATATTGAGAACTCCCGTTCTATCTGTCTTGATATTTCTTGCTCTATGCGCTGTCTTTGAACTTCGAATAAGGCTTTTTCTTGCATTTTGAGCATGTCCTGTTCATGAGCGATCGCATGGCGGTGATTATAGCACTGCTCCTTGAACATTGAATCTGCGTTCATGCGGCGCAGGTAGACAAGATTATGGGAGCCGAGATCTTTTTCAAGGGAATCGGGGTACTTTTCCTCAATCTGGTGGGCGATTTCAGCCATGGCAGTCATTTGAGTGTTGGTAGGTCTGGTGCCATGGGTTTCTTGATACTTGAGTATATTCTTGGTGCATTCGTTGGCAGCATTTTCGGAAAAGGAATACTGGACGCCGAGTTTTTGAGCGAGGGCTTTGGTTTCTCCTCGATGAGCTTTGAACTCAGCTTCTGCTAATTGCGGAATGTTGGTGGATGGTTTTAAACCTTCTTGTTTTGCCTCAAGGAAAAGGCGACCCTCAATGGATGCTTGCCGCTCTGCAATCATATGAATGAGGAGAGGATCTTTTTGTTCATCAAAATTGCCGCGTTTATGCCATTCTTCTGTGAATTTTTCCTTGATGTGAGGAATGCGGTCAAGCTCATACTTGGCACGCGCAAGGAAGTGCTTTGTTTCTTTTTCTGTTGGCTCTGAGCCATTGATGGTATGAGCATAGAAAATGAAGTTTGCCGCTCGTTCGGCCTGAAGTGGAATCCGCTCTTTTAGCTCATGAGTCATGGAGATGTTTTCCGTGGCCATATAGGCATAAAGGACCTTTTCGCAGCTTTTGGTGATCTGATTGAAAACCTCTTGAGGCGAATGACCTGCCTCCTTAATGACGGTTTGTGTCAGAGCCTGAAGAGCCGGTTGTTTTATGATCTCCCTTACACCTTCTGGGCCTTTATTCTTGAGAACATCATTAAAGTCTTCTCCCAGGGTATTCGGTTTGATAACAGTCACCTTAAAGCCCCGTTCTTGAAGGGCGTGAACAGATTTTTCAAGGCTCTTGGCTGCAGGTGACTTGGGATCATCATGATCTCCGCAAATGACAATATGGGTTTTTGAATCTTGAGGTTCAATGCGCGCAAAATTACCCAGCCCCAAGCTAGCTTTGATGGTACCTTCTATCCCCGCTTCCTTAAGGCTGAGAGCTGTTTCTATGCCTTCAGCAATGAAGAGATAGTTGGAATCTTTACCTACCTGTATCGTCACGGCCGAACCTTTCAAAATCCCATAAGATCTTTTCTGAACAGGGACATCTGCTTTATTGGCTGTCTTGGGATCAAGGAAAGTAAGCTGAACGGCTGTGATGTCTTCTGTATTTGATCGAGCCGCGACCATAAGGCAAGGATAGGTTTTCCCTGTGTTCTGTTCTCCTGCCACCTTTACATTCGGGAGATAACGGAAATCCTTTGATAATTTCCCCTCTATTTTACGATGCCCTTTGAGATAACGCTCAGCGATGGTTCCTTGAATGGGCTGACCTTTAGCCCAAAGATTTTGAGCCCGTTTAATCTTTTGCCGTATTTCTTTGGCTTCACTTTCTTTTTCTAGAGTTTCTTTCTCAACTTTTTGTGCGTGAATTGAATCATAGCTTTTGTTTTGAGCTGAGAACTGTTCAGCTGATAGCTGTTCAGGAGATAACCTGGCCCAAGACGCTCCATATTCTAGAGCCTCCTTAAAGGAAAGACCTTTAAGCTTCGTAAGCATGTGAAGGGGGCCTCCAGATAACTCACTGTCTTTAAAATTTATCCATCCCCCTGTTCTTAAATTCACTGAGATGTGGCCATTTTTCCCATAGCGACGCTGAGTGAATGACGAAGAGCCCTTATGAAGCGGCTCTCCAACTGAAGCAAAAACATGGTCTGCAAAATCAGCCATGTTTTCTTTGAGAGCGCTTTCTACAACTTCTTTTCTATTGATAAAGGGAAGCATGGGGTAGGCTGCCATCTTCTCATCCATTGTAGGAGAATGAGAATTTTGTGCTTTCTCTTTCCTTCCATGATACCGCTCTGCATAACCCTTGACAGAAAAGATATGGCTTGAATCTTCAATGGCCTTCCCCAAGGGGCTCTCCATGAGGTTGAATGCCGCTTCATTTCGGTCCCGTGCCATTTTAAAGAAATCTGCATCATTCTCAAAACGTGTGTTTTTCATGACCTCAAGGCGTGTTTCATGAATCTGGTTTCGACTTTGAGAGAGCTCTATAAGCCCCCGAGAGAGGCTATTTATGTCCTCCTTTGTGAGACCCCATTGAAAAGACCTATCCTGCTCTTGAAGACGTTCCTGGAGGGTGCGTTCGATGGATTTGGGAGCTTTCTCTGTTTTGGCCATTAAACCCTGGGTTTCATCAATTAAACGATCCACCACAAAAGAACAGGAGCGGGCGGGATTGCGGCTTTCCAGCTGAGAAATAAACCCTTCCCGCCCGAGGTTGAATTGTTCCTTGATGCTACCTAATTCTTTCTCAATCACTTCAGAACGAGGCTTCCAGAGAGAAGAGAAGCCTATTTGAGCAGAAACATAACGCTCAAGACACTGGAATGCCTTTTCTTTGTCCTCCAGAAGAGGTGAAGTATGATGATAGAGACCATAAAGATGAAGAACTTCAAAATTGACCTCTGCTTTTTTAAGTTTGGTCTTTACCAATTGATTTTTGTTTTCTTGATCTAAATCCCCTAAAATGTTTGCAGCAAGTTCTGCTTTCTGCTCACCAGAGGTATTTTGATAGGCTTTAATGACCTGCCCAATGTGATGCTCATAGGCATCCTTTTCCATTCGCTTATAGTCATGGGCGAAGGAAGTTTTGATGACCTCTCTATATTTTTCAAGGGTTGAGGTGGCAAGTGAAACCCGCTTCTCTCTCAGCTCTTCCCAAGCTATATATTTGTTTTTACCCGGATCCTGATTTTGATCAAGATCTCGATCTCGGTCCCGATTATAGATCCCAATATAGCCCGAAGGACCCTTTCTTAAGTGGCTTTGAATATCCATCAGCTCCACTTGCCTTGATTGAATGTCTGGAGGAAGCGGCATTGAACTTATGGCAGAGCTACTCGTGGTCAGACCATTAACAACATTTGTAATTTCTCGGGTAATGTAGCTGAGAGCTTGGGTATTGGCGAGGTCTTTACCCTTGAGATTCTCAAGGGCTTTTTCTTCTATAACTTCACGAGAGAGACCCTTTTCTTGTTTCTGTTCTGTAGCTAAAGCATTCAAACTTGAGAGCCGATCTGTTTGAAGTGAGATGACTTTCTCAACCGCATGGGCTTTAATAATTGTCCAATGATGAGCGACCTCTTGCTGAACCTTTCGATAGGTCTCTAAATTTGTAAAGGCCGCAGAAAGCTCTGCAACCGTTTCGAAATGAAGAGGCTCTTTTCCATTTCGCATCACGTCTAAACAGCCTTGTTCAAAACGTAGGCGCGTCATATCAATCCCTAATCCTTTGATCTTCCCATAAAGCCCTTTATCGAAAGTGCCCTCTGCATCACCCATCATCTTATGAAGTTGATCGGCAAGCTCTAAACGCCTCTCAACCGTCTTAGAGAGGGTGTACTTCAAGGCAATCTGCCGAACTTCTCCATAAACCGCATACTTCAGCAATTGATCTTGAGAGTTTTGGCATAAAGCCACATCGGCTCTTTCAAGAAGAGGACTATACCGCTCAAAGGAATGAACAATCTTATAAGCAAGAAAGTCTCTCTCTTTCGTCGCCTCTTCAAGTGATTCTTTGAAAGAAGAGAGGTCCTTTGCTCCCCTCTCCGCATCCTTAAGAACCGCATAGAGGCGCCCACAGGTTTGAACCTGCTTCTTAAAGGATAGAAGTTCCTCAAAAGCTCCTCTTTGTGTTGAGGTGAGCTTTTCTTTAAAGACCTCTTGCTGGCGAGCTTTAATATAAGAGTTGCTGTGTTTTTGAGCGGCTTTAAAAGAAGGAGGTACTTTATCGTAGACCTCTCCTCCGTAGGTCACATATTGGGGCGGAATTTCTGCTACTCCTGTGTTTCCTGTCCCTAAAGACGTTGCAAGATCAGTTGTTTTAAAGAAAGGTTTGTGGATCTCAGGAAAGCTTGCAATATCATAGGCTAATTGATTTCTGCTCTGACAGAGTGCTTCATAATCTTGCATACGGGGATGAGTTTTAGCTAAGTTGCCTGCCCTTGAGATCTCTTCCCAAAGAGAACGGGCTTGAAGTGAGATTGATCGATAGGTTTCCACCCGCTGCAAGGCCTCAAGTTCAACGGTACTTAACTCTCGTATTTTAAGGCCGGCTTGAATCTCAAGAGTTACTTTCTTCAAGCCCACTTGATTGGCAAAGGTGCGTGCGCCTTCCCAATTCTCCAGAATTTCTTCAGCAAGACGATTTCTCTCATGCTGGGCGGCTTGAAAATCAACCCATTCTGGGTGATCTTGTGTTGATGTTTCAGTGCTTTCCCTCGAAAGAACTCCCCACAGCTTTCCTGCCTCATAGGCAACGGCAAGATACTTTCTGAGGAGATCCGCCTCTGGACTCTCCCCAAAATCAGAAATGAGAGGCCTGTATTCACTTCTCCCGACAGCATCAACCATGCCTTTGACATCAACCGCTTGCTTTCCTGAAATAAATCCTTGGAAGGTAAGACGATGACGCGTCATCCAAATGAGGGTCTTGTTTGTACTCATAAAATGATCAAACCAACCGTAAACATGATCAAAAGTATGCCCTTCCGCCTTATTGACAGTCATGGCATAGCCATACTCTATATGATCATAGGTCTTTAGATTGACCAAAACATGGCGACCATCTTTTAGCTCCACCTCCATCTGGGAATGTTCCTCATTGATGGATTTAATCTCCCCAAAGCTCCCGTTTTTAACCCCTTTCTGATGACTCTTGCCTGCTGAATCAATGGTTTTTACAAACCACCCCGTATGATCATTTTCTGTAAAGAAAATGCGATCTCCTACAGCAAATTCTTTCCCCTCATAAACAAAACTCTTGCCAAGAACGCCCATTTGTTTGAGTTGATGGTGAATAGCGTCATTTAAGTCGGAGACGTCTGGGTTTTGGAAGGCCAGAGCCATATGAAACTCATGAGGAGTACGCTTCCAATTGTTTACATAAGCCTCAGCTAAGGCATAACGTGTTGATTCAGCGGATTCTTTAAAGGTTAAGCACCCATGCTCCTCATAGGCCTTAATCCCTTTACTCAGATCATCATGACTATTCAGAGAGGCAGAGGCTTGCCGCATCCATTCTTCTTTTTGGCGATGGACTTCGTTCAGATCAAAGCATCCGACTTTTTCCTCAACTAATCTGGAAATATCTGCCCCATAAAGAGCCTTAATTTGGTTATTATCTTGGACGACTCGCAGGTGAGCTCCGGCCTCTTGAATACGGGAGAGTAGCCCTTGCCAGAGGTTTCCTCCTACCATGTTTCCCTCATCAAGAATGATCACATGGCGAGGGGTCAATTGATAGGATGAAATTCTCTCCAGCTCTTTATGAGCCACAGCCAGAGCTTTGCCCTTCAACGTGGGGATTTCCTCTTTAAGTTCATCATAACGTCCCCAATAATAACGAAACTGATCGAGGGTATAGGAAGGAATATCAAGATCATGGGCCAAGAGATCGGAGACTTTACCTTGAAAGGCCGCTCCCATAGGAATATACCCTGCTTCTCGGTAAGCATCGACCACTGGCCTTAAGACGGTTGTCTTTCCTGTACCAGCCTTTCCCGTCAGAACCCGTAATCCCTCTGGATCAAGGAGATAATCAATGGCCGCTCGTTGCTCTTCAGAAAAGGCAAAGCCATTGCGTTGTTCTGCCAAAGCAACAGAGGCTTCTTTTACTGCGTGAGGAATTTCCTTTCCTTTAAAAGATCTCATCCTCTCAACGTCAGCAGAAACACTTTCTTCTAATTCAAGAGCCTGCTTTGTGGTAAAAACAATCACATCTCTCAGATTTTTACCAACCTCGACCACTTCCCCTTCCTCACCATGAAGGATTTTGGTTGCAAACCCGGACAAAGTCTTTTCATAATCAGCTTTGAGGTCTTCCTCTTTAACCTTCAAATTCACGTTATCATTGGCTGTCTTTACCCACTCACAAGAAATCTCCATCCCTTCAAGGCGAGACTTTAAAAGATTGTAGAAATGCATATCACCCCCGGCTCTTTTAAAGATTTCTCTTTCAATGTCCGCCTGGGTAAAAACGACTTTTTGTGTCGCTACAAGTTTCACAATTTCTTCTGGATGGTCCAAAAGAAGGGCAAGGTTTTGTTGATGGATCTCATTGTTCTCTTGCGCAATGCGGCTCTCTTCTTTGTGTTTATGATACGCCTTTGGCCCGAGATGACGGGAGGGGAGAAGTGCAAGCCCCCGATCCTCATAGGAGCGGGCATCTACATGATAATTGTATCCCCTCTCTTGACCAAACTCATTGGTAGTTTCGGCCGCTAAATGACGAATCTCGATGAGTTGTTCACGGTCAATTCTAAAGCGAGCTTCGGAGAAAGTGTCTCCGTTCCAAGGACGGGTCGTTGCCAGAATATGAAGATGGGGATTTCCCTTATCATAATGAACAGCCCATTCCGCAATTAATCCTTTTTGGACATAGCATTCTTTTACAATTCTCTCAGAAAGAGAGAGAAGATCGGAAGGGTTTTCAATCTCAAGAGGCAAAGCAAAGTTTGCTGTAAAGCCTGTGAGACAAGATCCAAGAAATTTCTCCTTGGCCTCTAAACTTTTTGCATTTTTGACAGTATCCGTATGTCCTCGAAACCTTCTTTGTGCCAATTGATCTTCAAAAGATTCAACGGCATTCCGCAACATCTGCTTATCATAAACCCACTCGGGACAGCCCTCAGGAGCGAGAGTCCCTTGTCCCAGAAGTCCCTGCTTTTTTGAGTAATCAAACACAAGGCCTGTGCGTTCTTCCTCAAGGATGGTGCAAGCAATATAGGCCAAGTTAGCGGTTGCACTTCTGCCACCACTTCTTGAGATGTGTCCGAGGTTCATGTGATATTGGGCCATGCTTATTTATATGGTGCCGCCCGCAGGGCCGCGCAACACGATTGCAAATCGTGTTTAAGTGCGCCTTTAGAGATTCGCGCGGCTTGTCGCCGGCTCACATCTTGATGGACTGCTTATTTTATGTTATTGTATTTTTAAAATAATCTACAAGAAACCAGAGGGAAACTTAAATGACTGCTCTACAAAAAAAGATCTCTACACTTGAAAAAAAGAGAGATAAAATTGCACAAGACATCGATCGTCTTTTACAAACACGCAACCAAGAACTCTTAGAAGCTTTGAGGCGCGTTCCTCATCCAGCACTTGATGCCAATATCCTCGTAGGAGGTCTCCTTCACGTTTGCGAGCAAGCCATTGCCAATCCACAACTGGCAAACCAATGGAGAGAAACAGGCCAGAAATTTCGCAGGAAAAGAACAAACTCAAAGGCTGTTCAAAAGGTTGCGTAAAATGACCAAAGCGCTTGCCGTAACCAACAAACAACTTTCTTTTCAGACGTCAAAAAAGGTTTTATTTTCAAAAAGCCAAAGAAAGGCTGAAACACGAACAAAAATTCAATTGGGAGGCCTTCTTATTAAATCTGGTCTTGCTAATGAGTTTGCCATTCACGCTGGAGCTGACCTCCAACTCAATCAAGATGAACGAGAAAAGGCAACGCTTCTTCTCGGTGCCCTCATTAAAATGCAGCAAAATCTCCCGCCTCATCCCTCACAAAAAGAGGAGTGGGCCATTCTAGGACGAGCGGCTTTTGTAGATCATTTTTTAACCGCAAAAGAGAATAGAAAAACGTGAAAAGAAGGGAGGTGGAAACGTCTTTAATCTTTTCTTTTTACAGCAATTCCATAGCTTGGCTCTCCTGTGGCGCTTGGAGACGCTATGAATGAAATGTTGACATGGATGAAGACTTATGAAGGGAAGAAAGAAACCATGGAAGAGAAAAAGGTGAGGTCGCTGTACGAAAAACGCTTTAAAATACTTAATAATTCAATTGACATTTAACAAAGCTATAATATCATAAAAATAATAAAAATAGAGAAGGTTTATGAAAAACATTAAATACCTTTCAAGTTTTCTTACGCTTATGTTTTTGCTATCCTCAAATTTAACTTTTGCAACTGATAGTGATGAGGAAGATGGAGCATCACAGGGAAAACAAATCAAAAAGTTATTAAGGCAAGGATCATCAGAAGATAAAAGTGGTACACCTGATTGTAGCATAGGCATTACAATAAAAGAATCGATTAATCCTGAAGATATTTTTAAAAGGGATAATCGTTTGGAAACATTGAAAAGGCTCCTTCATATTCCGATAGAGTTTAAGCCTGATGTATATGAGCTAATGCCGTCCTATCATCTTCAAATTGAATTAGATATTTTTGATAGAATGATTGAAGGCTTAGAAAATTTTGTATCCATTCTAAATGCCAGCACATTTGATGCGAAATTACTCGTGTGCGCACGCAACCGTTTTGTTGAATATGCAGCTCGATATATGCTCTATGGTGAAAGTACTTTGGGGTATTGGGATGAAAATGAGGAGCATAGTATTTTTGATGCACTCCCTATTATTCGCAAACTTTCTCCTTCTCTGACATTAAAAAAATGCTTAGCTGCTCCATTAGACAGACCAGAGCTTGATCATGGTTTATCCATACCTGTCATTCCACCTATTGGATTTTCATCCATTTATCAAATTCTTACAGCTATGGATCAATTTGAAAGCTCTGGTTACCAGGAGCTTCTTGCTGCTTTAAAAATACCCTTAAAAAATCTTAAGCGCCTTCGAAGTTATTTTGATATCAATGAGCATCTTCGCATAACACTTCCATTAATAGAGGATATTTGTAAATTAGAAATTGCCTCTGCTGAAACTTCGGGGCAATCATCTTTATTCTCTAAATTTGAAAATTTGCTCATAATTAATGAAAAAATTCCTTATAAACTACAAAATATCGATTTAAGTCAAGTTCAGCAATCCAATAATATTCTACGAAGTTCTAATATTGAACAGCATACTCAAGCTCGTAAAGTTCTTGCACATGCGCTAATTCCTTGGACCCATTTAAGAAACCTTGGATTGATAAGTCTTCATTCTACTTCTCCTAGTTTTAAAGATGTTTTATTTCTTCCTCAAAATAAAACAATCTTATCCGAATCGTTAGATATGGTTGTAAAAGAATTTAAGCAAATAGCTCCTTTCATAGAACAATTTATATTAACAGAAATAGCAGAATCTCTAGAAAGACCCACTACTCTAACTCTAACGGAGGGAATTTCTTTTCCATCTCTCGTAACCTTAAGTAAATATGGAGCGGACACAACTTATTTACATAAAATTATAAAGGTTTTTCAACATATTGACTTTACATCTTCTCCTTCAACATCTGCAATCTTAAGACTTATAGAAATTTTAGGAGAAACATCTAAGAATCTTTCTTCGACTATTAAAAACATTTCAAATGTAATTTTTTGGGATCATTTAGAAAAGATTAGAGATTCTGGACAACACGGTATTTCATTTCAAAAAAGATTAGTGAGAATATTACGTGCAGAAAAAGACTTAATTCCTCTCCTTCTTGAAGACTTTAATGAAACTTTGCATTTTGCTCAGGGAGAGATGGCTAATCTTCCACACAATTGGGAAGACCTTCAAAATTTTTATAATACCCAACAAACCTCTATACAGATTAGGGGAAGAGGAGTGGGTAAGCTTGTAGAATTACTTGATCCTACTTCTCTTACGTCTGCGGATTGTAATGATTTACGCAGTACTATCCACTCCTATGAAAGGGTAGAAGATCACCGACCTTTAGTAGAGAATATTTTAGAGGGAAGAGAATCTGCAACTAATATCTCTCCGGAAGATTTTCTTTCTCATGTTGACAAATTGTCAGCTCTTTCTAGAAGAGCAAAAATAAGACTAAAAACAGCTTATAACACACTCAAAAAGGGACAATTACTCGGAAAATCAGAGGAAGAGCATAAAGAAAAAGTCAATACTCTTAAAAAACTTTTAGAAAATCTTAAAGATCTCTCTCAAGAAGAACTATCTGATAGAATTAACAAACTTATTGAAGAAATTCGTAAGTATACTACTTTTAATTCCCTTCAAAAAGAATTGGAAAAGATTGGTATTGCTGATATTGCTACTTGGAAGAAAAAATGGGAAAAAACGCAAAGAAATCCGTCTAATGCTAAAATAAAGGAAAAAGAGAGTGATGAGCACAAAATAATTAAAGTAATTAAAGATTCCCTTCTTGCCTCTAAAGAAATAAGAGTACATTTTGATGCACTGAATCAAGTATTAGGAGGAGATTCTCAAAACAGAGGTCCGTTTTTGAAAGATTACAAAGCCTTACTCTCAACTGAGCATCATGTGACCATGATTCGTCATTATGTGGGAGTCATTCACGAAGCTCATGATTATATAAAACGGCACGATATTGATAACCCTATTTATTCTTGTTTAAGTGAGCTTTGCTGGATCTTGGGAGCTAAGTTGAAAGATATTTGTTTTATAGGTAATTCTCTTGCTCATCTTCATGATGTTACTCACCTCAACGAAATTAAGGTTGGAGAGTACGGTTGGAACTTTATGAATTATTCTAATATAACTTTATATATGGATGGACGATCTTGTGATTGTATTAATTGCCGCCATCTCCCACCCAGCCCTTACATAACAAGTGTGGTTGAAGAACTGGAGATATATAGAGATGTCTTAGAACGAATTTTAAATGCTGCTATTCCTGCACCCGAAAAACCTAAAGGACAAGTTGAAAACGTTGAGAGTATAATTGTTTCTTCACATCAAGCAATACCCACAATCTCTTCCTCTTCTGCTGTGCATTTGTCTATCGAAGAAGCAGATGAAAAAAAGAAGATTGATTCAATCAATAAAGTTTTAAATAATGAAAAATATAAATTTCATGATAAAACTTTTATTAAAGGAATAGTTCCAGGTGATGGAACATGTTTTATACATACATTAAACATGTTATTTCCTGATAAAGGAATTTCTAGAAGGGAGTTTGCAGATCAGATAGAAAGCGCCCTTTTGGGAAACAATCCAAAAGTTTCGCAACAAGAGGTAACTTTAGAGCTTGCAGCTGAGCTTTACACACAACTTTATCATTATAAAATGCAATATGATCAAAGAGCGCCTTTAGAGTTTACGGGAGAACAAATTGACATATTGGCTGCTGGTTCCATTGATTTTGAAAACTCTAAAGCTACTATACAACAGATAGCTAGCAATCAAGGAGTTGTTAATGAGATGTTAGCTTGTTTTTCTAAAACGAATACGATGCTTTCTTTATCTGATCCTAATTTACGTTCATTAAATTTGGAAGACTTTGAAAATTTAGGTAGTTTTGGACTTGCTTGTAAACTCTTTGATTTAAATTTGGATGTTTATACGCAGATTGATAATACAGATTTATTAGAGCTTAGAGATTCTTATAGGTTTGGTGAGCCGTATTCTTCTCCAAAGGCTGCTTTCTTTACGACGAGAGGAGCTCATGCAAGTCCACTATGTGATGCAGAAGATCATGAAGCACGTGCAAGGTTTGTACTCAAAGCATTGGAAATGTTTCAAGAAGAAGTTGTTTATGAAAGTTTTGAGGAAAGCATGAAAATTCAACTTGCAGGAAGAATAAATTCTTAAAAGTATATTTGCTCCTTGATTGATTGAAGAACACAAGCGCTTTATTGCGAACCAAAACGAATCAAACTTCAAATGTTTTTTAGCACTTTTAGACTCTTTCGCAATAAGATTATTTGTAACCATTTATCCAAAAAACGAGGCGATCAAGCTTAGAGTTAATTATTCTTGCATTGAATTGATTCCCATGGGTTAGAGCACAATTGCTCGAAAAAAGCTTTTCTTTCAAAACGCCTTGCCAATTAAAGTAGGCAACGCTTCTTCTCGGTGCCCTCATTAAAATGCAGCAAAATCTCCCGCCTCATCCCTCACAAAAAGAGGAGTGGGCCATTCTAGGACGAGCGGCTTTTGTAGATCATTTTTTAACCGCAAAAGAGAAAAGAAAATCGTGAAAAGAGGGAGGGGTGTGGAACGTCTTTAATCTTTTCTTTTTACAGTAATTTCATAGCTTGGGTCATTATATCCATCTTCTCATAACTTTTTAATATAAATCTGGATCATCTTCATGATTTCATCAAATTCTGGCTGACCTTTGTAATAGAGGTTGCGACTATTTTTGTAAACCTTTTTATATTCCAGTCTTGTTGCGGAATTCTGTAAGAGAAAGGCTTCATTCTCTTCGATAATGGGATTGTCTTCTTGACGAAAGCGTTTTTCCTTATGTTTCTGATAATCTGGAGTGCCTATAAAAGACTGCACTATGTGGTCTTGAAGAAGACAATACACATCATAATAGTGGCGCAGAAAGTTTTCAGAAAATGTATCGGTTTTTTGCTGTTTTCGAAACTTAGTAGAGATGGTTTGCAGTTTCTCAACAAGCGTATAACCTGGATGATAGCAAAGCACATCTTTAGGTCTGTTATCCAGAACATGTACCTTTTCAGCTGCAAACTCATAAGCCCAAGAACTCATATTTCTAGGTTCGTTTGGAGTAACATCATCGAAACCGACTTCCAAAAGAATGCCCGTTTTCAATCCTTCTAATGGGGCATTAAAGGTCTTATAAAGCAACCGAATTCCACCACTTCTATATTTTTGATCATCGAAACTGATGTCGCGCTGACGATCATAGATACCCTCTATTCTTATTTCATTGGCAAGCCAGTCATAGAATTCCTTCCGACGTTGACATTGAGCAGGTTTATCTTGATTACGGCCCACTGGGACATCCATTTCAGCTGGAGGTTCAATGCGGAGATCAAGTTGAGTCGGCCGGCGGAACCTCCCCGCCAGCCGCTCTCCGAACCGTACGTGACAGTCTCCCGTCATACGGCTCTCCTTGTCCCATCAGCCGGTAAATATCCAAGAATGCTCCAATGAGCAAACAGATTTGTATTTTGACGAGCCCTTTTGCCTAGGGCATGCATAGCCCGCCTTGGTTTGCGTCTAAATGGTTTATATTTGTTCGTCACCCATTTTCCTAAATGCAGATTAATACGTTCTGCCAGAGGAAAGAGGCCTGACTTATAATACTTTCCATAATACTGAATCCAGCCACGAGCAGTAGGATTGAACATTTTCGACAGGTCCTCTAAGCTCTTCTCACAGCACCACTTGAGTCTCCATGCTCTAACTGTTCTTTTCATCTCAGTTAGGGCTGATCGACTCACAGCAGGTAGAAAATTACAAAACAGCTTCCCGTTTTTATTCTTTGCACCTCTTGGCCTGAACTCAAACCCTAGAAATACAAAGCTAATATTCGGGTAGTCCTCTGTTCTATCAGCATCCTTACAATAGACGATTTTCGTCTTTGTAGGGTGCAATTCTAGATGACACTGTTGTAACCTTTCCCTAAGACGTTCGAGGAGAAATTGCGCTTGCTTTTCTCTCTTCGCATGGATGACAATATCGTCTGCATACCTTTCAAATGGCATGAAAGGGTGCTCTCTTCTCATCCATCGATCAAATGCATAGTACAGATATAGATTCGCCAATAAAGGGCTTATAACTCCCCCTTATGAGAAGAAAGTAATTATGGGAAGTGATTGGTAAAAATAATAGGATTTTCAACAATTATGTTGGGTTT
>JAIEQB010000044.1 GCA_019748065.1 Alphaproteobacteria bacterium | reverse complement strand
GCTATCGCTTTACCCTCCACTTCACAGCCCCTACCTCAACTAACTTTTTGTCTCACTTGTATCTGAACTTATTCAGCCAGAAAGAACCGCACACGCATACTATTGATGCTCCTCAGTCATTGGAATTTTTAAATTTCCCGAAAGAAAACATTCAACTCTTCTAAATTTCTAATTTATTCCCCCTAACAGGGCTGGACAAAAAGCCCTTTTTTCTCTATAGAGCTTATCTGATGGGCCCAGATAGCTCAGTTGGTAGAGCAGAGGACTGAAAATCCTCGTGTCGGTGGTTCAAATCCGCCTCTGGGCACCATCCATTACCACTTCTGGCGGAGTAGCTCAGCTGGTTAGAGCAGCGGAATCATAATCCGCGTGTCGGGGGTTCAAGTCCCTCCTCCGCTACCAATTTCATCTTGTCCGTTATAGTTCAAGCCTTCATTCTTGAAATGAGAAATCCAACACTTGCCATTTAATAGAAACTTGGGTATTTTTTGTAAAAAACTTAATTAGCAATTATAATAAATTGCTCAAAACAGATTATCTCATCACGATAGATTTACGCGTTCCTTGATGACCAATCGGAAGGTCATTGAAGAGTTTTTTCATAAGATACTTGCCTGATCATGTGCGTGAAAATATCGATCTCTCTTCCATTCAGTTACAAAGAGAAAGTTATATTGATGACAAGCTAAAATCTCAAATCATTGATCTTCTTTATAAAGTTGATTTTAATGGGAAGCCGGGTTTTTTATATCTTTTGATAGAACATGCTTCACAATCTCATCCCCTCCTTTCTTTTCGCCTTTTAAAATATATGATGGGCGTCATGGAAGATCATTTAAGGACTACAAAGAAAAAGGAATTGCCCCTTGTTTATCCCCTGGTCCTCTACATAGGAAAAAGACCCTATACCCACACCTTAAATCTTTTTGATCTTTTCCCTGAGGAGGAGAGAAAGCTTGTAAAACAAACCCTTTTCTCTCCTTATAACCTCATCGATTTAACACAAAATTCTGATGAAGAGTTGAGGAAATATTTGTGGTACGGGACAATGGCTCGGATTTTAAAGCATATTCATGATGCGAATATTCTGCCTTCCTTTAAGGAGATAATTCAAGATTTGAAAATTCTTGAAGCTAGTGGAGAAGAGAGTTATATTCGTACTGTACTCACCTATGTGCTGGCGCTTGGCGAGACACTCCATCAGGAAGATTTGTTTGAAACAATTAAAGAGCTGAAAACAGTTGATGAGGAAAAGTTAATGACACTAGCAGATTATCTCAAACCCGATGTTTATAAAAGAGGTGTTCAACAAGGTCTCGAGAAGGGGTTTGCTGAGGGTGTAGAGAAAAGTAAAACAGAAATCGCACGAAATATGTTTTCTATGGGGATGGACCTTAAGGTCATTTCATCCGCAACTGGACTTTCAACTCAAGAAATTAAAAGGCTAATTCACTAATTTCTAGTGTGCCTGTACTAATCACTACTCCTGAAGCTCCTTAAGGTTTTTAAATGGCTCCAAAACTTCGGGAATGGCGAGAGAAGCTTTGTTTTTTACCTCCCGCTCATGAATGGTTTCGCGCACAGCGAGTTCCACTATTTTCCCACTTAAGGTGCGGGGAATCTCATTGATGGCGATAATCTTGGCGGATTTGCTGTTTGAGCTGAGCTCTAATAGCATCGGTTAACGTAGTTTCTTTTCGAAGCCAAGACAAGGCTCACCAAGAAAATCATACTTTTTTCAAGCTGTATTTAATGTTAAAATGAGAAAAAAGTTATGATCATGAAAACGGAAAGCAAAATTTTTAATGAAAAGACATGCTTACAAGTTGTCTTCATTTTTTGTCTTATAACGGCTCCTTTTGCCCTTGTTATAGGGATACTGACTCATTCAACGGCTCTTATTTTATCAGGTGTGATATGCACGTTTGATGCTTTTACGTCCTTTATTTCTCTCACCATTTTTAAGCTTATTTCAAGATCAGCTACTCAAACGTATCAGTTTGGTTATGCTAAATTTGAGCCATTACTAATCGTTATTGAAACAACAATTATCATTGTTACATGTATGGTTAGCTTTATACATGCTCTTAAAGATATTTACCATCAATCAGCATTCATTGTTAATTACGATTTAGGTTTCTATTACATTATATTCGCATTAATTTCAGATCTGTTAATAAGTGTTTATGTTTATAAATGCATAAATATAAAATCATCGCCTCTGCTTAAAATTGAGCTTGTGGGATGGTACTATGATTTATTATGTACGCTTGGCTTATTAATTGGTTTTATAGTTTCTTATGTCTTAGAGAAAAGCTTAGATACCCATTTACAGCACCTTGCTACCTTCGTTGATCCTATAATGTCAATTTTCGTTGCTCTATTCATTATCACGAAACCATTTTTTCTATTTCGTGAAAATTTAGGAGACATTCTCGATAGAAAACCAGATGAACCTTTTATCGAAGATGTGATCTTAAAAGTAATGGAACAGTGTGCTAAAAAACTTTATATAAACATAAATGTAGAATATATTAAATTAAGAAGAGCAGGACGTGCATACTTCTGTCTCATAAAATACTCTGTTGGTAGTCAAGTAACTTTACAAGAAACCACTTTGTTTAACGAAAACGTAAAGGAAAAAGTTGAGCATAAACTTCCTCATTTTCATATGGAGTTAATTGCAGAAACGAATATAAAAAGTAGAGAAATATAAAGATTTTACGGTAAAAGAACCTTTCACTTCCAAGAAAAAAATTACTCCTGAAGCTCCTTAAGGTTTTTAAATGGCTCCAAAGCTTCGGGATTAGCGAGAGAAGCTTTGTTTTTTACCTCCCGCCCATGAATGGTTTCGCGCACAGCGAGTTCCACTATTTTCCCACTTAAGGTGCGGGGAATCTCATTGATGGCGATAATCTTGGCGGGAACGTGACGGGGGCTGGCATTTTGGCGGATCTGCTGTTTGATCTGATTCTTAAGGTCATCCGTTAACGCAGCCCTTTTTCGCAGCACAACAAACAAAATAACCCGCACGTCGCCTTCCCATTCTTGTCCTACGGCAAGGCTTTCCAGAACTTCCGGGATTTTCTCCACCTGGCGATAGATTTCTGCTGTGCCAATGCGCACGCCGCCGGGGTTGAGAACCGCATCGGAGCGACCATAAATAATAAGTCCCCCATGGGAGGTGGCTTCTGCATAGTCTCCATGGCACCAGGTATTGGGATAGGTTTCAAAATAAGTGGCGTGATATTTTTGATCTCCTTCATCCCCCCAGAAATAAAGAGGCATGGAAGGGAAGGGGGTGGTGCATACAAGCTCGCCCTTTTGGCCCACAACAGCTTTCCCAGCTTCATCGAAAACTTGGACATTCATGCCAAGACCAGGACCTTGAAGTTCACCTCGCCACACGGGCAGAATCGGACAGCCCAAGGCAAAGCAGGAGACGATATCTGCCCCGCCCGAGATGGAGGCAAGGCAGAGATCTGTTTTAATAGCCTCATAAACGTAATCAAATGCTTCAGGTGCAAGGGGAGAGCCTGTAGACAAAATCATGCGAAGGGCCGTCAGATCATAGGAATCCTTGGGGCAATAAGCTGTCTTTTGAAGGCTATCAATGTATTTGGCGGAGGTGCCAAAATGGGTGATTTTTTCCGCCTCGGCAAACTGCCATAAAATCTCACCCTCAGGGCAACCATCATAGAGCATGAGGGTGGCGCGAGAAGCAAGGCTTGAGACAAGCCAATTCCACATCATCCAGCCGCAACTGGTAAAATAAAACACCCGATCTCCTGGCTTGATATCTGAATGCAGTTGATGTTCTTTCAGGTGCTGTAGGAGAACCCCACCCGTTCTATGAACGATGCATTTAGGCACACCCGTGGTGCCAGAAGTATAGAGGATAAAGAGGGGGTGGTTAAAGGGAACTTGGGCAAAGTTAATGTCCGTGACCTGTTGGAAAGGCTTTAAAATTTCTTCCCAAGTTTGCACGTCTCTTTGAGAAGAAAAGGAGAGGTCTCTGTCTTCGTAAGAAAATACAATGATTTTTTCAAGGACAGGAAGCCCTTTGAAAAGGGCAGGGATCTTTTCAAGACAATCAAACCACTTTCCTTTGTAATAATACCCATCGGCCATAAAAAGAATTTTAGGTTTTGTTTGACCAAAACGATCCAAAACACCATTCACCCCAAAATCAGGGGAACAGGAAGACCACAGGGCACCAAGGGATGTAACCGCTAGCATGGCAATGATAGTTTCAGGTGTATTTGGCACATAGCCCGCAACATGATCGCCTTGCTGGATGCCCATAGATTTAAGGGCCGCTGCAAGGGTGGCAACTTGGGCATAAAGGTCTCTATAGGAAAGCTTTCGCTTTACTTTATCCTCTCCCCAAAAGACAAGAGCTTCATGCTCTGCGGGGCGTGAGCGCAACAAATTTTCTGCATAATTAAGACGTGCATCTTCAAAAAAAAGGGGCTTAAAAACCCCCTGGGGGTGTTCCAGAATACGCTTTCCTTCTTGGGAAGAGATGACGTTACAGAAATCCCAAACTTCACGCCAAAAGTCTTCTATGTGCGTGACAGACCACTGATGGAGTTCTTTATAACTTTGAAGGTTCAGCTTCTTCAAAAAAGCCGTCAGGAAGGCTGTTTCGATTTGCTGCGCTGTGGGTGTCCAGAGGGGTTGATTTTCTTGTTTTTCCATTTTCTTATTTCATGTGGCGAAGCATTTCATTCCACGCCATCATGCCTCCTTGCATATTGTAAGTTTTTTCAAAGCCATAACTGCTGAGCGCCAAGTCGCAAGCTTGGGCTGAACGATGCCCACTTCTGCAAATAAAAACATATTCTTTCGAAGGATCGGCCGCTTCTAAAAAGGAAATCAACTCGTGACCCAGAGTTGCTAAAATGGAGCCTTTTATTTTACCCTCTGGCCCTGTAAGTTCGTAAGGCTCCCGCACATCAACGAGAACAAATCTTTTTTTATGTTTGTAGATTTCTTGAGGGGTAATTTCTTGCATGAATCCTCTTAAAAAAGTACTGCTAACGTCCGCATCATTGAAACAATAATGACTCCTGTCAAGGTCAGTTTTCGAACGAGGATCATATGGAGATGGGAAACAGAGGACGTCAACTTTTTAACGATAAAGGAGGTGATAATAAGAGGGATGATAAGACTTATCCAAGCCTCCGTACTTAGGTTGAGATTTCCTTGTCTCCACGCGGAAAAGGGAGCTGTGACTGCAATGGTTAAAAGGCTGCACGCTATGGCTTGATCAAAAGCAAGACGTGTGATGCCCGTTAACCAAGGAATAATTAAAACACCGCCCCCAAGGCCAGTCATAGTACTGAAAAACCCCATAATGGCGCCTCCAATGGATGCAGTTTTAAGGCGAAAAATCATGGAGAGGTTATCATCCGGATCACCTGTCTTTCGTAAAATCCAGAGGCTATAAAGGCTAAAAAGGCAAGTAAGGTTTAAAAGAGCATTAACTAACCAGTTGGGAGAAATAGCTTTTAGGGGTGTTGAAATAAAAGCAAAAATACTTGCGAAAAGAATTAAAACGGCTGCTACTGGATAAACGGTGTTTTCGCGTTGAAAAAACCAGGAGATAGTAGCCCCAAAGGTTAGAACAAGTAAACTGTAGGCTGAAGCTTCTTTAATATTATAGCCGCCAAAGGTCATCAAAATGGGGATAGCAATAACGCCACCGCCCGTGCCGGTAAGACCTAAAAAGATTCCTGCGGCCGTTCCTACAAGGGACCATAAAAGAACGGGATCTTCAATCACGGTGATTTTTCCCCTTAACCTTTCTATAAAAACCTATTAATACTAGGTATAAATAATTATCAGGAGATGACTATGTCATTGGATCAAGATACGGTCAAACAAATTGCTCACCTTGCTCGCATAAAATTAAGTGAAGATCGCATAAAACCTATGCAAGAAGATCTGAATCGTATCCTTCATTTTATTGATCAATTAAATGAGGTGGAAACGGGCAGTACGGAAGCTATTGCTGGTGTGAATACACCTGCCATGCCCATGCGTGACGATAGGGTGACTGATGGAGATAAGGTACAAGATATTCTTCAGAATGCTCCTGAAGTTGCCTGTAATATGTTCGTTGTCCCAAAAGTTGTGGAATGATTAAAATGACAAATTTAGCTGTAAAGCCCTCTCTAAAGAATGATCTGATTCACTTAACTCTTGCTGAAGCGAGACGCGGCCTCGAGAAAAAAAATTTTTCGGCCGTTGAGTTGACAAAAGCTTATCTCGACTCCATGGAAGAGCATCGTCATTTAAATGCCTATATTCTTGAAACTCCAGAGCAGGCTCTGGAGGGGGCCAAGGAATGTGATGCCCGCCTTGCAAAAGGGGAGGGCAGGTCTCTTGAAGGGATTCCGTTGGCCATGAAAGACCTTTTTTGTACGAAGGGGATTCAAACGACGGCAGCTTCCCATATCCTAGAAGGCTTTATTCCTCCCTATGAGTCTACCGTCAGTGACAATCTGACAAAGGCAGGAACGATTACACTTGGTAAAACCAACATGGATGAATTTGCCATGGGGTCAGCCAACATCACCAGTTATTTTGGTAATGTAATTAGCCCTTGGAAGCGCGCTGATGGAAAAGACTTAACACCTGGCGGTTCTTCCGGAGGAACGGCAGCGGCTGTAGCTGGCGGTCTTGCAGTGGCAGGTACGGGAACAGATACGGGGGGTTCTATTCGTCAACCTGCTGCCTTTAGCGGTCTTGTGGGACTCAAACCCACCTATGGGCGCTGTTCTCGTTGGGGAACGGTGGCCTTTGCCTCATCCCTTGACCAAGCGGGCCCCATTACCCGGGATGTCCGTGATTCTGCTCTGATGCTCAAAGTTATGGCAGGCCATGATTCAAAGGATGCAACGTCGGCGCATGTTGAGGTACCCGATTTTGCTAAAGCTCTTGAGCTAGGCGTGAAGGGCCTTAAAGTAGGGATTCCCAAAGAATATCACCTTGAAGGTATGCCCGAGGATATTTTGAATCTATGGGACCAAGGGAAAAAATGGTTAACAGATGCTGGTGCTGAGCTTGTCGATATAAGCCTTCCCCATACCAAATATAGTCTTCCTACCTATTATGTGTTGGCTCCTGCGGAAGCTTCTTCCAACCTTGCCCGTTATGACGGAGTGCGTTATGGCTTGCGAGTGCCAGGGAGAACATTGGACGAGCTCTATGAAAATACCCGCAGCGAAGGCTTTGGGGAAGAGGTGCAGCGCCGCATTTTGATTGGCACCTATGTGCTTTCGGCTGGGTATTATGATGCTTATTATCTGAAGGCGCAAAAGGTGCGGCGCCTTGTCACCCAAGACTTTGAGCTGGCCTATCAAAAGGTGGATGTCATCTTAACGCCCACAACCCCCTCGGCAGCCTTTGCTTTGGATGAAAAGCCTACGGATCCAGTTGTGATGTATCTTAATGACGTGTTGACCGTGCCTGCGAACCTTGCGGGTCTTCCGGCCATTTCTGTGCCTGCTGGCTTTTCAAAGGATAACCTTCCTTTGGGGTTGCAACTGATCGGCCCTGCCTTTGATGAAAACGTTCTTTTCCGTACGGCGCGCGTCCTTGAAGACGCCGCCCAGTTTAAATCCTTTTTGAGAGGCCATGTATCATGACGAATCATTATTTTTATGAGGGAACAACAGGTCCGTGGGAACTTGTCATCGGTCTTGAGGTGCATGCACAGGTCATCTCTCAGTCAAAACTTTTTTCCGGAGCAGCAACCGCCTTTGGCGCCGAACCTAACACACAAGTTTCTTTTGTGGATGCGGCCATGCCTGGTATGCTCCCGGTGATTAACAAGATTTGTGTTGAAGAAGCCGTCCGAACAGGCCTCGGAATCAATGCAGAAATTAATCTTGTATCTATTTTTGATCGGAAGAACTACTTTTATGCGGACCTTCCTTCCGGTTACCAGATTTCTCAAAATGATCGTCCCATCGTAGGGAAGGGGCATTTGGACATTGAGCTTGAAGATGGCACAACCCGGCGCATTTGTATTACGCGCCTTCATCTCGAGCAGGATGCAGGCAAAAGTATTCATGATCAACATCCTGAGAAATCTTATATTGATTTGAACCGTTGTGGTGTGGCTTTGATGGAGATTGTCTCAGAGCCAGACATTCGAAGCTCTGAAGAAGCGGCCGCTTATGTGCGTAAGCTGCGGTCGATTGTGCGCTGTCTTGGCACCTGTGATGGCAACATGGATCAGGGCAGTATGCGGGTGGATGTGAACGTATCTGTACGCAAGCCAGGCAGTTCTTTAGGTACGCGGGCTGAAATTAAGAATGTGAACTCCATTAAATTCTTGGCTCAAGCTATTGATTATGAGGCAGAACGCCAGGTAGCTCTCCTCGAGGATGGAGGCGAGGTTCTTCAGGAAACGCGCCTTTTTGACTCGGCTAAGGGAACGACACGCCCTATGCGCTCTAAGGAGCACGCCCATGATTATCGCTATTTTCCCGATCCTGATCTGCCGCCCTTAGTTTTAGACGCGGCATGGGTTGAGGGAATCCGCAAAACCATGCCTGAGCTGCCGGATGCAAAAAAAGCGCGCCTGATGAAGGACTATGAGCTTCCTGCCTATGATGCCTCCATCATTGTGGCAGAGACAGAAACAGCCGCTTATTTTGAGGCAGCCGTTAAAGCCTTGAAATCCCGTGACTCTAAAGCTGTCAAACTTTTAGCCAACTGGTTAATTGGCGATTTGTTCGGCGCTTTGAATCGTGAAGATAAGACTTTGGACACCTGTCCTATTTCTGAGATCCATCTTGCAGGATTGGTTGATCAAATTGTGGAGGGTGTCATCTCCGGTAAGATTGCAAAGGATGTCTTTGTGCGTATGTGGGAGACAGGCAAAGATGCTGCCTCCTTGATTGAAGAGCATGGCTTGAAACAGGTCTCCGATGAGGGGGCGATTCTTTCTATCGTGGATAAAATTCTGGATGAAAATCCCAAGATGGTTGAAGAGTATAAATCGGGGAAGGACAAGCTTTTTGGTTTTTTCGTGGGCCAAGTTATGAAGGCCACTGAAGGCAAGGCCAGTCCTGAGGTTGTAAATAAGCTTTTGAAGGAAAAGCTGGGGTAGGGGATCCTGAGATCGCCCTTCGGGTTCCTCAGGATGACAAGTGTTTGTATTTAATATAAGAAATAAGGTTTTTTACCTCTCCCACAACGGGGAGAGGTGATCCTATCTCAGCTGATAAATCAACTTCTGTCATTAAAAAAGATTGAAGCTTTTATCAGTCTTATCAGTGCGTCAGTATCGAAAAAACTCGAGATCAAGTCGTGCGGCGTCAAGGATCTCTAGAAATTAAAGCTTTCCCGACTCAAGATGAAGTTTAACCTGCTTCACCATCTCTTCAGGTGACGTATTATGGTTAAAGCTCGCTACATACTGGCCATTTTTATCCATAAGGTAAATCAAAGAAGAATGGTCCATAAGGTAATCCTCCTGCCCCCGGTTTTCAGCTGTGCGAGCAGCATAGACACGATAGTTTTTTACGACTTCGTCAACTTGTTGTTTTGAGCCAGTTAACCAAACAAAATCTTTGTGAAAATTTTGAGCATATACCTTAAGGTGCTCAACCTTATCTCGCTGAGGATCAAAGGTAATAAAGAGAGGCTGAATTTTCAGGGTGCCTCCTAACTGATTTAAAGCATTTGTCATATGGTAAAGGGCCGTGGGACAGATATCAGGGCAATAGGTATATCCAAAGTAAAGCAACATGGGCTTACCTTTAAAATCTGCATCAGTGCGAAGGATACCATTTTGATCAATAAGATTGAAAGGCCCCCCGATGGAGGGGAGGCCTTTGGAGAGTGTTTGAATGTCTTTTGAAAAAGCGACTGTGCGCGACATCTTTTGTGTTTGAATAATACCCAAAATTCCAAAGAGCAAAATGCTAATTCCAATGGCTCCAATGGTCCAGAGGTTACGCCGTCTTCGCTCCATACTTTCTCCCTTACGTTGTTTGAAAAAAGTATAACATGTCACAAAAAAACTTAAAGAAGTATATTCTTCTTGTGAAGTTATTTTAAAAAATCAGGTTTTCTTAGTAGAAGGTAAGGAGGATGAAGGCTCTTCCGGTACAAGACGAATCATCACTTGGCTTTTAGGAAAGGCTTTGATGACTTCCTTTTCAACTTCGGCCGCAATAAGATCTGCTTCATGTAAGGAAAGTTTAGGATCCATAATCAGATGAAGCTGAATAAACTGCTGAAGCCCCGAGGTGCGGGTTCTGAGGTCTCTTACCTCTATAACCTTTGGATGGGTCTGGATAATCTTAAGGATGATAGCACGCTCCTTATCATCCAACTCCCGATCCATGAGGATATTAAAAGCTTGGAGCATAATTTTCCAAGCACTCCAAAGAATATAAGAACCGATAAGGATACCAAAAAGAGGATCAATTTCACCCATGTTAAAAAACTGAGCGGCACTTAAGGAGACGATGACAGCGCCATTAATGAGAAGGTCGGATTGATAGTGAATCATATCCGCTGCGATGGCCGTTGAGCCGGTCCTCTTCACCACATGTTTTTGGAAAGAAACAAGGAAAAGAGTGATAACAATAGCAATGCCAATAATCAAAAGACCGACTCCCATTGACTCAATAGGTTCAGGATTTGAAAAGCGTTCTACGGCTTCATGTAAAAGCCAAAGGGAAGAGGCGCCAATAAAGACGGCTTGCCCAAGTCCTGCTAAAGATTCAGCTTTTCCGTGGCCAAATCTGTGTTCTTTATCTGCTGGTTTTAAGGCATGATAAACGGCTACCATGTTGATAAAGGAGGCAAACGCATCGAGGAGAGAATCAATGAGGGAGGCTTGTAAACTGATGGAATGGGTAAGCCACCATCCAAAAAGCTTAATAATAATCAAAAGAGCTGCTGTTGTGACAGAAGCATAAGTGGCAAGTCTTATCATCCTTGCGTCATGTTGACTTATGTTTAGCATAAATTCTGAAATCTCTTTTATAATTAAAAGTACATGATTCTCCCCATTGATCAAGAGGCATATTTCATCTAATGTCTCTTACATAAGATATTTTTGATTTATTCTTAGTAAAGGGATTTAGAATATGAAAACAAAAATTATTGCTCTTTCTCTCGCTGTTGCTACTTTAACAACAGGATGCGAAAATCCAAAGCAAGCTATTGGAACTGTAGGCGGTGGCGCTTTAGGAGCTTGGGCGGGCTCTACGATTGGAAAAGGTCGTGGTAACACAGTTGCAACAGCAGTTGGAGCTGTTGCAGGGGCTCTAGCTGGTGGTTACATTGGTGGACAACTTGATAAAGCAGATAGAGAGCGTGCTGAGCGTACCTATCAAGGGGCTCTTGAGAGCAGTCCTGTTGGTAAAACTTCCCAATGGAGAAATCCTGACAGTGGAAATTCTGGCTCTATTACTCCCACCCGGACCTATGAAGACAATGGGCGCTACTGCCGTGAGTTTAATCAAACAGTAAATATCGGTGGGAAAACCCAAAAAGCTTATGGTACAGCTTGCCGTCAACCTGATGGTTCTTGGCAAATTGTAGGGAACTAAGGTTTTTTACCTCTCCCCAAGATATAAGGGGAGAGGTCACATGGAATGCTCTCATTAAGCTCGATAAAAAAGCAACAAAAAACTTGACTTTAACCTTTAATGACGCAAAGTTATCCACAAACTTCAGGCAATTTATTTAGGATCAATGCGGCAGAAATTAGCAAGATACATCACTATTTTCTTATGCATTGCGGCTGCCTATGGTCTTGTATTCTACTTATCTATAGATGACTCGCCTCGCCCAAAAAATGAGGTTCTTTCGTCTCCTCAAAGCACGCAAGATCAAGCAGAAACTGTTGAAGAAGTTAAAGAAGGGCCCTATGACGAAACCCTCACCATCACGGCTGGGGATACCCTTGCCAGTATTCTAAATCGCTTGGGCATCCCTATAAATCAAGTTCATGAGGCTATAGAGGCGCTTTCTTCTGTTTATAGTCCTAAAGACTTAAAAGTCGGTCAAGAAGTTTACGTTGTTTATGATGAACAAAAGGAAGGAGAGACTTATGATCTTAAGTTTCTTCGTCTGCGGGCAGACTTTGAAAACGATATAGAACTGGTGCGTACAGGGGAAGGTTTTTTTCAAGCCACAAAATATAAAAAGAAGCTCAAACACAGTTATGTGGCGATTGAGGGTGACATCAAAGTAAGCCTTTATGCGGATGCTTTGCGGGCGGGAGCATCTCCAAAAATGCTCTATGATATGATTAAAGCTTTTAGTTTCGATGTGGACTTCCAGCGAGATATTCAGCCAGGCACGACTTTTTCTCTTTTGTATGATACTTATAAGGATGAAGAATCGGGTAACGAAAGGCCCGGGGAGCTGTTAGCAGCCACGCTTGTGATAGATAATAAACCCTATGAAATATACCGTTTTCAACCTACGGGAAGTGTGCCTGGATTTTATACCCCTCTTGGAGAGGCTGTTCAAAAGGCTCTTTTAAAAACGCCTATTGATGGGGCGCGCATTAATTCTGGGTTTGGAAATCGTAAGCATCCCATCAAAGGGTATACAAAAATGCATACGGGTGTTGATTTTGGAGCACCAAAGGGGACGCCTATTATGGCTGCCGGTGATGGGATTGTTGAGCGCTGTGGACCTTTTTCAGGCTATGGAAATTACATCTGTATTCGCCACAATGGCAGTACAAAAACGGCCTATGCTCACCTGAGTCGTTTCGCAAAAGGGATGAAAAAGGGAGCCAAAGTTCACCAGGGAAAAGTGATTGGCTATGTAGGGGCGACGGGAACTGCAACGGGACCTCATCTTCACTTTGAATTGATTCAAAATGGAAAGCACGTTAATCCGACAAAGGTCACACAGCTGCCAAAAACCAAGTTGCTTGGGAAGGCTTTGCAGGAATATAAGGCTTTTAAAGAAAAAGTTGAACGGATAAGGATTGAAGCTAAAAAAGAAGGCTTGAAAGAAGAGCTGCCTTCTGCATCAAAACCTAAAGTATTAGAAGAAGCTTAAGTTTACGAACATGAAACAAGCGCTTTCAAAGGGGATGGTCTTGAGTGCCATCATTCTCATGGACATCTTAACAGGGATGGAATTCGATCTCTTTGTTCCCAGTTTCCCCGAGCTGCAAAGTCATTTTAGCCTCACGCCCTTTTGGGTGGAGGCCTTACTGTCCGTCAACTTTGCCGGATATTGCCTGAGCCTGTTTTTTGTTGGGGGACTAGCGGACCATTATGGGCGGAAGCCCATCATATTGCTTGGCCTTGCGACATTTATCATTGGGAGTATTGCTTGTTTATGGGCGCCCTCTTATGGAGTTATGTTGGGTGGTCGTTTTCTGCAAGGTGCAGGCGTGAGCTCCCCTTCAATTCTTAGTTTTTTAATTATTGCCGATGCCTATTCTCTTAAAAAGCAACAGTCCTTATTTGCCATTCTGAACGGGTTGTTTAACATTTCCGCTGGGGCTGCTCCTGTTCTGGGGAGTTATGTCACCTTGTATTTTCATTGGCAGGGAAACTTTACAGTTCTTCTCCTGTTAGGATTGCTGGCGTTTGTGATGACCCTCCTTTTTATCCCAGCATATAAACTACCGGAACATAAAGAAACTCTCTCGTTGCGAGGATATATATCCCTATTTCAATCAAAGCCCCTGATGCTTTTGATCATGCATATTGTCTTTAGTTTTGTACCCTATTGGGTCTTTGTAGGAATGTCTCCTTTACTTTATATGGAAAGCCTGGGTGTAAGCCTCGCCCACTTTGGATATTATCAGGGAGCCTTAGCCTTGGTATTTGCTCTGGGAAGTCTTTGTTTTGGTCTGATTGTTGCTCGTCATGACCAGAAGAAAATGCTTACCATTTCAATTCAAATCTATAGCGTTGGGTTAATAAGCTGTGTTTTGGCTACTTTCATGAACAGCTCCAGCCCATTATTGATTACTCTTGCTTTCCTTCCCTTTATTATAGGTGGGATTATCCCCAGTGTGATACTTCAGCCCCTGTGTCTGAACTTTATGCCGCAGGCAAAAGGTCGGGTGTCAGCCATTCTGCAGGGAGGGCGTCTTATTTTTTCAGCACTCTGCCTTCAGCTTGCTGGTTATTTTTACCGAGGCTCTTTTCAAAGCATTGGAATTCTTATGACCGTTTTTATTATCCTTACGGTCATGACCTTGTTTTTTGTCATCAAAAATCGTGAGATTATAAAGTAACCCCTAATGATTAAAAAAGGAACGAATTATGGAAAAAACAGAAATACAGCTGCCTGAGATGAAATTAATAGGTCTTCATGTGCGCACAAATAATAAGGCAGAAATGGATCCCTTAACCGCCAAGATTTCACCCTGCGTACAGCAGTATTTTCAAGGGCAATGGGCAGAAAAAATTCCTCACCGTACACATCCAAATAGGACTCTTTGTGCGTATACAAATTATGAAAGTGATTATATGGGGGATTATACGTTCTATATTGGGGAAGAGGTCAGTTCTTTTGAGGCCATTCCTGAAGGCTTAGAAAGCCATGCCATACCGCCTCAAACCTACGTCAAATTTACCACCCCATCTGGGCCTATGCCAACGGTTCTTATCAACGCTTGGCAGGATATTTGGAAAATGCCTCCTGAAAGCTTTGGAGGGGAGCGTCGCTATCATACTGATTTTGAAGTCTATGATGAACGGGCTTCTAACCCCCAAAATACCATTTTAGATATTTATATGGGGATCAAAGAAAAGTCTCATAAAAAGTAGTGGCAACGGTCATTTAATAAGCTGATTCATTCACACTGACCCTTAAAATTGCCTGCTCTCCAAGAATGTTTAGGGAGGCTGCTGTTCCCAGAGGCATCACATCATTAAATTCCCCGTGTCCGAAGCGAGGCGAGTATATGACGGGGATGTCTATTTTTCTTGGTAAAAGAAAATTTTTAATGAAATAACTAATTTCATCTATTGTCTTTTGCGAGGAATCTTCGAAACCCGTTATAGGGTTATTGCCAACAATAATTCCTTTGGCTTTATCAAAAACACCCGCATGAACTAGACCTACGAGGCGGCGGGAAAACCTTTTTGCATCTTCAGGGGTATCTTCAAAGAAAACAAAACGACCTTTCCCCTGAAGAGCGGTAGGTGTTCCTTTATGGTTTTCAATAATAGAAAGATTTCCCCCCACGACACTTCCTAAAATCGGCATTTCTAAAGTTAGGGAGCCAGGATAGACGACATTAAACGTATGTTCTAACTCACCTACTTCTCCTTTAAGGGTTGAGAAGACAGAGCTAAGCTTAGTACTTTTATTAACATTCGCTTGAGTTACTCGATAAAGCTCTTCCCCAAGCCCAATCACGGGTCCATGAAGGGAGGGCCATCCCCAAGTCGCTGCTAGGAGATGGAGGGCTGTTATATCGCTAAACCCAATAATAAGTTTGGGATGTTCAGGCGGTGAAATGGCAGAACGTTCAAGTAGTTCCACAACTTCGATAGCTCCGAATCCTCCCCGTAAAGCCCATAAGACTTTTGAGGGTCCTTGAAGAGCCTCTATAAAACACCTTGTGCGTTCTTTATCAGAGTTTGCATAATAATCATGACGAGAAGCCGCTTTATCTATAGCTCCCTCACGTAAAAAGGGGGCTAAACCATGTGTAGTTATAAGAGAGTAGATTTCATTTATCTGCCTAAGTGAGACAGGGGCCCCAGAGGGAGCAATAATTTCTACACCATCACCCTCTTTTAAAAATTCCCATGTAGGAGCTTTGGAAATTCTTCCCTGATGTTCTTGGCTAGAGCAAGGTTCTTCCATTGCGCATGCAAAATTTGCAGAAAAAAGGAACATGTTTATAATGATGGCAAGAAGTAATCTTTTCATTTGAAAGCTCCATGAGGGATAAAAAGCATTTTTACTGTGTGAGTAAGTATCAACACACTTTTGCGCTACGGTCAACTTTGAAGTTTCCTTCAGGCCAGATGAGCAACCTCACGAAAGACATCGATAACAGCCTCTAATGATAGGCCGCTTTCCTTCGCCTCATTGTTTTGATCCAAGGTTGTTGCAACAACGGGGAATTTTCTTGAATTCTCTTGTCTAAAAAGGTTAATCCCAGAAAACAATTTCCATGAGCAAGCACCTGTTTCAATTTCATTAAGCCTTTGAATAACCTGCGATAATTCAGGCCACTGAATTTGAAGAGGGGCTTCCATTGTATCGGAAAGAATAAGCCCAGGTGGTCTCCACAATCCTTGGGTATCCGCCCAAACATATCCTGGATACCAGAGATCATAATGAATCCCGTTCTCTGTTTCGACCGCAAAGAGTTGAATCTTTTCCTCATCCAGCCGGTTACGAACCTGTGGCCACAAAGGAAGCTCTTCTGAAAGAGGTTCATTAAATTTTGGGATGTGTAAAAATTCTTTTACTTTCCCTTTGGAAAGATTTTGGGGCACAAAGTAAGCTGTGAGTCGAGGGGATACCTCGCTGCGCTTAATTTTTCTTTGTTCAATTAAGGAAAACTGTCTTTCAAGAATATCTTGAACGGGAGAGGCGGCTTCCGGAGATTTTAAAAGCTTTAAAATAAAGTCAAAACAAAGCTCATAGGCTTTTTGAAGGTCAATATTTGATGCATCAAGGCGTCTATAAAGGAGGGTCAATTCCTGAAAGAGCTTCAAAGAGCGTCCTTCTGACCACGCCCAAAAATCTCCTGTTTTAGAAGCTCCCACGAGAACGTTTCGATGGGTAAGGGCAATTTTTGGGTAACAGAGAACGAAAACAGAAAGAATTCCATCAATATCTAAATGGTTGTTAATGACCAAGTCATAGGGGAGGCTCTCATTGGCATCGATATATTTAAGACAGATTTCTGTTGACGTGCCTGCCTTATATCGCTTTTCCGTACGATTGGGAACCCAATGGCTTAATTCAATATCAATGCTCTCGCGAAATTCTTCTCCAGCAGTGCCATCCACATAGATTGCGCATTGAGACTCTGGTCTTTTGCTCTTGGACCCTTGGGCATAAAAACATTTTTCTGGATTCATCTTATCTCTCCTTTATCATGAACAAATACAGCTTGCCCGAAAATGATTGTTTATTGACAAAAATGACAATAAATTGCCATCATGTTGATAAGATGTCTGAAATCAGTAAAAATTTGAGCGCAAGCCTTGAATACTTGAGAAAAGCCCGGGGGCTAACACAAGAGCAGCTTGGAAAAATCTCTGGTATTCCGCGTACAACGCTTTCTCATATGGAATCGGGAGGGGGAAATCCTTCTTTGAAAACACTTAGCAAGCTGGCATCCGCCTTGGGTGTGCCTTATGAAGAGCTTCTTATCACTCCAAAGCCTTCTTGTCTTCTTATTCGAAATCATGAACTGAAAAAACATCAACGGTCCCAAGGCCAAGTCAACAAAGTTGAGTTACTTCCAAGACCCATTGCCGGTCTTCAATTCGAACGGCTGGAGTTTCGCAATTTTGCCATGCTTGTTGGGACCCCTCATTCCAAAGGGACGCGAGAGTATTTTACCTGCACCAAAGGGCGGATCTCAGTAACTGTCGAAGGAGATATTTACTCCTTGGATACGGGAGATGTATTAGCCTTTCCCGGAGATAGAAAGCATGTCTATCAAAATTTAGAAGGCATGGGAAGTGAAGGTATCAGCATCGTTGTTTTGCATTACGCGAGTGAATAGGTTATATAAGGAGAAATCTCTTAATCCTCTAATCATGAACCTCTGCCATTAGGTTTCCTAAAATTTGAATAAGGTTTTGTTGATCACCTTGAGAAATTTTCCCAAAGAATTCAGCATCAATTCCCTCAACCACAGGGATCAGCTTTGAGACAAAGTTCTTCCCTTGAGGTGTTAAATGTACCCATTTTGCGCGAGTGTCTTTTTGGCTTTCCTTGCGACTGACATACCCGTGGGTGATAAGCTTTTTCAGAGATGTAGAGACGGTCATTTTGTCAAGCTTGGAAAGGCGCGCTATGGCTACTTGTGTAGAATCTTGCTGATGTTCTTCAAGCCATAAGGTAACAGCCAGAATCACAAATTGAGAGTGAGAAATGCCATGGTTATCAAGGGCTTTTTTAATCAATTTTTGCCATGTGACTGTTGTTTGCCAAAGCAAAAACCCTGGGCTGTCTTCAGGTGTCTCAAATCCAAAAGCGGATTTTTTAGGATTTTGCGAGGTCAACAAGGGCTTCCATTTCTTTTGGAACACTGTCTGCAACATTTTGGGCGACAAGCTTAACCCATAAAAACTTAAGAGGACCTGTCATCACCAAAGTGTTGATGAGACGCAAGCCATCCTTGGTTTCCTCCAGCTCATGGGTATCATACATCTTCGCTCCAAAGAAGGACGTACAATCGGTGAATTTTCGGTCTTCCTCAATGTGCGTCAACTCAATTTTAACGGCTTTGACGCCTTTAGGCTTTAGCATGAAATAATTGCCGACAGCAAACGCACCCTCCAGCTTACAATACTCTAAGTCTGCATGCCATTTTGGCCAATGATTAACATCGGTCCAAATTTGCCAAACTCTTTCCTTTTTGATGTCTTTAAAAACCTGGCTATAGGTGCGTACCCACATGGTGACCTCCTTAATTGTAAATATTTATATAGTATGTAAACTTACTATTTAGTCAAGCCCATTTTTAAAATGGCCAATTAACCCTACACAAAAAATTTGACATCCTTCATTTATGTGGCAAACTAAAAATGTAGATTGGAAGAGCTGCATCAAATTCAAACCTTCATCAAAAATCAAGAGGCCTATTAATGATCATTCTTCTAAACGGTTGTTCCTCTGCAGGGAAATCAACCCTTGCACGAGCCCTTCAATTCCTTTCCGAAAAACCCTATCTTTTGATTGGTATCGATACCTTTTTTCACATGATGCCTACGTCTTATGTGGGTTTTGGAGATAAGGCAGATCAAGGATTTCACTTTATCCCTGAGCATGATGATTTGGGGCCTTTGATGCGAATTGAAAACGGACCCTATGGAAAAGCTATTGGGAATACAATCCCTAAGGTCATTCAAACTCTTGCGGATGATGGACATGACATCATCCTCGATGAGGTTCTCTTTGGGGATGAGAGTTTGAATCGTTATGTAGAGACTCTCAAAGATCATACGGTTTATTTTATTGGCGTTATGTGTGATTTGAAGACTCTTCAAGAGCGGGAGATTCTTCGCGGAGATCGCGCCCTTGGTCTGGGTCGCGATCAAATTGGACGTGTCCATACGCCAGAAAGGTCTTATGATATGATCGTTGATACAACCTCTACTTCTGCTTTTGATTGTGGTAAAGCCATTTTAAAGTTTATCGACGAAAACCCAAATCCTCAAAGCTTTAGGCAAAAAGAAACAAGGGCTTAATGAAACTCCTGACAAAAGATATTTTAAGCAAAAACTATGCAGAACATTTTGCGCTGTTTTTTACGGATGATGGAATTATCGTTAACTCTCAAACATCCTCCCCAATCCTACGATTTGCAGAAACTGTAAATCAATTAAAGCTTGTCGTAAACGAAGCCTATTTAGATGATTCAAGTCTCATCATCAACTGCCGCAGTACTTTAACTCCTGATCAAATGCTTACAGAGAGAGCCTATATAAACAATGTAAAGTCTTTCTTAGCTGCAACAAATGACACAGTCCTAGGGCAGCGCATTTTGCGAGCGTTGCATTGGTTAACTTGGGATGCAAAGTTTCAGTACTGCAGTAAGTGTGGCGGAAAAATTCAAAAAGTTTTGGAGACCACTGAAAAGAAATGTGGTTCATGCGAGCTTTCATTTTTTCCTAATCCTTTTCCAGCTGTAATGGTATTAATTCAACGAGAAAATGAACTTTTATTAGCTAGATCAGCGCATTTTAAACCTGGAATATACAGCGCGCTTGCAGGTTTTATTGATATTGGTGAAACAGCTGAACAAGCGGTGCATCGAGAGGTCAGAGAAGAAGTCGGAGTGCAAATAACAGAATTGAAATATTTTGGGAGCCAAAGTTGGCCCTTTCCAAACAGCTTTATGATTGCTTTTAAAGCAGAATATTTACGAGGTGAAATTAAAATCGATGGTAACGAGATAGAGGATGCTCGTTGGTTTCATTTAAATAAATTACCTCCACTTCCCCCCAGCTCAAGTGTTTCCAGAAAATTAATAGAAAGCGTTGTTTTAAAGGAATAAAATCATTTGGTCTTGCGGCGCTTATGCTAAATGAGGTTCAAGGTTTCAGCCACGTTGTGCCCATAAGAAGGGGGGCGTAAAGATCTTCTTCTATGGGAATAAGTATGCTTTGTTCTTCTGCCGAGGTAGGAGGACGCGTAAGGAAAGAAATCTTGGGAGCATCACTGATAATAGCAAGAGGCGTTTGCTCATTTCCTTCTCCCATAACCAACACAGCAGACGTTGCTAGGGCATCAAGAAGGTTGATTTGGGTTACACGCATGGACTTGTCATAAAGATCAGATTTTCCTACGTAGGAATAAAGAGGTTTGAATCCGCACCATCCAAGAGCAATCCCCGTAACGCCGCGCCTCAGAGGTGTGGTGTGACTATCCGTGATGATAACTCCCAAGTGCTTAAGGGAATGTTTTTTACGGACATAATTCCAAAGAGCTATGGCAGTATTTTGGACATCCTTGGGATACAAAATATAGACGTCATCTCCATTTGATTCATCAATGCCTGCCGAGGGAATCAAAATGTTATTCTTAAGAGTTAAATAAATACCGTAAGGGTTTTCTTTCGTTTGGAGGGTGGCATCTGCTTCCTGTTTAATTAGCTCCTCTTTCGAGGCACTTGTTTTTGGAAGAATATGTCCCTGGCAGATACTGATAATTTTTGAAGTGATAACAAGGATAGTTTGTTCCGAGATTGAAAGAAGGTGACGATCCAGAATGTTCTCTAATAGCTCACCCGATTGAATGAGGTGGGTTTTGATGGCTTTAACATGCATGAATAGCTGTGTTTCCTACGATTGGTTGCGAGAATTAAATTTAAGTTTGTAACATATTTAAAGAAAAAGAATCAGTTTTCTTAGAGAGAAATGAGAATGTTCAATTAACAGTGATGAATCTTACATTGGCTTCTTCTACAGAAGCTTCTTATTTTGTTCACAATGCAGTTCCTGCTCAAATCCAGGTATCGCAAACTAATGGAAAAATTATCGGAACGTTAAGTACAGATAGTATACACGATTTGACGATTCCATCTTCATCTTTTCCGATTACGGTGACATCTACGATCGGTGGCTTAGTATCCCCTACAGTGACTCATACGATTAAAAATCCGGGTTGCTACATGATTTGGTGGAATATGGATATGGGAAGTTCCGCAAAGCTATATTCAACATCTTTAATATGTTAAAAATATAACTGAAGTTTCTCTAGATAGTATATACGAGGCAAATAGATGATGCTTTAAGGTTTTAAAGCACGAACAATACAACTTTGCAATTCGCCTTTTTCAAAGACCAACCGTTGTAGCAGCCAACTATGGAGTATTGTATAATAGACTTGTTCTCCATAATGTTTTTTTATCTTTTCTCCAAGAGATGCAAAATGATCATGATAAATTATTTTAAATTCTTTTATCATGAATTCACTAACATCTTCAGAAAATAGAACTTCAAATCCTGCATCTTTTAAAGCCTTTTCATAATCTTTTTGTGTAGTGAGAAAGTAATTCAGTTCATCAATTGATAAAAAACGTTGAAGATCTTCGCTATAATAAGGCGTCGTATGCATCCAATCTGAAGAAAGAATGTACCCTCCTGTTTTTAAAAGGGGATAGAGTTTCTTAAAAAAGAAAGGCTTGTTTTCCACATGTAACCAACTTACATTCCCAAATATAAGGTCAAAGGAAGCTTCTTTAAAAGGAAAATCATTTTTTTCAACATGTGAAAAAGAAAGTTTTCCTTTTAGTGATGCGGCTGCGTGGATACTCTGAGCTTGTATAATGACATCAGGCTCAATATCAATGCCTATAATATCAACATCGTATTTTTCTGCTAAATAGCGTGCAGGGCCGCCTAAACCACAACCCACATCTAGAATTTTTTTCCCTTGCAGAGGTATTCCTTGAAAAAGCTTATCTAAAAACTCAGTGCCTCCAAAAGATAAAAACCCCTCCCCGAGAGTCATCTGCATCAAATCTATAAAAGTAGTATCGTATTCTTTAAGTCTATTCTGAATGCTAACAATTTATTCAGATAATACTACGCCCATGTTTTTGATCTCCTTTTTCTAAACTTCTGTGCAGCCGTGAGCCACCTAGTCAACTGTTTATGAAAGTATATGGCCCATATATTGTGGCCAATGATCACCTTTCTGAAAACTATACTCATTTGATATGAAAATACCTTATACTGGTTCCTCTCTGATGTCATCTCCGCGTAGGCGGAGATCCAGAAAATGACTGGATTCCCGCCTACGCGGGAATGACAATTAAGAGCGTTTAAGCACGGTATCTTCAAGTATGATGAGTATATGAATGATTATAGGCCTTAAGTATCCAAAAAGCTGCGAAGCTTGCGAGAGCGGCTTGGGTGTTTCAACTTACGCAAAGCCTTGGCCTCAATTTGACGAATACGCTCGCGGGTGACGGCGAACTGTTGCCCTACCTCTTCTAAGGTATGGTCCGTATTCATGCCGATGCCAAATCGCATGCGCAAAACGCGCTCTTCACGGGGAGTCAGGCTTGCAAGGACACGTGTTGTGGTTTCCCGTAAGTTAGAAAGCACGGCTGCGTCCACAGGAACAACAGCATTTTTATCCTCAATAAAGTCGCCTAAATGGCCGTCTTCCTCGTCTCCAATAGGAGTTTCAAGACTGATCGGCTCTTTCGCAATTTTCATAACCTTGCGCACCTTATCAAGGGGCATCTTTAACTTATTAGCGAGTTCCTCAGGCGTGGGCTCTCGTCCAATTTCATGGAGCATTTGGCGAGAGGTTCGTACAAGCTTATTAATAGTTTCAATCATATGAACCGGAATACGGATAGTGCGCGCTTGGTCTGCAATGGAACGGGTAATGGCTTGACGAATCCACCAAGTGGCATAAGTTGAAAACTTATAACCGCGCCGATATTCAAATTTATCAACGGCTTTCATAAGGCCAATATTTCCCTCTTGGATGAGGTCCAAGAATTGAAGGCCGCGGTTGGTATATTTCTTTGCGATAGAAATCACAAGACGAAGGTTGGCTTCAATCATTTCTTTTTTCGCGCTGCTTGAGTCGCGTTCACCTTTTTGAACCATACTCACAATACGTCTTAATTCGGAAATGGGAAGGCCTGCCTCATCAGCAACTTCACCAATAGTCTTGCGAATTTCGAGGGCTTCAATCTTATGTTTTTCCAAAAATTTTTGCCAGCCTTTTCCCGAAAGTCCTTCAATTTTCTCAAACCACTCGGGGGCAAGCTCGCTTCCGTAATAGTTTTCGAGAAAGACTTCTCTTCTGACACCTGAAGATTCAGCAAGTCGTAAAAGGCGACCCTCAAGACCGACAAGTTTGCGGTTAAAAGTGTAGAGTTGCTCTACCAGCTGCTCAATACGAGAGGAGTTGAGGTGAATACCCTCCATCAAATCAATGAGCTTGTTGCGGAAGTCTTCGTACTTTTTTTCAGTGGAAGAAGAGGCTGTTTTCCCTTCTTGAAGCGTCTTTAAACGTTGCTCTTGAAGTTTCCGAAGTTGTGTATAGGTTTTAGCGATTTGGTCAAAGGTTTCGACAACCTTGGGACGCAGAGAATCTTCCATAGCAGAGATGGAGAGGCTGGCAGCATCTTCGTCACCATAGCTACTTTCATCCTCTAAGGATTCCTCTTCAATGGCAGGGGTTGCCAGAAGAGCCCCTTCTGCAAAGTTTTCCCCATCAGGATCCTCATCAGAAGGGCCGTTAGTATAGGTTGATTCAATGTCGATAATATCCCTTAAAAGCATTTGATCTTTATTAAGAGCATCGCGCCAGGTGACGATGGCACGGATGGTTAAGGGGCTTTCACAAATAGCCCCAATCATCATTTCACGGCCAGACTCGATTCGTTTGGCAATTTCAATTTCCCCTTCGCGGGAGAGAAGCTCAACCGTTCCCATCTCGCGGAGATAAAGGCGAACCGGATCATCTGTTCTCCCTGCTTCACTGACTTCAGCTGCGCCTTCAGTTTCATCCTCATCCCCTTGAAGGGCGTTTTTGGGCTTTTCTTCTTGGTCTGCTTCGTCGTCTTCAATAATATTGATGCCCATATCGGAAATCATGGACATAATGTCTTCAATTTGCTCGGAACTTAGTTTGTCCTCTGGCAGAATTTCATTAAGCTCTTCATAAGTTACATACCCGCGCTGTTTCCCTTGGGCGAGAAGTTGCTTAATCGCTTTCTCTCCTAAGACGACATCCTTGGAGCTTTTTTCATCATGATTTGTGGTTTCTGCAGTTGAACTTGCCATATTTGCCATTCAATCTATCCTTTAAATTTACTCAATACTAAATCATAAATTGCGCTCTATATACAACCTAATCGTGTAACATAGTGCTTTTTTTCAACATTTTAAAGCGTTTCCATGCCTCAGGGGACATTTCCTTCGCCAAAGAGTCCTGTGCTGAACAGAGATCCTCTTTTGCTGAGCGCCTCTCGAGCCGGCTGAAAATTTCCTTCCATCCCTCCTGTGCTTCTTCAAAAGAAGCAGAAGCTTTCGCAAAAGCTCCATGAAGAAGAACTTGGGGAGAGAGGAGCCTCTCTACCTCATCTTCAAAACCGCTCTTAAGAAGAAAATCCTTTAAAGTCTCTTCTTGAGAGGTGTTGTTTGCATAAAACTGCAAAATAGTTTCTCGCATTTCGTGAAGTCGAGCTTCTTTAAATTCTAAAAAAGTTAAGTCATCACTAGTCTCATCTAGTAAATTGGGATGATTGATTAAAATTGCAAGAAGAAGATGCTCATGAATTGATAATAAATTCACATTTTTTCGTTTTAAGGGAGTAAAATGTGTGTTTCCCTCATTTTTTCGAACAATTTTTTTATAAAAAAGATCCTTAAACGCAAAAAGATAGTTTTTGCCAACGTCTCCATGCTTTATGGCCTGGGTCCAAAGGGTATATTGTTGTTGTAAAGCCGTTTTCTTTTCAGGTGTATCAAAGGTTTTCCCTTGGGTTAAAAACATCCATAGGGTATCGAGAAGGGACTGCGCTCCCAAAAGGAGCTTTTGAAATTCAGTGCTTTTACGAACCAAGCTATCGGGGTCTTCTCCTTGGGGGAGGAAAACAAATCTTAAAGAGTATCCTGGTTTTAAAAGAGGCAAAACCCTTTCAGCAGCTCGTGCAGCAGCCTTTAAGCCAGCTGAATCACCATCAAAGCAAAGAATGGGCTCAGGGTCTAAGCGCCATGCCAAAAGGATTTGATCTTCTGTAAGTGCCGTTCCTAAGGGAGCCACAGCGCCTTTATATCCTGCTTGGTGAAGGGAAATAACATCCATATATCCTTCCACGATGAGAACGGGATCGGAGGCTGCTTTTTCTTTAGCGAACACATAGCCATAGAGAAGTTTCCCTTTGGAAAAAAGCGGTGTTTCGGGAGAATTGAGGTATTTAGGCTCTCCTTTATCTAAAAGACGGCCACCAAAAGCAACAACTTGCTTTTTTGTATTGTGGATAGGAAACATAAGGCGCCCGCGGAAACGGTCATAGGGAGCCTTCCTCTCTTCCCCTTGAGCAGAAAGGCCCGTCTCTAAAAGCACGCTTTCGGCAAAGCCTTTTTCTTTTAAGTGCTCTTCCAGGATATGATACCCATCGGGGGCATAACCTAGCTCAAATTTTTGAAGCGTTTCTGGGCGTATCCCTCGGGATTCAGTATAGCGTAAAGCCTCGTTGAATTTTCCTTGAACTAAATTTTTTTGATACCAAAGGTTAGTCTCTTGAAGAGCTTCTAAAAGAGGAGCGAGATTTTCTTTTGGTCCTTCATTGCGACCAATCATTTCGGTGGGTATTGTCAAGCCTGCTCTAGCTGCCAGCTCATTGACTGCTTCCATAAAGGTGAGTTTGTGAATTTCAGTGAGAAAGCGAATGACATCTCCATGGGCGCCACAACCAAAGCAATGGTAGAATTCCTTTTCATTATTGACCGTAAAAGAAGGTGTTTTTTCATGGTGAAAGGGACAGAGTCCATGATATTCACGTCCTTTGCGCGTCAACTTGACTTTTTCGCCTACAATTTCCGAAAGGGAAAGACGCGAGCGCAATGTATCTAAAAATTTATCGCGAGCTAACAAGGTAAACCTTTTCTAAGTCAAATTGTGTTTTATTGCGCCTTTACGGGCGCCGTTAATTGAACTTTCTCTCCATGACTAAACTCAAGGGTGAGGGGAATATCTTTTTGTCCCTCTGTAAGAGGAGTCTCAAGAGCCATAAGCATGATATGGATTCCTCCTGGCTCTAATGAAGTGTTCCCTTTTGCAGGAACGTGTATGGCGGAAATTTTCTGCATTCTTTTTGCTCCTTCCACATCAGCAATCTCATGTAATTCAGCACTTGCACAAACAGGGGAAGAAACATTAATGAGAGAGACACCCGAGCCTGAAGTATTGTTGAGTTTCATATAAACGGCTGTATTCGGACCGGTTGAAGCTCGAACCCAAAGGTCTTGAACTTGAACTTCAGCAACAGCTGCCGTACTCACTAGACTGATTGCAAAAAGGAAAGTGAAATATTTTTTCATTTTTTTACCTTATTTTGTATATTGCTCTTTTATAAGAAAGATCACAAAACAAGCCAAAAGTAAAGAAATGCTAATAGAGCTGAGAGCAAAAGCAAAATCCATAGAATCATAGGCTCGAATGCCATTGAGCATTTTCCCGCCCCAACTATAATCTAAAAGCCACCCAATGAAAGGTTGAAAGATAACCCCACTTAACATGCATATCATATTATGGAATCCTCCAGCAGTGCCGCTAGCAGATAAGGGGTTAAGAGCACAGGTCATGGAGAAAGCAAGAAACTGTCCCCCTAGGAAAAAGCCCCCCAAAAATAAGAGGAATGTTAAAAGCCACAGGGGCAAGTTGGGAACATAAAAGACGATGGCCAGACAGATTAAAGCGCCGAAAGCTGAAATAAAGACGGGAGCTTTATAAGCATTAAAGCGTTGGCAAAGAAAGGGGAAGAGCGGTGCCCCAAGGCCTATCCCTACATACATTGCGGAAACAATGCCGCCTGCTGTCGATTTATCTAACTGATAAGCAGACATCAGGAAAGGAGGGCCCCAAAGGTCAGCAAATCCGGAAAGAGGGAGGTACATAAATCCCCCATATAAGGCAATAAGCCAGCTTTGAGGTTTGCTCATGACAACAGAAATACTTTTCAAAATACTTGAAGAGGGAAGATGGGTTTCCTTGTCTCCGTGGCTTTTCAAGATAATTTCTTCTAAATGATCGGGAGCTTTATCTCGAACAATGCTCCAGGCTGCAAAAGCAAGACCAAATCCCGCAAAAGCAATAAACCACATGGCTTCTCGCCATCCAGAAACTTGCACAAGCCATCCCATGGGGTACCCTGCTGAGACACCTCCTACAGTTCCTAAAAGGAGAGTGAGCCCTACGACAAAGGGAAGCTTATGAGAGGGAAACCACAGGGTGCCGAGTTTAAGGCAGCTTAAAAAGGCAAAGGCTGAACCAGCACCAATCAAGCCGCGTCCAAATGCGGCTACATAAAGCGTGTCGGCGGAAGAAAAAACAAGGGCGCCCAAACTGCACAAAATGGCAGCAAAAGTGAGAAGACGTCTCGGCTTAAAGCGATCCATGAGGGTGCCTACAGGGATTTGAAGTGCCGAATAGGTATAATAGTAAAATCCAGTTAAGGTTCCTAAAGCGCAACCGTCTACCTGAAAGGATGCCATCAGGTCTTCAGCCATAACGCCTGGCGAGACGCGCAGCATAAATTGATAGCAGTAAAAAAGAGCAGCACATCCCCAAATAACCCAACTTTTTGAAAGGAAAAAAGAAGCAGGTTTTGCTGTGGTTGAAGTGGAATTTGTCATGACATCTACTAATTTTCTATTTAAAAACAGAATTAAGATTAGCGATCCTTTTTTGAGGGGTCAATCGGGAAAATTTAATTCATAATATTATTACTTGTTTTTTTTATTTATTTAATGAAAAAACACTTGAAATAAATATTGTATGATATATAAGAAGTTTATTCAAAAACTTTTTTTATTTATTGTGAGAATAGATGTTATGATTCGATTTAAGAGTTTTTTGTTGATGTCAGTTACAATTTTTTGGACTTTTGCTCCCTACACAGAAGCTTTAGGAGCAAAGGGGTCATCAAAATTACGTTCCAAGAAGTCCTGTCATCAGATGATAAAAGGAAATCGACCAAGTCATCAAAGCAAAAAACCTTTACCAGCAGAAATTGTGTTTGGGGGATCAAATTTTAATTGGGAAAATCCCAACACATATATTCTCTTGGGGCTCATGGTTTCAACGGGAATGATAGGTACCTGCCAAGCTATTCAATCAGGAAGCACGCCTCTAAGGACCAATCATCGCGCCCTCAATCAAAATTCTACCTCTTTATCTAATAGTTCTTACACTTTAGCTTCTCAGCCTCCCAACAGTTCCATGACTAGGATTCCTGAACTATGCTCAAAAACAGAACTGTGTTTTGTTCCTCCAGAAGTTTGTAAGGTGAACTACACGGGTGAGGCAATCAGCCAAGCCGCGTCACCTCCGGATTCTTTCAATTTGTCTAGTCGTCCTTATACTTTAGCTCCCCAGCCTTCCAGCAACTGTACAATTGAAGCTACTAGTCCTCCATCATCATGGTCAGAGGCAGAACTGTGTTTCGTTCATCCAGGAGTTTGTGCGCTGCCGACGACCTACACGGACGAGGACGCAATCAACCAATCTGCTTTAGAAATCCTAGAAGAAAGTACAGCTCAAATGCAGGCGGAAATGGAGACAGGCGACTTCTCAAGTCTTGTACCACTTTTTCAAGAACGTTTTCGTGTTGGAGTTGTAGATGGGGAGCTTTTACCCTCACCTATCTTACAGACTGCCGCAGAGGCTATACGGTGGCGCGAGTCTCTTAAGTATGTCGATGAAGAAATAATTCCTACGCCTATAGAAGAAACTAGCTTTAAAATTTTTGAGAAACATCTTTTTAGAGTAAATTCTATATTAATAGGTAATTCTAGCGAAAATACCTATCGATCCAATCCTATGCTAATTGCAAAACTTCCAATAAGTTCTCCTAGATTCCAGCATACCGAAAGGATGAAAGACTTTTTAGCTGACCATCCCTTACATCTTGCCACTTACAACGCTTTAATACCAAAAGTAGATAAAATAATTCAAGGTCTCGTAAGTGAAGGACTCATTCAAAACGATGATGAAGGAAAAAAAGATGCTTGGGAGGAGGTAGTGACTGCAATTTTTAAAAAAAATCCGAGTTTTTACACTCCAGAACGCTATTCTCTCTGCATGGAATATTATGATTTTGATCACTCCCCTCAAAAAGTTCTTCAAACAAAAATGAAGGTAGGCTATAAAAAAGTGGTATCTTTATTACAAGAGGGAAAAACTTTTGAAGCTGGGACAGCACTTCACCAAACCATTGTGGGAACCCATGTCTGTCCTGATGCTAATGGGCGTACAGCGCGTGCTTTTGTTTTAGGACTACTAAAACAAAAAAACTTACCTCGACCTGTATTCTGGAGTGATGAAGCTTATACAGTGTATGAGTTCAGTACATATGAGACTCAAGAGGCCATAGGATAGGATTCATGAATATATTGCAAAGGAGTGAGTCC
>JAIEQB010000002.1 GCA_019748065.1 Alphaproteobacteria bacterium | reverse complement strand
TTGTTAATTCCTACTAAACTTGAGACACATCGAGCTGTTGTAACAGCTACAAAATGCTCCATTAATCGTACCTGTTTGGCTTTGCTTAATCCACTCTTTCTCATATGTCCCTTTATAACACTTTCTCATGTTATCTAGGACAGCCCCCAAAATTATTTTATAAATTCTTATTTCTCTTCTTTTTATTAAACAATCCAATATATTCTATGGATGAGATGGAAGTAAACAGACGGACTCTTACAATACCAAAATCTATATTGCTATCAGCCCATGAATCTGAGATGAGAGAAATTGACCATGAGGGGAGAAGATATTTAATACAAGCTATAAGTCAGATTAAGGGCGAAATCGGTGAGAATTTTATAAATAATGGAGAGGAACTTGTCGCATTACAATCAATGGGCGATGGGGACTGGGTATATTATGACGGCGGCTTTGAATTAGAACAATGTATAAATGAAGCCAGAGTTATACACACACGCTTTAAAGAAAAAGAATTTACAGGCTGCGTTTTTTTATTTGTTAAAGAAGTTATTCCAGAGAAATCAAACTAATCCGATTATTCTGAATGCCAATGGCTACCTTGCCCTCTTTTAGGGCAAGGGCGGCGTTGCCAAAGACCTCCCGGCGCCACCCTTCAAGGGCGGGAACATTGGGCTCTGATGTGCGAGCGATCACTTCAAGATCCGTAGACGTTGCAATAAGTTTTGCTGCAACATTATATTTGTCTGCCTTAATTTTTAAAAGAAGCTTGAGCATTTCAAGGAGAGCTGAGGATCCTGGAGGAGAAGCCCCCTCTTTTTTAACTTGCGGGCAATCTTCCAGAGGTAAGTTTATCCCTTT
The DNA here is from genome assembly GCA_019748065.1 of Alphaproteobacteria bacterium. Lineage (GTDB taxonomy): Bacteria > Pseudomonadota > Alphaproteobacteria > UBA9655 > UBA9655 > UBA9655. Next base: position 28,704 of record JAIEQB010000002.1, on the reverse strand, counting down.
TTGAATGAGGGCAAGCAGTTCTTCTCCCCTATTCCTCTCGCTCAAGAAGCCTACCATACCCCGCATACGGTTAAGCTCATCACGGGTTTTGGGAGCCGCTGCTGCCAACTCTAGCATCATTTCATCGCGCAAAATACGTCCTCGAGGCACATTACGCCTTTGAGCTGTAAACTCTCGCCAAGCCGCAATTTCTCGCAAAATCCCCAACATTCGTGGTTTTGGAGAACGGACCTTTATTCTCTTCCAAACGTTATAGGGATCAATCTCATAGGTTTTGGGGTCAGTGAGAATGGCCAACTCTTCTTCCAACCAGTGAAGGCGATCTTCCTTCACCAACTTGCTATAGAGTTTTTCATAGATCACACGTAAATGGGTGACATCACCAAGAGCATAGGCCAATTGTTTTTCCGTCAGTGGTCTTTGGGCCCAATGGGTATAGCGAGAAGATTTATCGAGAGAAACTTTGGCATAAGATTGAACCAAAACATCATAGCCCACCGAGTCGCCAAAACCACAGACCATGGCCGCAATTTGAGTGTCAAAAAGCCGGACAGGAATTTGGCCTGTCATGTGATAAAAAATTTCTACATCCTGACGGCCTGAATGCACCACTTTGATCAAGTGGGGATTTTGCAATAACTCAAAAAATGGCGTTAAATCTAATTCTTTAGAGAGGGGATCAATAATAAAGGCTCCCTCAGAAAGTCCCAATTGAATGAGACATAACTGAGACCAATATGTTGTCTCTCGAACAAATTCCGTATCAAGAGTAACAAAGGCTTCCTGGGTAGCCCGTTCACAAATGTCTTTTAAATCAGATGTTTTTGTAATAATTTTCATGCATTGTCGTTATCATTGAAACCGAGTCTTGACAAGAGAGTCAGAATGCCTACCACTAAAGAAATATAATTTTCTAAGAAGAGAGAACTCAATGTTAAACCCTTATCGTTCCCATACTTGCGGCGATTTGCGCCTTTCAAATGCTAAAGAAATCGTCCGTCTTTCCGGCTGGGTTCACCGGAAGCGAGATCATGGCCAATTACTTTTTATTGATTTACGAGACCATTATGGACTCACCCAATGCGTGATTGATGTAGACAGTCCTTTTTTTAAGCTTGCTGAAGAAGTCAAGTTAGAAAGCGTCATTACCATTGTAGGACGCGTCGTTCAAAGAGTTGCTGACACGGTTAACCATCAGATGCCAACCGGAGAGATCGAAGTTGTTATCGATGATATTATTATTCAGTCAAAAGCTGATCTCCTTCCCCTTCAGGTGAATAGCAATGCTGAATTCCCCGAAGAAACCCGTCTTAAATATCGCTTTTTGGATTTAAGACGTGAGAAAATGCATGAGAATATTATCCTTCGAAGCAAAGTAATTTCTCGCCTGCGCCAAAAAATGATCGACCAAGGATTTCTTGAATTTCAAACACCCATTTTAACAGCAAGCTCGCCGGAAGGCGCTAGGGATTACTTGGTGCCAAGCCGCCTCCATCCAGGAAAATTTTATGCTCTTCCCCAAGCCCCTCAACAATTTAAACAACTGTTGATGGTGGCTGGCTTTGATAAATATTTCCAAATCGCGCCTTGTTTCCGGGATGAAGATGCCCGAGCTGACCGTTCTCCTGGTGAATTTTATCAGCTCGACTTTGAAATGTCCTTTGTCACTCAAGAAGATGTTTTTACGGCAATTGAACCCGTCCTTCACGACGTTTTTGTTGAATTTGGTAAGGGAAAGACAGTTACCCCCCTTCCCTTTCCCCGCATCCCTTATGCAGAAGCCATGATGAAATATGGCTCTGATAAGCCCGACTTACGGAATCTTCTTATGATTACGGATGTCACCGATGTTTTCAGGGGGTCGGATTTTGGCCTTTTTGCGACTGCCATCGAACATGGATCCATTGTCAGAGCTATCCCTGCCCCAAAAACCGCAGAGAACGCCCGGAGTTTCTTTGATAAAATGAACGAATGGGCCCGTGAGCAAGGCGCTGGTGGCCTTGGGTATATTATTATGGCCTCTGAAGGTCCAAAAGGCCCTATTGCCAAACACCTCGATGAAGAGCGCCTTAAAAAGTTGCGCTTTATCACTGGCGCACAAGAGGGAGATTCTGTTTTCTTTGCATGCGATAAACCCAAGGTTGCCGAAAAACTTGCCGGTCTTGCCCGCACCCGTTTAGGAGAAGAGCTGAACCTGATTGATAAAAACGCCTTTAATTTCTGCTTTATCGTTGATTTTCCTATGTATGAGTACGACGAGGATAAAGGAAAGATAGAATTCTCCCACAATCCTTTTTGCATGCCCCAAGGGGGTCTTGAGGCCTTGGAGACGAAGGATCCTCTTGATATTATTGCATATCAATACGACATTGTTTGCAATGGGTTGGAGCTCTGCAGTGGCGGCATAAGGAATCATCTTCCTGAAATTATGATCAAGGCTTTTACTCTTGCAGACTATACCCAAGAAGAAGTGGAAAAGCAGTTTTCCGGCATGTTAAATGCTTTCCGGTACGGTGCTCCTCCCCATGGTGGCGCAGCTCCTGGCATTGATCGCATCGTGATGCTTTTGGCCGATGAGCCTAACTTACGTGAAGTTGTAGCTTTCCCGATGACGCAGCGCGCAGAAGACCTTCTTGTGGGCGCACCGGCTGAAGCTATGCCAGAGCAATTGAAAGAACTTCATATTCGTCACGTTTTACCCCCCACAAAAACATCAGGAGCATGATCTGAATAGTTTAAGACCGGCGCATAAAAAAGACACTCTTTTTAAAACAAGCCTGATCTTTCTGACCTTTATGATCTTAGGGATGGTGGTCCTAGGCGGTTTGACGCGTCTTACCGGAGCCGGGCTTTCCATTGTAGAGTGGAAGCCTATCGTAGGAATCCTCCCCCCTCTCTCCCCAAATGACTGGCTTCTAGAGTTTTCTAAATACAAGCAAAGCCCGGAATTTCAAAAAATAAATTTTTCCATGACTCTTGCAAATTTTCAAAGCATCTTTTGGCTTGAATACGTTCATCGCCTCTGGGGACGGCTTTTGGCTCTTGTTCTTCTTGTTCCTACTTTTTTAATGATCTTTAAAAAACAACACCTCAATCTCTGGCCTTATCTTGCTCTCCTCTGGATTTTTGGCCTTTTTCAAGGACTTATGGGATGGCTTATGGTCAAAAGTGGCCTTACTCACGATCCTCATGTAAGTCCCTATCTCTTGGCGGCTCACTTGCTTTTAGGATTTGCTCTTTTTGGAGTTTCTCTTTGGATGACATTAAAGTTGTATCAACCCTCTCTTCAAATATTAAGACAAGGTTATTCAGAGAGCGCTTATCAAAAATTAATGAAGCTTTGTCTCGGCGCCCTTATACTTGTTCTTTTAACTGCTTTTATGGGAGCTCTGGTTGCAGGCCTCAAAGCTGGCCTTCTCTATAATACTTTCCCTTTGATGGGAAATGATCTAATTCCGCCTGAAATTTTTAGCCGCGTGCCTTGGTGGCAAGATGCTTTTGAAAACCCTGTAACCGTACAATTTCTCCATCGCCTCCTCGCCCTTATTACAGCTACTTTTTGCTTTGGGATATGGACATATCAGCGAAAGCGCGTCATTCCCTCTCGCCTTTCCTGGACTTTGGGAGCTATTACTGTAGCAGCTCTCCTACAAATTTCCTTGGGTATCGCAACTCTTCTTCTGGTTGTTCCTATAGAAATAGCTGTTCTTCATCAAGGATTTGCTTTTATTTTGTTTGGAAGTCTTCTCTTTGCTCTTTTTCTGATTTACACTCGTAAAAGTGATTTATAAGGATTTACGTTTATGACCGTTCCTTTTACGAAAATGCAAGCCTTGGGCAATGATTTTGTTCTGATTGAAGAAAGTACCCTCAAGGCCCCTCTCACGACAAGACAGGTCCGTTTCCTGGCCGACAGGCGCCGGGGCATTGGGTGTGATCAACTTATTATCTTTAAGGACTCTCCTCATGCGGATGCCACCATTGGCTTTTTTAATGCAGATGGCAGCACGGCGCAGGCATGCGGCAATGGGACCCGCTGCGTCGCTTATTATTTGGGGAAGGCTCAAGGGACCATACAAACCCCTTCTTTTCTTTCCCAGTTTTGGAAAAAGAAAAATCAAATTACGATCTCTCTTAGGGCTCCAACTTTCCAAGGCAGCCATCTTATTGGACACCGCATTAATGTTGGAAATCCTCATATGGTCATCTTTACAGATGACTTAGAGGAACATGATTTTGAGGGACTCGCTCTGTCTGTTCAGCCACCGCGCGGCGTTAATGTGGAATTGGCTCAAGTTATCTCTCCTAAAAAGATAAAAGCAAAAGTGTGGGAGCGCGGTACTGGCGTGACTCCGGCCTGTGGATCAGGGGCTTGCGCTGTGGGCATACTCGCTTTAAAACTAGGCTTTATTGAAAAGGTGCCCATCTCCGTTGAAATGCCGGGAGGAACTTTAATTGTGAATTGGAGAGAGAATAAACCCCTCCTATTAACGGGCCCTGTTGAATTTTGTTATGAAGGAATCATTGATGTTCCATGACCACTGAAGTTGTTACTTTTGGATGCCGCCTGAATGCTTATGAGTCAGAAGTCATCAGAGAAAAAGCTCTCTCTGCCGGTTTGACTAATGCGGCCATATTTAATACTTGCGCTGTGACGGCAGAGGCGGAGCGTCAAGCACGCCAAGCGATTCGCAAATACAGACGCGAAAACCCCAACACCAAAATCATTGTGACTGGCTGCAGCGCTCAAATTAGCCCCGAGACTTATTCCAAAATGCCTGAAGTGGACCAAATTCTTGGCAACCGTGAGAAAATGGAGGAAAAATATTTCCTTCCCCTCCCCGATCATGAACGGGTTATTGTAAATGACATTATGTCCGTCAAGGAAACAGCAGAACACCTGATTGCAGGCTTTGATGGGAAAGCGCGTGCTTTTATTCAAGTTCAAAACGGCTGCAATCACCGCTGTACCTTTTGCACCATCCCCTATGGCAGAGGCAATAGCCGCAGCGTCCCCTTAGGGGTTATCGTCGATCAGACGCGCCTTCTCCTTGAAAAAGGATTTAAGGAAATCGTTCTGACGGGCGTTGATATCACGGCCTATGGGGAAGATTTGCCCGGCACCCCTACCCTAGGTCAAATCGTAAAGCGGCTTCTTGCCCACGTTCCCGAGCTCCCGCGTCTTCGTCTTTCTTCCCTTGATTCCGTTGAGGTGGACGAGGATCTCCTTCAGGTTTTTGAACGTGAACCACGCCTTATGCCCCATCTTCATTTGAGTCTCCAGGCCGGAGATAATATGATTTTAAAGCGCATGAAGCGTCGCCATCTGCGCCAAGATGCTATTAATATGTGTCGTAAGTTCCGTGCATTACGTCCCGACACCACCTTTGGTGCTGATATTATTGCTGGCTTTCCAACCGAAACGGAGGAGATGTTTGAAAATACTCTCCGCATTGTTGACGAATGTGATTTAACTTTTCTTCATGTATTCCCTTACTCTCCAAGACAAGGAACCCCAGCGGCCCGCATGCCTCAAGTCCCCAAGGACATACGCAAAGAACGGGCGGCGCGCCTGAGAAACGCCGGGCAAAGAAACCTTGAAAAAACACTGCAGTCTTTTGTTCATAAGGATATCAGTGTACTCTTTGAAAGCGAAATTCATGGACACAGTGAACATTTTCTGAAAGTCGAGTCTACCCTGCCCCAAGCACCGGGATCCATTGTCAAAGCCCGAGTTTTAGAAGCAAAAGGAGACCATCTTATTGCTGAGGTGTTATCATGAGTAATTGGTTTTCACGTCTTAAGGATGGCCTCAAAAAATCCTCCACCCGTCTTACAGAAGGGATCACAACCCTTATTACCCACAAAAAACTGGATGTAGAAACTCTGGAAGAGCTGGAAGATCTTTTGATCACAAGTGATTTGGGTGTGGAGGCGGCTCAAGAACTGATTAAAAAACTCAGCAAAAAGAAGTATAACCAGGACATTTCGATTGAAGAGGTAAAGGAAAGTTTTGCTGAAGACATTGAAACTATTCTTACTCCTCATGCCATCCCTTTGCTGCCTGAGGGGGGCTCAAAGCCGTTTGTTGTGCTGGTTCTTGGCGTTAATGGCTCGGGTAAAACCACCACCATCGGCAAACTGGCCAAACAATGGAAAGGCCAAGGCTATCAACTGTCTCTTGTGGCCGGCGATACCTTTCGAGCTGCGGCCATTGAGCAGCTTGAAATCTGGGCTGAACGCGCGGACGTTCCTATGGAAAAAGCGCCTTCAAAAGATGCCGCGGGCCTTGTTTACGATTCTCTTGAGAAAGCCAAAGCCCGCCGTGATGATATCGTGATCATTGATACGGCAGGACGCCTTCAAAACAAATTGGAATTGATGGAAGAGCTTAAAAAAATAAAACGGGTTATCCAAAAGGTTGACCCCACAGCGCCCCATGCCACCCTTTTAGTTTTGGATGCCACTACAGGACAAAATGCTCTGAACCAAGTTCAGGTGTTCCGAGAAGTTGTGGATGTTTCCGGACTCATTGTGACAAAACTGGATGGTACTGCAAAGGGAGGCGTGCTTGTTGCCATTAGCAAGCAATTCGCCCTCCCCATCCATGCTGTGGGCGTGGGAGAACACATTGATGATCTCCACAGCTTTTCCGCGAAAGATTTTGCAGTGAACTTACTGGATGCTAAAGACCGTTTGAATTGACATTCATAGGGATCGTCAATTGTAATTGGAAGGACGACACCCAATATACCACAAGGCAGCCCGTAAATATTTGATTGTCTTAGGGATATATGTTTGTCCTCTACCATGAGTATAGGTACCAGTGAGAGAGTCTCCCTTTGGACCAACCAGCAGGCGATGGGAGCCCCCATGACTTGCTATGATTTTTCCACCTTGTTTTATCCAAAAGGTTTCAAAGTCACCATAAGTTATCTTCTTAAACTCTCTGATATCAAAAACACTATCAATAAAACTTTGATCTTTTTTATTTAAGTCTTTCATTTCATAGGATGATGAGGGTATCAAGTCATGGAATTTACGGATACCTGATGGCATAATAAAGTCTGAAGAACAACTTGGGCCAGATCTCTCCGCAACTATAGATAATCCTTCAATGCTTTCGGTTTGACCTTCTAGTGAACTAGGAACAGAAACTTCTTCCTCGGTATCATCAAGCTTTTCAAAGGGAAAGAAGTCAAAGAAAGTAGGACCTAGGGAAATCGCTTCCTCTATTTCAGGCGTTTGACTTGTTGGTTGTAAAAAAGCAGGGTACGGAAGAGCCTTTTCCCATAGTCTGCTCTCAAAAGGAGTCAATTCTAAGTAAACACCCTGAGTCTTAGGACAGCCAAGCCCTTGAAAAGAGATAAAATACATGTTTTTTTCAATGTGAGCCTCATATAATGCAGCATCATTAAATAATTTTTCTTTTTCCCATAGAGGGAAAATAACATTATTTTCAATTCTTATCGCTGCTTTTTCAAGGGGATTTAAAGGCCTGTGGAGATCAACTCCTCCATTTCCAGCAAATTGATTCCTCAAATAAGCGTTAACGATTGCAAAGCCACCTGCCTCATCAGGGTGCCCTAAGTCATGTGTTTCACCTTTTAACAGAGGCCATAACTTGGGAGAGGCTCTTAGCAATTTTACTGTTTCTTCACTTAGTTCATCTCGCCGTAAAATCTTGAACATGGAAGAGCATAAAAGATTAAAAAATTGATAGCGCTGTACGTTTCGTCTTCTCGTAGCTTCATTAAGCTGCGCAAGACTAGCTTTTAATTTGTATCTATTCATAACACTCAAACAATAAGGATCTGTAGGAATGAGGAATTCGTCTTTTTCGCATGATCGAATAGCATGTTCTTTACGATTTGAAAGATACTGTAAACGTTGTTTTAGAAGAGTCTCTCGGAAAAATTGATCTCCTGCGAGTGTTCCCTCTAGCAATTTTTCTCCTTTTTCAAGAAATTGCTCAGCTCCCTTTAAGTCGATATCAATACTGGCTTGAAGAGTTTTTTTTCCACTGATCTTGTCATGAGAATTTAAATCTGCCTCCTCAAGATCATCAGTAGAGAGGTTTGGGCTAGACAAAAACTCTTGGAATTGGACAATTTTCCTGAAAATAGGCATGAAGCGCTCTCTTGTTGCGCTTGAATCCGCCTCTTCTGAATACAGAGCGGCTCCTTCTAGCTTCATAAGGAAAAAAGCAGAAGCAAACAAAAGAATATATTTCTTAATCATAAAATCACCAATATAACGTTTACCTAAAAAATATTTAGTGGATAAAAAAAGAAATATCAATATTTAAAATTAAGTTCTTGACTTCAAATATTATTTTTTAGAGATAGACTCAGGTGAAATTTCTGCAGCTTTAGAATAGAACCTAGCCTGAAGAGGATCTTTTTAATATCCTTTAGAATCAAGTTCAGTTCTTCCTAAAAGTCGTGGATGTTTCAGGGCTCATTGTGACAAAGCTGGATGGTACTGCAAAGGGAGGCGTTCTCGTATTAGCAAACAATTCGGCCTCCCCATCCATGCGGTGGGCGTGGGAGAGCACATCGATGATCTCCACAGCTTTTCCGCGAAAGATTTTGCAGTGAACTTACTGGATGCTAAAGATCGTTTGAATTGACATTCATAGAGTTCGTCAATTGTAAGTTGAAGGACGACACCCAATATACCACAAAGCCGCTCGTAAGTATTTAATTGTCTTAGGGGTATATGTTTGTCCTCTTCCATGAGTATAGGTACCAGTGAGAGAGTCTGCCTTTGGACCCACCAACAGGCGATGAGACCCCCCATGACTTCCTAAGATTTTTCCACCTTGTTTTCTCCAAAAGGCTTCAAAATCACCATAGGATATCTTCTTAAACTCTCTAGCATCAAAAACACTATTAATAAAACTCTGATCTTTTTTGTTCAGTCCTCTCTCTGCATAGGGTGATGAAGGGATGAGAGCGTGGAACTTACGAATGCCTGATGGCATAATAAAGTCTGTAGAGCTACTTGCTCCTGTAGAGCTACTTGCTCCTGTAGAACTACTTGCTTCTATAGGACTACTTTCCTGGCTAGAAATGTCTTTCTCTGGAATCTCTTCTTCATCATCAAGCTCTTCGAATGGAAAAGTATCAAAGAAACTAGGCTCTTTGATGAAGATTACCTCTTCTGCCTCATCGGAGAAGCTGGTTGGTTGCAAGAAAGCGGGGTAAGGAAGATTTTTTTCCCATAGTCCGCCCTCAAAAGGAGTCAATTCTAAGTGAATACCCTTAGCCTCAGGACAACCAAGCCCTTTAAAAGGAATAAAACATATCTTTCTTGTGAAGTGAGCCTCAAATAATGCCGCATCATTACGTAATTTTTCTTTTTCCCACAACGGGCATTCAACCTTATTTCTTATGTCTAGTACTGCATTCGTAGGAGGAGTGAAGCTATTCCGCGATTTATACTCCCCTTTAAATTCCTCCAAGTATGCTTGAACGATTGCATATCCGCCTGCTTCATCAGGATGCCCTAAGTCATGTGTTTCACCCTTTAAGAGAGGCCATAACTTGGGAGAGGCTCTTAGTAACTTTACTGTTTCTTCGTTTAATTCATCTCGTCGTAAAATCTTGAACATGGATGAACATAAAAGATTTAGAAATTGATAACGTTGTAAATTTCTAGCGATTGCATATTCATTTCCCTCGTCTACAAACTCTTTTCTATATTCCTGCATATATTTCAAAAAGTTAGAATCAGAAGGGACACAACTTAATGTCTTAGCCAAGTTTGTACGTGCTAAAAGACAGGTCGAACGTTGTAAGAGAGTCTGACGGAAAAACACATCTCCAGTTATTTCTCCATTTAGTAGTTTGTCTGCAGACGCAAGAAAATCAGTAGCCGCGGTTAGATCAGTCTTAAGGCTCTCTTTTTGAAAGTCAGGAATATCATCCCGTGCTTCAGATAAAAACTCATAAAAACGCACGACTTGCCTAAAAACAGGCATGTAGCGACTTTTCGGCTCCTCCACTTCTGTCGCCATAGCAAAGACATCGGTTTTTAGCAGGATAAAGACAGAAAAAAATAAAAGAGCATACTTCTTAATCATAGGATCACCAGTTATAATTCAGCAAAAAGGTATTTAGCAATAAAAAAAACAAAATGTCAATTAAAAAATATTTTTATATTTTCTTAATAATATTAAAAATTCCAAGTATATATTCTTATAAAGTTTACTCTGAAGGACGACAGCCAATATACCATAAGGCAGCTCGTAAGTACTTAATTGTCTTAGCGGTATATGTTTCACCTCTCCCATGAGTATAGGTACCACCGAGAGAGTCTCCATTTGGACCAACCAGCAGTCGATGAGATCCTCCATGACTTCCTACTACCTTTCCACCTTGTTTGATCCAAAAGGTTTCAAAATCACCATAGGATATCTTCTTAAACTCTCTAGCATCAAAAACACTATCAATAAAACTCTGATCTTTTTTGTTCAGTCCTCTCTCTGCATAGGGTGATGAAGGGATGAGAGCGTGGAACTTACGAATGCCTGATGGCATAATAAAGTCTGTAGAACAACTTGGCATTGAACTAGAGCTGGAAGCTATAGGAGTAGGAAGCCCAGAAGAAGGGCTTGAGCCAGAAGTGTCCGCCGCAGCTATAGATGATCCTTCAATGCTTTCGCTTTGCTCTTCTAGAGGGGTAGAAGTAGAAATTTCTTCCTCTGTATTGTCAAACTTTTCGAAGGGAAAAGTCTCAAAAAAACTAGGTTCATGGGGGAAAGCTACTTCTTCTGTCTCAGTGGAGTGGCTGCTTGCTTGCAAGAAAGTGGGGTAAGGAAGAGGCAGTTCGACTTCTGGAAGCGAGAGAGTAGAGGAGTAAGTTCTATATAAGTATTCATCATTAAGAAGTTTGTTTTTCTCCCACAAAGGGCAATAAATATTTCTCTCTATCCTCGTTGCTGCTCTATTAAGGGAAGTTAACCGCTTTTCGTTATGACGAAGGCCTTGCCCTTCCTTAAATGGATGTTGTAAATAGGCGCTAACGACTGCAAATCCGCCTGCTTCATCAGGATGCCCTAAGTCATATGTTTCGCCTTTTAAGAGGGGCCATAACTGGGGAGAAAGTCTTAGCAACTTTACTGTCTCTTCACTTAGTTCATCTCGTTGCAAAATCTTGAACATAGAAGAACATAAAAGATTTAGAAATTGATAGCGTTGTACATTTCGACTTGTAGCAGCTTCATTGAATTGCGCGTTACTAGATTTTAATTGGCATCTCTTCATAACATTCAAACAATGAGGATCAGAAGGAATAAGAAAATCTTCTTGTTTGCATGATCGAATAGCACGTTCAGTACGATTTAAAAGATACTGCAAACGCGTTTCTAAAAGAGTCTCTCGGAAAAATTGATCTCCTGTGAGGATCCCCTCTAGCAATTTTTCTCCTATTTCAAGAAATTGATCAGCCGACTTTAGATCAGAATCAATGCTGGCTTGATGAGCTTTTTTTGCACTCTTCTTACTATGAGAACTTAAATCTGCCTCATCAAGGTCATTAGCAGAGCAGTGTGAGCTAGACAAAAACTCCTGGAATTGGACAATTTTTCTAAAAACAGGCATGAAACGCGTTCTTGGCTCCATCTCTGTCGTCATAGCAAACACCCCGGTTTTTAGCAAGATAAGGGCAGAAAAAAACAAAAGAGCATATTTCTTAATCATAAAATCACCAGTTAAATTTTATCTAAAGAGTGTTTAGTAACGAAAGAATAAAAAGTCAATATTTATAAAAAATACTTTTTAAGAAATTAAGTTTTTTTAATAAGTCATTCATGAACATTAAGAAAAAGGCCGTCTGGTAATTATAGGACGCCCTTAAAGTTATATTTTTAAACTTCAAATTTTATTTTTTAGAAGTAGATTCACTTGAAGTTTCGGCGGCGCTGCCCTTTGAAGAAGCTGTAGGCACGGTGGTATCTTTGGAGGAAGCATTAGCTTTGAGAGCCTCTTGCTTCATGTCATTTACTAAATCCTTTATATCTTTCTTTACTTCATCAGGAAGTTTCTTATTGGCATCATCAAGCACTTTATTAATCACTTGATTAATGGCGGCTTTACATGCTGAACTATCGAGATTGCCTTCACAGGCTGCATTGAGTTGTGCTGTATCATCATCAGAAACACTATTGGTAGCCGCTACAACTGTACACATTCCATACACAATTAACGCACCAGTCTGGCATTTCCAATACATAGTACTAAATGGACTTTCCCCTTGAGTACATTTATTTATAAAGGCACTCCTTACCTCTCCACAGCTCATTTCAGCAGATACTGGAGAAATAGCCGCTACTGTAGACAATGCCATAACTGTAGCTGTCAACATTGCATCTTTAATTTTGATTTTTTATTTCCTTCCTGTTATTTTATCTTTATGGATGATTTCCATAACACCTTTTTTACCATAAAATTGATCAAACAAAAAGGATGAGGGAATTAACTGTATTCAACGGGAAACCAATTCGTCCTCCGGCACATAATCGATAAACAACACTCCGTTGAGATGATCGATTTCATGTTGAATCAGGCGTGCAAGGAAGCCTTTTGCCTTTCCGATCACTTTTTCTCCCTCTGGGGTCCAAGCTTCATAGGTGATTTCCGTAAAACGGGGCACTTCTCCCGCAAGGCCGTCCACGGAAAAGCAAGCTTCCCAATCGGTGGTTTTCTTGCTTGAAACGGGCTTAAAGGACGGATTAATCCAAATGGATTTAGGGAGCATGTCAGTAAAATCCTCCCGATACTTCTTCAGTTCTTCATCATTCGCCTCTAAAATAACCACCCGCTTGCTATAGCCAATTTGCGGCGCAGCAAGGCCTCCACAATTTTCTTCTCTATCAAACTTTTCTTCTAGCTCGCGAATGATTTCCTTTGTTTCCTCATCAAGCGGAAAATTGATTTGTGGCGTGGGTGTGCGTAAAACCTCCTTGTTCTGAGATGAAGGATCGTTAATAACAACATAAGATGGCAACTGGTCTTTAAATAATTGAATCATTTTTCTATTGAAGCGTCTCTTCAAAAAGTAATCAAGGATTTTTTTATCAGTTTCATGTAAACTCCTCAAAAATGGAGACAACAAGCGTGGAATCACTTTTTCCCTGGATAGGCGTTCTTACACTTATCCTGCTTTTTTTAATTTTGGATTTGGGGTTTTTTAATAAAGTTCCCCACAAAATTTCTATGTATGAAGCCTTGGGCATGAGTGCCGCTTGGCTTGCCCTTGCCCTTTGTTTCAATCTTGGCATCTGGTATTGGAAAGGGGGAGAGCCAGCCTTGGCGTTCTTTACAGGCTATTTGCTCGAAAAACTCCTGAGTCTTGATAATATGTTCGTTTTTATCATTATCTTTAACTTCTTTAATATTATTCCTCGTCATCAACACCGCATTCTTTTTTGGGGAATTTTGGGGGCCATCGTTTTTCGGCTACTTCTGATTCTGTTGGGCATTAAATTGATTCAAACTTTTGACTGGATTTTATATTTCTTCGGCGCCCTTTTGCTTTATTCAAGTTATAAAATTTTTCGTGAACGCAATAAGCCGGCCGTAGTAGAAACAAACGCTATCATTACCTGGGCAAAAAAGTGGATTCCTCTACGGGATAATTATAAAGGACGTCGCTTTTTCTTATTTCGAGAGGGAAGATGGGTCGCAACCCCTGCCCTTCTGGTTCTTTTTACCATCGAGGTCAGTGATATTGTTTTTGCTATTGATTCCATTCCCGCCATTTTTGCAATTACTCTCGATCCTTTCATCGTCTTTACATCAAATATCTTCGCAATTCTTGGGCTCAGATCTCTTTATTTTTTAGTCGCCCATATTCTTCCGCGCTTTTATTACCTTCAACATGCTCTCGCCGTCATCCTTGGTTTTATAGGGGTAAAATTGCTTTTAACCCATTCCTTCAAGATCCCCTTGTGGGCTTCACTTTCTTTCATCGGAATTACCCTTTTTATTGCTATTATTGCGTCTATAAAACAAGCAAAAGGTAATCTTCATTAATAACTTCTTTTCAGAAGTTAAAATTTATGATTTAATTTATAAAAAAGAACTCTCCTATAAGAGGTAGATAGGTGTTACTTTTTAAATTTTTAAAACAATTTATTAAGTATGGAACGTTAACTTTAATCGACAGCGGGGGAAAGACTTTCACTTTTGTTGGAACCCCTTCCCCAAAACTCACCATTCATCTTCATAGCAAATCTATTGAACATAGACTTTTCCTAACGCCTATGCTGGCCCTTGGTGAAGGATATATGGACGGTGATATTAACATTAAAGAAGGAGATATTTATCAGTTACTCCTTTTTTGTGCGAAGAATGACAACTGTACTTCGGGTCTTTTAAAAACCCTCATCAGCCGTCTTGCGACTGTGCGTAACTTCTTTCATCGCTACAACCCGATCCATAAATCCCATAAGAATGTAGCCCATCATTATGACCTGTCAGAAAGCCTCTATCGTCTTTTTTTGGATGAGGACATGCAATATTCCTGTGCCTATTTTAAAACCTTAGAAGATGACTTAGAAACAGCCCAAGTGAATAAAAAACACCACATTGCGGCTAAACTTCTGCTCAGACCGGGACAACAGGTTCTTGACATAGGCTCTGGCTGAGGAGGCCTTGCCCTCACCCTTGCCCAAGAATGGAATGTGGACGTGACCGGTCTTACCCTCTCAGAAGAACAGCACCGCGTGGCAACGGAAAGGGTTAAGCAAGCCGGTCTTGAAAAGCGCGTTCGTTTTCTCCTGCGTGATTATCGGCATGAAATGGGGAGCTATGACCGCATTGTTTCCGTTGGGATGTTTGAGCATGTAGGCCTGAAACACTATGATGAATTTTTCTCAAAAGTCTCCTCCTTGCTTTCTCCTGATGGGATCGCCCTTCTCCACTCTATCGGCTATTCAAAAGGTCCCGACATTCCTAACCCTTGGTTAAACAAATACATTTTTCCCGGCGGTTATGCCCCGGCCTTATCCGAAACCCTGACCACAATTGAACACTCTGGTCTGACGGTGACAGATATTGAAATTCTTCATCACCACTATGCGGAAACCCTCCGCTATTGGCGCGCAAAATGTGCGACAAAGCAGCAGATCATTATTGCCACATGGGGGGAGCGTTTCTATCGTATGTGGGAGTTTTATCTCGCCTCCTGCGAAGCAGCTTTTCGAGCCCGCGGATTTATGGTTTTTCAAATCCAAATGTTCAAAAATCCTGAATTAGCTCCTTTAACGCGCAATTATATTCAGGAAGAAGAGGAAAGTTTTCTGATTGATACCATCTTGAGAAATAACAAAGCAAGAAGTGCAAAGCTTATTTGATGCACCCTCGTACTTGTTATTTGTGTATTAGTTGAAATAAAAAATAGCATATTCTATTATAATAGCACAATTTTCTTGACAAGAAGAATTACACTTAATACATAACAACTATACTTTTTATCATGCACACCCTAAGATGCATCAAAACCCCTTCTTTTATCTTAAGTGGGGTAGCCATGAAGCCAATAAAAATGATATAGCAAGAAAAGTTCTTTTATTGACTAAAATGAAAGAAGGATTTTTAGAAGGCATAAAAAATAATGCAGGGGTAGATCCTCATCAGGAAATCCAACCACTATTAGATACCTATATTAAAAACTCTCAGAGTTGGATGTTAAGCGAGCTCAGCAGAACTTTTTAATAAGATCTCATTAGCTTAGTAGAGGAGGACTGGTTAGCCAGCCTCCTCATCGCTTAGAATCCATCGATTTTTTAATAAGCAAGATGTTTTTTTTGCTTGATCACACCATATCTCCTTTGTCTGGAAGGAAGCCGCCAACTTGGGCACTCCAGAGGGTTTTATAGAGCCCCTCTTTTTTGACTAAGGCTGCGTGACTGCCATCCTCAACAATTTTCCCTTGATCGAAAACTAAAAGCCGATCCATATCCAAAAGAGTTGAAAGCCTGTGCGCCACAACAATTGTTGTTCTACCTTCCATAAGATGAGACAAGCTTTCTTGAATAAGAGCTTCTGTTACGGAATCTAAGGCACTTGTAGCCTCATCTAAAATAAGGATGGGGGCATCTTTCAAAATAGCCCGCGCAATTGCAATCCGTTGTCTCTGACCTCCAGAAAGCTTTACCCCACGCTCCCCTACCAAGGTATGGTAGCCTTCGGAAAGAGTCATAATAAACTCATGAGCATGAGCGCGCTGTGCTGCGACAATGACTTCCTCATCGGATGCCTCCGGGCGTCCATAGCGAATATTTTCTATGATAGTGCGATGAAACAAAGTTGGATCCTGAGGAATCAGGGCGATTGACTTACGCAAACTGTCTTGGGTGACTTTGGCGATATCCTGACCATCGATCAAGATCTGTCCTGAACTAATATCAAAAAGCCGCAGAATAAGGTTAACGAAAGTCGATTTTCCGCTTCCTGAAAACCCCACCAGACCAATCTTTTGACCGGGCTGAATCAAAACTGACTTATTGGTAAAAAGAGCTGTACTTTTCCCATATTGAAAATGAACTTTCTGAAACTGAATTTTCCCCTCTTTTACAGCGATGTCCTTTGCTCCGGGAGCATCCACAAGGCTTACAGGAACTTGCAAAAGAGTCAGCGCTTGGCGGCAAATACCAATTTCTTTAAAGGCATTCGGCAATTCAATACTTGCCCACCACAAAGATATAATAATATTCCATGAGGTATTGAAAATAACAACGATGTCTCCCACCGTAATCAAGTGATGGCTCCAGCACCAATAGGCATAGCCGTTTAGCGCAAGACCTGGACCGAAGAAAGTCAATGTCCCCAGAACAAAGCGTACCTTTTCAATATAAATAATTTGCCGTCGATTCTGGCTTTTTTCTTGGGTTTGAAGGCCCCCCACATATTTTAATTCATAAGGTTTATTGGCAAAAACCTTAACGGCAAAATAGTTGGTAAGACTATCCACAATGCGGCCATTCAGGCGACTTCTGGTTTCCGAATGCACATGAGATAAGTGAGAGCAACGCGCTGAATACGCGATCCCTACTCCAATATGAATGAGAGCCCATCCAATAAGAAGAGAGGCAAAGAAAGCGTTTAGCTGGTAGAAAATAAAAGTCGCAATAATAACGCCCACAAAGGCAGGGATGAATAACGTCAGAACCAGTTGTATAATGTGATTTAAGTTATCAACCATGTCAGAAATCTTCGTCGAAATCTCGCCCGCAAAATGGGTTGAGAAATAGGCTTGAGATTGATTCAGCATATAAGAAAACATATACATGCGAACTTCTTTATCTAATTTAGGGAAAGCATAGCCCATGAGAATGCCACCGGCCCTGAAAGCCAGTTCTACACCAATCCACAAGGCAATGGCCCCTAAGATCGGTCCCTTGAGCACGGTCCAAGCGTCCCCGCGGTCACCCACATAATTGCTAAAACCATCAATGATTTTTCCGAAAAGCAAAGGAAAGATGGTTTGATCAATGGACCAAGCAAGCCATAAAATTTGGACAAGCAAAAGTTTGATCCATTGTCGTTTAATGAAAAACAAGGCAAAGCCTAAAAGCGTCCTTGAAGGAACGAGATTTTGCGGCGTACGCATGATTAAATCCTATAAAGATGGCTGGGGATTGATGATAACGATGTTGCGATCAGCTACCATTCTTACATGAAAATTTTTCGTTTGACAAGAGGTTCTTTTTGCTTTTAAAAAGAAAATTTTTTATTCATTTTTTACTTGCTAATATTTTAGTTTTAAGTTATATTAATAATTAGGGCGGAGATTAAATTAGGCATGATGCTCAGCGCATCACTATTTTTTCTCCGTCCTTTTTCATGTCTCCGGAATTTGCGTTGCCACAAGCTTCCAGTTTGGATTTGAGCTATCAAGCGGTCTGGAAAAAGTCCAGATATCAGTCACTTCTGTAAAGCGATCAGGATCACCTTCCAAAACTTTTCCCTTAGAATTCCGGGTTACTAAACATTGCTCTGACACAAAACGAACCGTCACATATCCTACGCCCTTTTCTTCTCGCTGAGTTAAAATTTCAGAAGTTACGATACGTGCTATTTCAACTTCCAATGTTTTCTTTGCTTTTTTGCGTTTTTCAATCGCATCTTCAAAGGTTTCCAAAAGCGGCCCTTCCAAAAGCTTTTGAAGAGTAGGTACTTCTCCTAAAGCATAGGCTTGAACGATTTTACGAAAAGCCGTCTCTGCACCTTGTAAAAATCGATCTTCATCAATGTCTTTAGAGGCATTTTTGGCCTCTGGGTTCTTTTCTGTAGATTTTGCCGAAAAGGATTGAGCCCGCACGGGAATAACATTATCATCCTCAGCAGAGCGCCTTTTACGAATAGGTTTATCCTTTTCATGGGTTCCTAAAATAAGCCACAGACGATAACCTAAAAAAGCCGCAAGGGCAGCGAGAAGAATAAGATCTAAAAAAGCCATAAAAAACCTCAATTGTCCGTTTTCCCTTTTATATAGGGATTTCTTGCTTTTGTCATTAGATCCTTTGAGAAAGCTAGGGAGAAAGCTAGGGCTTGCATTCTGAGAAAAGAGTGCTAATATATAAATTAAATTGCTACTGGATAACATGAGTGGGTCGTGGCCCACTTTTTTTATTGTATATCACATTGTGAGGAACATGAGCGTAGAAAATCGCATACTTGAGATTATCACTCTTTCCCTTGAGGAAAAGGGGTACCATCTCGTGCGCGTGCAGCTTCAAGGTTCAAAAAGGAAAACGCTTCAAATTATGATTGAAAAGTGCGACGAGAGCCAGATTACAGTCGATGACTGCGCCTTTGTGAGTCGCATTGTCTCTGTTCTATTGGACGTTAATGATCCCATTCATGAATCGTACGTCTTAGAGGTAACCTCTCCCGGTTTGGATCGTCCACTTGTTATTAAAGAAGATTATAAAAGATTTGCTGGCTCAATGGTGAAAATTGAGTTAAAAATCCCTTATGAAGGAAGACAACGTTTTCATGGACTTCTCTTAGGGGTTGAGGAGGATTTAGTAAAACTTGAACTTTCCTCCGAAAAGGAAGCTACAGAATTTGCTTTTTCTGACATAAAAAAGGCAAAGCTGGTTCCTGATTATGAAATATCTCAATAGGTTGAGGAAAAGATGACTGATACACATACAGGCCCTGGAAATCGAGAACTTTTACTCGTTGCTGAAACGGTGGCGCGCGAAAAGTCCATTGAAAAAGACCAAGTCTTAGAAGCTATGGAACAAGCCATCCAAAAAGCAGGTCGTTCCAAATACGGCTATGAACACGATATTCGCGCAAAAATTGATAGAAAGACAGGCGAAATAACTCTTGTACGCTGTCAAGAAGTGGTTGAAGAACTTGAAAATCCCACAACACAGCTCACTTTGGAAGAAGCACAAGCCATTGATCCCAACCTTAAGGTAGGCGATGTCATAACAGAATCTCTCCCTCCCATTGATTTTGGCCGTGTTGCTGCCCAAACAGCTAAGCAAGTCATTTTTCAAAAAGTAAGAGACGCAGAAAGACACCGTCAATACGAAGAATATAAAGATCGCGTTGGTGAAGTTGTTAGCGGTATTGTCAAACGTGTTGAATTTGGCAATATTTTCATCGAACTTGGAAAGGCCGAAGCTCTTTTGCGTCGCGATGAAATGATTCCCCGAGAGAACATCCGTATAGGGGATCGAGTACGTGCTTACATTTATGATGTAAGAGAAGAACCACGCGGCGCTCAAATTTTCGTCTCCCGGACCCGCCCTGAATTCATGGCTAAACTTTTCATGCAAGAAGTTCCAGAAATTTATGATGGAATCATTGAAATCAAAACCGTTGCTCGTGATCCAGGAAGCAGAGCTAAGATTGCCGTTACCTCCTCTGATCCTTCTATTGATCCTGTTGGATCTTGCGTGGGTATGCGAGGAAGCCGTGTTCAAGCCGTTGTTTCAGAACTTCAAGGGGAAAAAATTGATATTATCCCTTGGTCAGCAAATCCAGCAACATTTATCGTCAACGCTCTCGCTCCGGCAGAAGTGGCTAAAGTTGTTGTTGATGAAGCCAGTCAACGTATTGATGTGGTTGTTCCTGATGAGCAATTAAGCCTTGCCATTGGACGGCGCGGACAAAATGTTCGTCTCGCCTCCCTTCTTTCTGGATGGAAGATTGATATCCTAACAGAAGCTCAAGAATCAGAAAGACGTACAGAAGAAGTCAATCTTCGCTCAAAAATATTTGTGGAAGCATTGGACGTTGATGAAATGATTGCTCACCTTCTTATTGCTGAAGGGTTCGCAAGAATTGAAGAAGTTGCCTACATCGACCTTAAAGAACTTTCTGCTATCGAAGGTTTTGATGTTGATCTGGCAACTGAACTTCAGAGCAGGGCCAAAAGGCACCTTGAAGCTCAAGAACGACATTTGACAAAACGTATCAAGGAGCTCAAACTTGCTAAAGATTTAACATCTTTAGAAGGATTAGATTTAGAAATTCTTGTTGCCTTGGGCGAAAAGAATATTAAGACTCTTGATGATCTTGCGGATCTGGCTGGTGATGAGCTCATTGAACTTCTTCCAGAAGCTCGCCTGACAGAAGAAAAGGCTCAAGAAATCATTATGGCTGCTCGTGCCCATTGGTTTGAAGCAGAGAAAGAATCAACTGAAAGTTAGTTACAATGACGGATAAAGACGCAACAAAAGGCACTGAAAAGCCACTTACTCTTTCACCAAAGACGCTCACCCTAAAAAAGGGAGCTGAAGGGGGACACGTGCGTCAAAGTTTTGCTCATGGTCGCTCAAAAACAGTCACTGTTGAGGTCAAGAGAAAGCGTGTCATTCTTCCAAATCAAGGCAACGATAGCAAAAAGGGCGAGACTGAAGACAAGACCTTAGGAAGCTCGGGGTTAACGCAACAGCAAATTCAAGAACGCCTCAATGCTTTGCACGGCGCCATGCGTACTCAAGCTGAGGAATCCCTTCGTGCCCAAGAAGAGGCTTCAAAAAAAGCGGAACAAATTAAATTTGAGGAAGAACAAGCTAAACCTTCTGAGAAGGAAGTTGTTGAAAAAATCTCTACAGTTTCTTCTAAAGAAGAACCTTTGCCTTCTACAGAGCCACAACCCAGGAAAAAGACTGTCTATTCTTCTTATGAAGAGGAGGACGATTCTACTCGACGCAACAAGGGTGAGGTTAAAGCCAAGGTTCCTGCTGTTAAAAGAATGGAGCCACGTCGCCGCGGAGGTAAACTTACGGTTGTTCAAGCTCTCCGTAGTGATGATGACAAACCAACGCGCAGCCTTGCATCTATGCGTCGCTTTCGTGAAAAGCGAAAATTAGCAGGTCTTGACGTTCCTAAACAAAAGGTTGTTCGTGAAGTTATCATCCCCGAAGTCATAACTGTTCAAGAACTGGCAAGTCGCCTTGCTGAACGTGGTGCAGATGTTATCAAAGCCCTCATGAATATGGGAGTTATGGCCACAATTACGCAATCTATTGATGCGGATACAGCTGAACTCATTGCCACAGAATTCGGCCATCAAGTTAAGCGTGTTTCAGAAGCAGATATTGAAATGGGTCTGCATGTTACTGATGATGATTTAACTCTTTTAAAGCCACGTGCTCCGGTCGTTACGGTTATGGGCCATGTTGACCATGGAAAAACGTCCCTTCTGGATGCGTTAAGAAAAACTGATGTTGTCGCTGGAGAAGCAGGCGGGATTACTCAACATATTGGGGCTTATCAAGTTACTATGAAGTCGGGAGATAAAATTACTTTTATTGATACTCCTGGCCATGCAGCTTTCACGGAAATGCGGGCGCGAGGTGCTCATGTCACGGATATCGTTGTTCTTGTCGTCGCTGCCGATGATGGCGTTAAGGATCAAACGATAGAAGCTATACGTCATGCCAAAGCTGCTAAAGTTCCTATTATCATTGCTATCAATAAAATGGATAAGCCAGAAGCTAATCCTGAACATGTTAGAAACATGCTTATGCAGCATGAAATTTTTCTTGAAAAAGTGGGCGGCGATATTTTGGACGTGGAAGTTTCTGCAAAAACAGGCCTTAACCTTGATAAACTTGAAGAAACCATTCTCCTTCAGGCGGAAATTTTAGAGCTCAAAGCTAATCCTGCCAGAACTGCTGAAGGAACTGTGATTGAGTCTAAGCTAGAGCGCGGTCGCGGCGTTGTTTCCACAGTTCTTGTGCAAAAAGGAACCCTAAAAGTTGGAGATCTTTTCGTTGCAGGAGCTGAATACGGTAAAGTCCGTGCTCTTCTTGATGATCGGGGAAATCAAATTGACTCTGCCGGGCCATCAGTTCCTATTGAAGTCTTGGGATTCAATGGTTCCCCTATGGCCGGTGATGATTTTATTGTTGTAGAAAACGAAAACCAAGCGCGTGAAATTTCTGAATTCCGTCAACGTCGGGCTAGAGAAACAAAGTCAGCTCTTTCAGCTCGTGGCACTATGGAGCAAATGTTCTCAAAAATCACCGAAGAAGGTGAAATGCGTGAGCTTCCTCTTATCATCAAGTCCGATGTGCAGGGCTCTATGGAAGCCATTTGCGGGAGTTTGGCAAAACTTTCTACGGATGAAGTCAAAGTCAATGTTCTCCATCAAGCCGTGGGTGAAATTACAGAAAGCGATGTAACCCTTGCAAAAGCCTCACAAGCGCTGATTATTGGATTTAATGTTCGTGCTAACCCCCAAGCTCGGGAAACAGCCCGTCGGGACGGCGTTGACATTCGTTATTATTCAATTATTTATGATGTTGTGGATGACATTAAGGCCTCTCTTGAAGGATTACTGGCTCCCACCTTACGCGAAAAATATCTTGGAAAAGCAACCATCCGTAATATATTCACTATTTCAAAAGTAGGCAAAATTGCAGGCTGCATGGTCACCGAAGGTATTGTAAAGCGTGGCGCCAAAGTCCGCCTTCTGCGCGACAATATCGTGATCCATGAAGGAAGTCTTAAAACCCTTAAGCGCTTTAAGGACGAAGTTAAAGAGGTACGCGAAGGCTATGAGTGTGGCATGGCTTTTGAAAATTATAACGATATCAAAGAAAATGACACCATCGAATGCTTTGAGATTGAAGAAATTTCACGGAAACTGGATTAATGACAAAAAAGCAAGGGCCTAGCCAACGTCAATTGCGCGTTGGTGAAGAAATCCGTCATATTTTAGCTGAAACTCTTTTTCTCAGACACTCTGGCGATCCCCTTCTTGATCGTTCTTCCATTACAGTCACGGAAGTCCGGGTTAGTCCTGACCTACAAAACGCAACAGTCTTTGTCATACCTTTAGGAGGCTTACATGTTCCTGAAATTCTTGCAGCCCTTAAAGATAAGTCGAAATACTTCAGAAAAGAAGTAGCTCAAAAACTGAAAACCCGCATTACCCCTCGCCTCTTCTTTCAGGCCGATTTTTCTTTCGATGAAGCTTCTCGCATTGAATCTCTCCTTAAGACCATAAAAACTAAAAATACGCCCTTAAAAGAGGACTAGTTTATCCTTACGACTTAAGAGTATATCAACTTCAGCATAAATTTACGATATTTTTTCACCATTTACGAAAGAAAGCTCTGGAAATCTTCCCACTTTTATATGTACAATTAAGTCCTTGTTAACACTTAATTTGGTAATTTGTCTTGAATGAAACTTTAGATAATTTTTTAGGCGGCCGTATTAAACTTGTTCAACCGTCTGAAGGCTATAGAGCCGGAATTGATCCCATTTTTTTAGCAGCTTCTATCCACCCAAAACCTCAAGATCGTATCCTTGATGTAGGTTCTGGTGGTGGAATTTCATGTATTTCATTGGCTGTTCGTTGCCCCGATCCTCAAATCGTAGGTCTCGAAGTTCAGCCTGATCTCGTTGAGATGGCCCAAACCAACATTCGCGAAAACAATCTTGAGGATCGTGTAAAAATAGTTAAAGGAGATCTTGAATATCCCCCTCCCCTTATCACAGAGAATTCCTTTGACCACGTCATGACAAACCCTCCTTACTTTGAAGAAAGGCGTGTCAAAATATCACCTGTGCTTGGACGCGCTCAAGCCAACACTGAAACTGTAGATTTAGGGACATGGATCAAGTGTTGCCTTAAGTTTCTTAAGCCAAAAGGTGTTTTCACTATGATTCATCGAACTGAGCGCCTTTCAGAAATTTGCGCCCATCTTGGCACAAAGGTAGGAGACCTTGTCATTTACCCCTTGTGGCCTACGGCAAACAAACCTGCTCGACGGGTCATTATCCAAGGACGTAAAAACACTGGTGGAGAGCCTCGCCTCGCTCGAGGACTTATTCTTCATGGAGAAATGGAAAAGTATACTCCAGAAGCTGAAGCCGTCTTACGCCATGCGAAGCCGATTATCCTTTAATTAACCTGAAGTTAACAGCTCTCTATCACCACAAAAGCCGTAGAATAAGGCGGCTCATCGGATAAGGAGACATGAAGCTCTTCCTTGGCTTGGAGAGGAAGCAGAGAGAGAAGCTTCTCCCGTGCTTTCCCGTGAAAGTAAAGCCGTGGAGCCCCAGAAGGAGTACGCAGGACTTCAATATCCTGCCAGCCAATTCCCTCTCTCATACCTGTCCCCAGCGCTTTTACAGCTGCTTCTTTTGCCGCAAAGCGGTTGGCATAAACCCGTAGAGGATGAGGACTTTTCTGCGCATAAGCTCGCTCCCTTTCCGTAAAAACCCTATGAAGGAAATGCTCTCCAAAGTGTTCAATAAGTTTTTCAATTCGTCTTGCATCCACAAGGTCAACACCTACCCCAACAATCATCTAACCTCTCTCAACAGAAAGAACGCGCTGTGACATACGCAAGGCAGCAATAATCGACATCAGATGATCTAAGTTACGGACGTCAAGATCAACACTTATCTCATAAAATTCAGGTGCTCTATTGTTAATTTTCAAGTGAATAATGTTGGCATTTTCACGAGCCATTATGGCTGAGATGGCTGCAATCGTTCCGGGTTGATGAATAACGACAAGAGAAATCCTAGCTACATGCTGAGCTTTCTCTGGTAATGTTGCTGTCCAATTTACATCAAGCAAACGTTCCGGCGTTTCAGCAAATTGATGGAGTGTCTCACAATCGGAGGTATGAATAGTAATTCCCTTTCCTGTTGTTACAACGCCCAAGATATGATCCCCCGGCACAGGATGACAACATCCAGCATAATGAACAGCCATACCTGGAATGAGCCCCTCAATGGTTAAAGACTCTTTCTTAACTTTCTTATGAGCTACCTTTTTAAGGGGTAGTTGAGCCTTATGGTGCGGATAAAGAATACGCAGCAAATCATGCGCTGATTTTAATCCTTCTCCTAAATAGGCATAGACATCTTCTATGGTCTTCACAGAGAAAGGCTCAAAGGCCGCTTCTAATGCCTTTTCATTAAATTCCAAGTGCTCTTGCTTTAAGACCCTTTGAATCAATGTCTTGCCTAAAATGACAAATTCCTGGTGTCTTTGCTGGCGCATAAAGCGCCTTATGCTGGCACGCGCTTTGCCGGTGACAACAATTTTCTCCCATGTTGGGGATGGGTGTTGAGTTTTAGATGTAATAATCTCAACCTGATCCCCATTTTCAAGTTCCGTTCTAAGGGGCATCATCCGACCATTTATACGTACACCACTACAGTGATCCCCAACACTTGAATGAACCGCATAAGCAAAATCTATAGCTGTAGCCCCTCGCGGAAGAGTAATGAGGTCACCCTTGGGAGAAAAGCAAAAAACCTGATCATGAAACATCTCAAGTTTTGTATGCTCTAAAAACTCTTCCGGGCCTTCCGCAGTTTCTAAAATATCTAAAAGGCCACGCAACCAACGATATTGATGACCATCATGGGAGACACCTTGCTTATACTGCCAATGAGCCGCCACCCCCAAATCAGCCACCTCATCCATATCTTTTGTGCGTATTTGAATTTCACTACGATGCTGATCAGGGCCAATAACAGAGGTGTGGATGGATTGATAGTTATTTTGTTTAGGTGTGCTGATATAATCTTTAAAACGGCCAGGAACAACGGAGTAGGTGCTATGAATCACCCCCAAAGCACGATAACAATCGGCAACGGAATCCACTAAAATCCGAAAAGCCATAATATCAGAGAGTTGCTCAAAGGTTATATTTTTTTGCTGCATTTTTCGCCAGATAGAATAAGGCGTTTTTTCTCGGCCCACCACAATGGCCTTAATCCCATTTTCTTTCAAAACTTCCTTTAACTCATTAATAATAGGAGATAGAAGATCTTCACCCTGCTCTCGCAAAAAATGAAGGCGAGAGACGATAGATTCATATGCATCGGGATGAAGATGGGAAAAAGCAAGATTTTCTAACTCATTTTTAACCTGATGAAGGCCAATGCGTTCAGCAAGAGGCACATAGATTTCCATTGTTTCTTGAGCAATGCGGCGTCTCTTTTCTACAGAAGCCACAAAATGGAGGGTTCGCATATTATGCAAACGATCGGCAAGTTTTATGAGAAGAACGCGAATATCTGAAGACATGGCCAGAAGAAGCTTTCGAAAATTCTCTGCTTGTTTGGCTTTGTCAGATTGAAACTCTATTTGTGAAAGCTTTGTGACTCCATCAACAAGAAAAGCAACTTCTTTCCCAAAAAGCCTTTCAATTTCTTCCAACGTTGCAATGGTATCTTCAACCGTATCATGAAGAAGAGCCGTCACAATGGTGGCTACATCTAAGCGCATTTCAACAAGAATGCCAGCCACTTCTAAAGGATGGGTAAAGTAAGGATCGCCTGAAGCCCGCGTTTGAGTCCCATGGGCTTTCATTGCGAAAATATAGGCGCGGTTTAAAAGGTCTTCATCCGCCGTTGGATCATAGGATTTTACAGCTTCTACAAGCTCATATTGACGAATCATGCAGGCTCAATTCATAAGAAAGGACATGAAAGCCTGAAACTTTATTCTTCTTCCTCAGAGCTCTCTAAGTCGATTTCAACATCTTCCTCATCATCGCTTATCTCAGCGTCAAGAGCAAGACTTTCAATTTCAACCTGACGTTGCGCTTCTCCCGCAAAAGCATGTTCTTCTGACAAAAGCTCAACATATTCTTCATCGGGCTCTTCGCCAGGAACATATTTTTGAAGTCCAAGAATTAAGCTCTCTTGCAAGTCTTCTAAAGAAACTGTTTTCTCAGCAATTTCACGCAAAGCAACCACAGGATTCTTATCATTATCTCGCGATACGGTTAAGGGTGATCCCGCAGAAATTTGACGTCCCCGCTGAGCGGCGAGTAAAACCAAATCAAAACGATTAGGAACTTCACGAATGCAGTCTTCAACAGTTACGCGAGCCATTTAAATCTCCAATTAGTTTGGGCTAACCTTGGCGAGCCTTATAACGAGGGTTCATTTTGTTAATAACATAGGTGCGTCCCTTGCGACGAATCACACGGCAATTTTTATCACGCAACTTAATGGTCTTCAAAGAGTTTACTATTTTCATCAGTCGATCCGTTTCAATCAAATAAACCTGCGCCTAGTCCTAGTCTAAGAAGGGCTCTCTGTCAAGATCTTTTGTATTGAGTCGGCATGAATGTAACTTGACAATCTTCTTTAGTATACTACCTTACCACCCATCAGTTTTTACGAGAAAGATGAAAATATGATATAAGAGTCCTGAAACATCTCAGAGGGAGGGATAGAGGATGTCAGGATTTAAAAGAATTGTAGAAACGGTTGCAAGAGATTTACAGATACGCCTCCCCAAACAAAGAGCCGCACAACAACGTAAACTGAGTGAGTTGGTCAGTGGAATATTGATTTGTCATGATAAGGCATGCTAAATATTAATTAATTAGAAATTATATTAAGAGGTTTAATTTTATATTAAAGAAACTGATATTTGTGTCGTTAATGTCTGGTATTGCACTCTCCCCTAAAGGGGCTTACGCTATTGGTGATGAAGGGGGAGTACCTAAAACGTTTATCTCTAGGCCTGATCGACATGCTTATCGGCTAATTGTTACTGAGTTATCATCTGGTGAAGTCACATTGCCATCTGGTACCAAGTTTAAATCAACTGCGACTGCGACAGATGTCCTAAAAGAAATGACTCAAAAAGATAAAGATCGAGAACTAAGTAATAAGTTAAAACAAAAAGGTACAGATTCTGTATGAATGTAATTGGATCTAAACATATGAATGTAAATTAACAATTTTTTTAAATGGACTACATAACAATTAGATTGAAAACATATTAATAAGTATAGTTATGTTGAGAATCTTTATGAATGAAGCTAAAAGGTTAAATCCAATTTTCCATTATTATAATGAAGATCAAAATCTACCTCTGGCGAGTCAGGATTCTCTTGATCAAAAAGATCAACGGCCTCGTTATAACAATCTCGGCAATCGGGACTTTCCCCATTACAAGCACTACCACAATGATTTAAGATGTAATTGTCAATATCTCCCAACGAATTGACGGCGCTTCCTGTGAGTAAACAAACAAAAGCAGCGAGAATAAAACATTTTGCCATGAAGCCTCCATTTTTCAGAATTTTATTATTCTTACTTTACCATAAAATCAGTGATAAATCTATTTTTTCAAATAGCCGTAGTTTGTTAATTAACCTGAGTTTTGGATAAGAGATAAAGAATAGAGTAGGCTAAGTCTTTCTTACAGTCGCTAAAGAATAAGAAGGGA
>JAIEQB010000065.1 GCA_019748065.1 Alphaproteobacteria bacterium | reverse complement strand
TTCTTATTCTTTAGCGACTGTAAGAAAGACTTAGCCTACTCTATTCTTTATCTCTTATCCAAAACTCAGGTTACTTAGTTAGCCTTGCTAAGCGACCTCCGTCTCTCAGAGCTTCTAGAAAAAGCGACTCCTTTGCATAAGGAAATTGGTGGAATATCCGCGTTTCTGGAGATTTGTGATACTTTCATTGCAAACTCAGGACACAAAGCAAAACAACACCCTATCTCGCCCAAGAACTTGAGCGTCTTTGTGCTATTGCGGGGTTATGATTTGATTAGTCTGAGTTGCTATAGGGCTTCATTTTTTCTAACCTTTCTGGCATCAGCTTAATACATCAAGGGGCCTTCGATAGATCTTAATACGCAAGTGCAGCGTATTTTTTCATATAAGCTTGGTGAAACTCAGCCAATTCTTCATTTATCTAAGGGTCTTATTTGTTTCTTGATCAAACCACATTGCAAAAAAAATAGATTGCATGCCGCTCCCAAGACAGAATAGGGTTATGATCAATGTCATTTCAGGGGCTACACCTTGTTGAATCCATAAAATTAGAAATCTAAACATCATAAATATCCCTACGAAGAGTGAAAAAAATCCATAGGCATAAAATAAAACTAAGGGATGAAAATCTCGTATAATATACTTTTCCCGGATGCGCCAAAAAAATAATTTTACTAAGAGGATGCTGATAGGAAAGACAACCTTCCTAACCTTTAATTTAGATTTTTCTCCCACATTATAAACAGGTTTTAAGGGAATATCGCGAACACGAAAGTTATAAATGTTCAGGCGAACCAGCAAATCATTGGGTTGTCCATAACGTTTATACATGCTGTCCAAATCAATAAGCTGAAGAGCTCTTAAATTAATCACCGTATATCCTGTTTGTGAATCGCTGATATGCCAATAACCTGAAGCTATTTTTGTTAATAAGGATAATACGGCATTTCCCCAGAACCGTTTTGAGGGAATAAGTTGTTTTGAGCCTGCATAAATTAAACGATTCGCCTTCGTATAATCAACTTCATCATTTACAATCGGATCTAAGAGAGTGGGTAAATCATTTGGATCCATTTGACCGTCACCCGCCAAAACAGCGGCCGCATCGTATTTGTGATCACGTGCCCATTTGTACCCTGTAGCAATGGCGCCGCCTACACCTTGATTAACATCATGATGCAAAAGGATAATTTTTGGATTGTCACTCATTTTTGATTCGATTGCAGTGATAGTCTTATCCGTACTTTTATCATTAATAATAACAATGCTGTCTACGCAGGGATGCATAGAAGAAATAACCTTCAGAATTTGTTCTTCTTCATTAAATGTAGGAACAATAACTGCTATTTTTTTATTTTTGTACATACTATGAATTTTTCTTTAATTTTTTATTAGAATAGTATTGTGACCATAGCATATAAATTTTTTTCACACTACTACGTAAATTTCTCATTGAAAACAGACTTGAAAAAAATTCATAGATTTTTAGCTCTTTGCCGCAGTTAAGTCAATACAACATGCATTCGATAATGGTAGTGCAAGGAACCATACACAGTATAATTTAGATTATATTTTTTAGCTAACTTTTTGAAGGTTCGCATGCTATACCAGTAACCCATAGGGCTAATGCAGTTTCCTTTTAAGTATAGTTTAATTAACTCTAAAATGGATCGTCCTGTTCCGTGATCATTGCGAAGATAACTTAATTTGGCGGCTTTCCACGGAATAGCAGCTAAAATGATCTTTCCATTTGAATTTAACATATTTTTCATGTTGCTTATATGTGTACTTAACTGACGTGGGGATAAATACTGAATCATTCCACAAGAAAAAATAAGGTCAAATTTTTCATTAACTTTGAAATCTTCAGCAGGACTTTGTTGAAGCCTTACTTCTGGGTAATTTGATTTGAAGACTGACAGCATAGAGTCAGAAAAATCAACACCTAAATAATCTGATTTATCAAACCCATAGCTTTCAAATAATAAACCAGTGCCACATCCGAACTCTAAAACTTTTTTTCCAGTTGCATCTCCTAACAGGATAAGAATTTCTTTTGAAAATTGATCTCTATAACTGGGATCAACTTCCCTTGAGAGAGGACTTTGCTCATCCTTCCACATCTTATACCATTTATTGTTATTGAGATACTCTGGCTGCATCTTTATGACCTTTAAATTTAAACAAGTTATATTGAGAACAGAGTAGATAATAAGAGTCAAGATAAAATTGAAGGAGAATTTTTGATTTTCTTATAGAAATTTATGACTTCATTCTTAAAAACTATAAGACTTGCAAAAGATACAGTACCCCCCTCAAAAAGCCTGCTTTAGAAGATACGGACCTATGATTTTATTTAAACTTAAGGGCATTATTTTGAAGCTTTTAGTAAGGCAATGTGCCAACAAACCTGTTCGGGAAATGTGCTTATAGTTATTAGACATAATTTTATAACTTAAATTAATATGTTGAGGACTCCACTTTTCCTTAAAGGCAATAAGAGTTGAATGATTTTTAGGTGATGAGCCAAAATCAAAAACAAGTTGATTTTGATTAAATGCGTTTTTAATTGCTTCCCAAAGTAATACATCCATTGGACGGTATTTTTTTGATATTTTATTATGAAGAGCCCCTCCATAGGCATAAATAGAAGTTGATTTAAACTTAATAATAAGTACTCCTGCCAGAGGAACGGAGTTGTGATAGGCGATATATAGATCAGTAAGATGACTCATTTTTTTATGTAAATTTATAAAAAGGAGCTTTGGATAGGAAGCAGCTCCTTGCCTTTTTTTTGAAACGGAAGTTAACTCATAAAGTGTTTTGAAGTCTTCTTTATTTTCAGATTTACGAATAGTTAAATCTGCGCATTCTTTTCGTATGTTTCTTCTTCTCTTTCTTTGTTTCAGCTGAGTCCAATAGTCATCATGCGATTTAAATCTATCTAAATTTATTTGGGAAGAAACATGTTCGTTTGTTACCCTGTTGTATTTAAAATGAGTTGGATTGCTGTCGCGGAGTTCAATATACTCATATTTATTTTGCATTGTTTGAAGAAGATTTAATAAGGCTAGAGAAATTTCATTATGATTAGATAAGATAGGAACGTTATATGATAAGGGTAAACTTACCAAACGAGTCCCTTTTAAAATACTTTTAACTTCCATTAAAGGAATGCACCCGACGATTTTATTTGCGTCCTCTGCGATAACATAGACGGGATTTAACCCGTAAGTATCTTTCAGTACCTCATGCCACTCTAATAAGTGATATAAGTTAGAATTAGGGTGTTCCTCAATAAAATGATTATATTTTTCTACATCAACGGTAGGTGATATGAAAATATTCATAAATTAAACCCGTGTTAATTTTATAAGTGATTTTATTGATTTTGCTACTGTATCTAATAATAAAGATGTAGCATAGCTCTTAAGTGAGTAGGACCACCTTTCAGGATGTGTTTGAATAATTAATCTCTTTGGTTTGTTTTTTTCGATATAAGAAATCAAACTTTGTGTGTTTGTTAAGCTAGATAAATTTACAGAAGGTGTTGAGACTCTATCTCTAAAATTTAATGATGATTCTCTCCAAGTTCGTGCAGTATCTGTAAAGTAAGCTATTTTAGAATAATCTAAGGATAGGTATACTTCTGCTAAGATACTGTAATCCTTAAAATCATAATCTTTCCATATGTCTCGGTTATCATAAAGTGAAAGGGGAGAACCGTGCATGCAAATTGTAGTGACAGGAACGACGGACCTAAAATCATTTAATTCGTTTTCAAATAATGAAATGGCAAGTTTTTTATCACCAGATGCTTTTGAGAGTGTTTCATAGTGATAGCCAATTTCATGACCTAAATTGAATATTGACTTGATAATTTCTTTTTTAAATACAGAACGAATGTGCCTAAAATAATAAGTTGAGTTAATGTTAATCTCCCTCTCTAACTCTGCCATTTTTAAAGCGTTATAAGGAAGCCTATCAACATCATGACGCATAACGATAATCTTTTTATTTTTTTTGTAGAGATTCTCTTCATAAAATCTTTCACATGTAGCGAATTCATAACCTTGTTCACATAAAAAATGGCATAATTTTTTATAATATTTAAAAGAAAAATCATGCATAGATTTTTTTTGTGTTATTAATGATGCCAATCGCTTTGCTAAGATCGAAACCAATCATTCTGGCGTAGTCCTGCATAGAATCATACATAATCACATTCTCTTCACGGGTCATCTTAAGGGCATCTTCACGTGTAATGAGGCCTTGGCGGATTTGATTGCTGCGGAAAGTTTCATGTTCCGTAAACCCAGCAAGCGTAAAATAAATGTAGTTATAAAAAGCAGCCGTTCCATCCCCAATTCTCCAGGTAATCTCAGAAGATTTGTTTGTTTCCCAATTATACTCTGTCTTAAGAGTTTTCAGAATTAAATCTTCATCCCAGAATATATAATCATAAAAGGATTTAAAATCATGCTTTAGAATATAAGTACAATAAAAAGAAAAAATTGTATCATAAGCAGAGAAATTAAAATATGATGGATTTTTTAAGAAATTAATTAAAAAATATTTTAACATTTTTAACTTGTTCAGAGCTGAAACATAGCAATACCAGTTGTTTCCCTCATGTACACCACAAAACCCTGATTTGAAATTCGTTTGTTCAAGACGATTCCCCCCACAAAACCCAAGGCTAATATTCATATCTTTTTGAATTTTTTTGGGATGATAAAAGAACTCCTTATCCCCGGCCATGAAGAGGGTAACCATGCCGACTTCTGGTTTTTTAAGCCAAGCTTCAATATTCTTTTTTACATAAGATCTCTTTTTAGGAATATCAGCCGAAATCAAAATATTCTCAACACCTAACTTGCCACACATACGTGCAATATTTCGGCGGGCCAAATCTGTAATAACCCCCCAGTCATAGGTATAGGTAATAGGATTCATTTTTAAGACACACTTGACATAGTGTAATAAATAGCTGCTATCCAATCCTCCACTAAAGGCCAGTATACAATCTGGAGACCCATCTTTTTTTCGATGTTGATCACACAACTTCTCTAGTGCATCGTGTCCATAAGGTTGAAAGGGAACATATTCATTACAAATATTACATACACCTTCGCTATCAAAATGAATACCAGGGAAGCTTTCAGGAAGAATACATTTTGAGCAGCGCTTTAACTGCCTTTTTTCTTTTTGATAGATATTTAAATCGATAAGTTTAGTTTTTTCGGATTGATCAAAGGAAAGAAGTCTTGTGGCATGGGGTTTTAATTGATGAACTTGCTGAGAAGCTAAATATTTCTTAGAAATTTTTTTTAAAAATGCGTATTGCGAGGCAAAGATAAAAGCTTCGTCACTTATACCGCTATAATATAGTGATCCTGTATTTGTCTTAAGAGCCAAAAAATTCCGGTCTTCAAATAAGCAACAAATAGAAGCATCTCCTTCAATAACTTGATAAAGAGACTCGAGAGCTTCTTCAATAGACTGAGATTTAAGTTTTTGAGCTAAGAAAATGGGAATGATTTCTGTGTCCAGTTCTGAAGGAGGGTCTTTCTTAAAAACATCACGCCAGATAGAGGAATAGTTACATATAATTCCATTATGAATAGCAACAACTCCATTGCTTACAACTGGCTGATTATTAGCTATATGGGATCGATCACCATTTGTAACTAACCGTGTGTGACCTATTAGAACGAGGTCACCTTTGGTAAGATCAATA
This sequence comes from Alphaproteobacteria bacterium, assembly GCA_019748065.1. Lineage (GTDB taxonomy): Bacteria > Pseudomonadota > Alphaproteobacteria > UBA9655 > UBA9655 > UBA9655. The sequence goes on along the minus strand of JAIEQB010000065.1, from coordinate 23,509 downwards.
TTTTTTAGAAGTTCTTTAAATTTATTGCTACGGATTAAATCTGAGGCAGGTTTGTCATGACGCAAGACATGTAATTTATCTTGATGCCTTATCGCAATTCCGCTTGCTTCTTTGCCACGTGATTCAGACAAATGATATAGATCGACTACTAAATTTTTCCAATTTATTTTAGAATGTTGCTTAAGATGAAACCCTAAAATGCCACACATTAATTTCCTCTTTCAATCGATAAGGAGCTCAATGTAAAATTTTGTATGCTGTTAAGATTTCCAGACTTAATATAGATAAAAACACTAGAGTCCTCTTCGAAAGGAATGGATATGTTTTTCTCTTTCTCGCCAATAGAGTATTCGTAGATTTTTTTAGGAAATATTTTCAATAAAATCCAATCTAAAAACCAATTAAACTCTTCTTTATAAAAGCTTGTGGGTATAATAGTTATTGTTCCATACCCACTTACATTAAAATTTAAAGATTCTCCTGCTGAAAAAGGCCTATCAAACTTTAAAAGTTCATATTTATTTACTTTAATCATGGCTTTTCCATAATCGTCTTGTGTAACAGGTCTATCGTTTTTATGATAATATAATATATTAATGGGGCTCAATGGCTTTTCTTGCAACTTATACGATAATCTTACGTTATGAAAGGTAAATTTAGAATGCTCTGATGAAAGGACTAAGCGAAATGGCTTGTGCGAATGTAAAAATCTGGTGAGCAAATGATTCTTTCCTTTTTTTAAATAAAAAGATTGAGTTCCGCAGGATGCTAAATAAGGATGAATTACTAAGTCCAGTTGCGCATTTTTATCAACTTCTACGTCCATTTCGCATATAAAATCATACAAACCAGGTTCTAAAGCTGGAAATTCATTATCTTCAGACCTTGGCATCACTCTCAGATCAGGGAATTCACTTGTATGACTTGCATATTTATAAGATGTCCATTCCTTTTTAACGAAAGATATTTGCAGATGAGTGCTAGCATAGTTAAAAGGAATTTTAGGAGATGATATTTTAAATACTTTCCAATCATTAGAATCGAACAATATTCTGCTTTTATTTTGGTCATAGAGTATACTTTTTAGGAAAGGAGAGTACATGACTGGATCGCTATAGTCATTAAGAGCAATATATTTTATATTTTTTAGATCGTTGGCTAAAAACATATCAAAAAAACGTTTGTCTTCTATATTTATAATATCAAGATTTGTATAATGTAATATTTCTCCTTGTCTCATGACTAGCATGGGGCCCTGGAGTTGGTTTAAAGAGGCTAATGTCTCTGAAAGTTCTCTCAAGTGTTGGTTTTTTTCTATTTTCTTTTTTTCCTCAATAAAATTGCTAAGCGTTGAAAAATAAATAGCTTTAAAGAATTTAGGCATCAGAGGACATAGCAATAAAAGAATAACAAGCGTTTTTTTAAAGTTTTGCATAGAGTAACCGCCTTAGAGTAAGGATACCTAAGAATGTAACCAAGGGAAGAGCTTGTAAAAGATACCTTGAGTTAAAAACAAATGTGTCCTTACCCGCGAGTGTAGCTGAAATTACAAGTATATAGAAAAAGATAACAATCGTAAGGCTAAAGTCAATATAACCCCATGTGTTATCTCTTAAATCTTTTAACGTAGGTTTAAAGCATAAAAATATTCCGATTACGCCTAACCAATAAGAAAAACCATACTCCCTTAGACTAAAAAAAAGTTGCTCTACCAATCTAAGGAATTTTTCATCTAAGGAACTCATCTTCCTTGATACAGCAATGTAATGTTCATATTCATTAGATAACAAACAAAAGATTTGAACGTTTTCTAAGTCTCCAATTAATCTTCCAAGCACAGAATAAATTTTTATAAAATCTAAAAATACAAATAACAAGCATGAAAAAATGATTATAACACCTCCCAAAAAAATATCCTTTATAACTCTTATAGAAAGACGTCTATCTTGCAATAATGAAAAGAATCCATAAGTCCCTAACACGATGACTAATGTTAATATGCCAGAACTATGAACAAACCACGAAAGCCCACAAGAAACGCCAACAAGAATTAGGCTTCCTTGACTACTGAAATGATCATATAGGGCTATGATAGCCAAGAGGAAAAGAAGCATACGAATAGAGTCTATATGTGCTTCTAAAACATTAGAATAAACTAATGGAGTTGTTAAAAAAATAAGCGGAAAAAGGACATAAGGTTTAATGTCTTCCTTAATTTGGATAATGCACGCAACAAATAATGTTAAAAAAATACACAAAAAAGATAAAATTTTCCCTGTGAAAAGGCCAGACTCAGCCCCTAGCGTAAGTTGGCCCCAAGCAAGTAAGGCTGGGTATCCTATAGGGTGAGTCAAAGGAGCGAGTAAACCTTGAGAGTCTACTCCAGAAACGTTCGGATAAAATCCAAGATCTTTTTTGGCATCTATCAAGTGACTGATATAGAAATATTCTAAAGGGTCGTTGCCTAATAAAGGCATGTTTATGTACCAGAGGAGGATAAAAAGCAAAAGGAAACCAGTGATTGCAAGACATAGTTTTTCTTCAAAAATAGGTTTAAAAATAGAAAATTCCTTTAAGAGCTTGAAAAGTATAGAAGGTTGTAACGAACTAAAGATAAAAGGAACTGTTGTTAATAGAAGATAAAACGTTGATGAGTGACCAGGGGCAAAACGTAAGAGTACCATATAAAACCATGAAAGTAAAGCTGGCGAAAGCCCCATAGACAAAGCAAAAGTATACTTTCCTTTAAAATTTAAGTGGTGAAATAAACTGTACAAACTGACGGGTAAAAAAAATAGAACTACACAAAGTTTAAATAAAATAAGAAATCCATTTATAGAAGTCATTGTCAGTCTCTTGATTTACTTTAAGAGGTAATGCATGAGAAAAACCTCAATAAATACCTGTTTTTTTCTCTCTGTAATATAGCACTAATTCTTCTTTGCTTTTCTGAAAATGACATGAACTTAAAGAGTGTCCTGGATCAGAATAGATCATGAATACAAATATAGCTTATAAGAAATTTTTTAGGCATAATTAACTTTTTTATCACAGTAGCTTACCGTAGTTATTGATCATTAGCAAGTATGGACTTTACCAGCTTTCATATCAAAAACATATAAAATTCCACTCTCTGCTGTTTCTGTTTTCCTACGACAACAGAAATTCAGCTGAGAGCGTCATCTACCCGAAATAAACTAAACCAATCCCGTGATCATTTCCTTCAGACGAAGGCGCTTCAATTTAAGATCAAACAAAACAAGAGAATTTGGCAACGGCCGAGAAAGTTCATCTTGAATAAGATTATTCAGCTGAACATATTTACGCTTTAGACTTAAAATATAGTTGGAAACGGACATTTTTACGCCTCCTTTTGCTAGGTTATGTCTACACTAGGTAGATACCATTTATTTTAATAAATTCTTAAACATTGTCAATTTTTTATTAACATGGTCTCTCAATGGGTTAGATAACCTGCAGAAAAAAATCAAAAATTAATATAATAAATCAGTTCCGGCTGTGCTATTTGATTCAATCTATTATCAGATTACTTATCTCACGTAAACATAACTCGTTTAAACGTGTACTACCTTTAATAGGTAGCACACGTTTAAATCCAACTTTTCTCATTCTTCAGGAAAGTTAAAGAGCTTTGCATAAGGTCTTCCACTTTTCGCGAGGTCTGAAAATTTAACTTTTGCTATCTCTAGAGAAGGAACTTCTCCCTCTGGAAGGTTAGGGAAAAGAACTTTAAGAATTGCATCATTCGAAAGGGTAGAATTATTATATTTCCTGAATGAATCTCCCATTTTTTGAAGAAAGTCTCCTCTGAAATAATCTTCATAAGACCTACCCATAGATTCAGATCGTAAAGGACCACTACTGCTTGCAGGGCTACTTCCAATGTCTCTAGAAGGCTGAAATTCTGGGGGAGAAGGTGGCTGGAACAGATCGCGATAAATACCCGACTCCTCCATTCTCTTTTGAAGGGACTGAAGAGAAAAATCCTTTAGAAGAGAAGTCTGTGAGGGAAACATCACTTCTAAGAGTTGTTTTGGTGGCGAAAATCCATTAAGTTGACTAAATCTAGCCTCCATTTTTGGTAAGAAATCATCAAAAAAATAATTTTTAGTGTGCTGCTGCTCTGCTGCCTCATAGATTTCCCTCAAAGAGAAAGAAGAAAGAGAGCTGGAATTTTCAGCGCTCAACATTGGGACAACAAGGTTTTCATGATTTTTTGCTAAACTGACAAAAGAATCAAAATCCGCAGGGTTGAACTTTAGTGATAAGTAAAGAAGCTGTAAGGTTATGGGTTTTAAACCAGGTGACTCCGTTAAAATTGAAATGCCCTTATCTACACGCAACTTTAATTCATCCGTGCTTAGAGAATTTGCCTCCAATTTTATTGGATTTCCCCATAATGCTTCTTCAGATTCATAAGCTATTTTTTCTTGAATACTCTCCCTCAATATATTCATAGGGGTTATACGGTCAGTAATCTGTTGAGTTGGAAGCTTGATTAAGGATCGAAGAGTAGTAAGGGTGCCTGGCGCTCTCCCATAGCCTCTTGTCGAGATGGGTGCTGTTGGAAAAAAACTCAATAAATGACTTTTAATCGCAGAAGTTCGGTTGTTGATCTGGTTAGCACTAAGTTCTTTAAATACGCTAGCAATAACAGGAAGAAGAGGTAGTCCAAAGTCATTTAGAGCGTCACTTAACGAGGGAGAGTCGTTATTTTCATTACTAGAACGTTTCCATGGGTATAGTGTACTTTTTATCATGTTCCTCAATGCTTTTGAACGATCTTCTATTTCTTCTTTTGAAAGAGTAAGTGCATGGGTAATTATCTCTGGCACAGAAGAGTAAGCATCCACTCTCATGGAAATAACATCCCTCAGACCATAAAATTTTACATGATAATCGTATGTATTAGCACTAAGTGCAGGTGTAAGAAATTGTTTAACAAGGTTATCACGAATAGCATCTGTGATAACTTTAACCTCTTCAGAAGATTTGTTAGAGTTAAGAGAACTTAACGCTGTTGCGATTTTGTCACATTCTTCATTAGGTAGATATAATCTCTCAAAAGTGCGGTATACAATATCTCTAGTTGTTAATTTCTGTGGACCCTTTAATGAGGATGACAAGGGACTGGCATCTGCCTTTGGAGCTGGATTTGAAGGGCCTGCTGGGAGCAGACTAGTGAAACCTTGAGCCTCTACTTCAGGTCTAGGCGCTGGTTTAGATTGTCCTGCTGAAGGCTTTTCATCATCAGCCCCCATAATGGCATGCCCCCCTTTAGGAAAGAACATAACGCTCGTTGCTAAGAGAGCTAATTTCAATTTCTTTAATATATTCATCTTAATCACCCTATAATTTGTATATTACTCATATAACAATCATTAAAATATTTTTCAACATTTTTATAAATTAAATTCTCTAATCTTCAATTATACAGAGTCGATAGTTAATTTCAAGTTAATAATGCTATTCAAGCAATATGCAAGTAAAAATATTTAATGATGAAGAAAAATGAGATTTCTTTATTCGGTCCTATCTCTTGTGATCGACATAAGGCATATTTTTCCCTGGTAATCTTAGAGAACTTTGGCACAATAGGGAGAAAAGAAAATTTTAAGGGCACCTCTAAAACTCCTTTTTTGTCCTTACGTTGTCATCCCTGCGAAGGCAGGGATTGGTCAAAATAATGTTGTCAAAAAATACTCTAGATAAACTCTCCAAGGGCAAAATTTATAAATTGCCACGGATCACTGGTGTCCTTTGTTGAAGGATAGGAATCTATGCCTTTAGTCAATAAGGGAGTCCAATCCGTATAGTGCCCAGACATTGTCCCAAGATAGGGCGCTGCAATTTCTAGAATGTGCTCAAAATCTAGCTCTTCTGCTTCAACAATGCCACGATTGGGATTTTCAATGGCCCACAAAACACCTGCAAGAAAGGCTGACGTCACCTGGAGTGCTTGAGATAAGTGAATGAGATCATGGCTCGAAACATTCACGGATAGATTTAACAAAAAATCCCCGGGCTTCAAAAGGGTTCGTAAAATTGTCTCATAATTTTGACGGGTTAAATCGTGCTGATGGAAGGGAACATGATATTGATCTGCTAATTCTTTTGATTCTATGTCAGGATTTACAATAACCAGTTGCTTTTCAACATCAAAATGTTTGGCAAGTAAGGGAAGGCCGCCTTGACCGATGCTTCCAAAAGCCGACCATAATAATTTTGTTAGAAAAAATTTTGTTAGAAAAGTTATTTTTCAATGGGTTTTCTTTTTTCGTGATAATACTGCCACAACTCTATTTTTTAGAGGATTCCATTTTTTCTGTCATGGCAACAGCATGAAGGATATCAATGGCACGCATCAGTTGATAATCTTCAACGGGCTTGCCCGTCTTGGCTTTATCTTCTTCAAGTGGAAGATTTGTCTCATCAAGTTTTGGAGTTTCTGGTTTTTTTTCTTTAGGAGTATCAAGGGCGCCTTCTAAATCCTTTTCATAAATATATTTAGCTTCATCGATTTTCTCAAGCTTGCCTTGAAGCTGCTCAATAACAATATCAGGCTCAATGCCTTTGGCTTGGATTGAGCGGCCGGAAGGAGTATAATACCGGGCCGTTGTTAAAACAAGCGCGCCGCCATTTGTTAAAGGCATAACAGGCTGAACCGATCCTTTTCCAAAGGACTTTGTTCCTACAATGAGAGCGCGATGATTATCTTGCAGTGCTCCCGCTAAAATTTCTGAGGATGAAGCCGACCCTCCATTAATCATGACGACAATGGGCAGATTATTCGTGGCATCCCCATCTTTGGCATAAACATGGCTATCGGATTTTGAATTTCGCCCACGGGTTGAAACAATTTCTTTGCCTTTGGGAAGGAAGAGATCGCTCGTATCAATGGCCACATCAAAGAGACCGCCTGGATTGTTGCGAAGGTCAATAATAAGACCTTGAAGCTTGTCACCTTCTTTCTTTTTGAAGTCAGCAAGGGCTTCTTTTAAGAGAGGGAGGGTGCTTTCATTGAATTGGGCAATGCGAACATACCCAACGTTGCCTTCAAGGCGCCATTTAACGGCTTTGACTTGAATTTTTTCACGGGTGAGGGTTTTTTCGAAGACATCTTTGCCCTCCCGTTTAATGTGAACTGTCACGCTTGAACCTGGTTGACCACGAAGAAGTTCAACGGCTTCATTAATGGTTTTCCCCATAACAGGCTTTTTATCGATGGCAATGATCAAGTCTCCTGGCTCAAGTCCCACTTTTTGGGCCGGAGTATCATCAATAGGAGAGATAATTTTGACAACGCCGTTTTCTAGGGTGACTTCCATTCCCAGGCCGCCATATTCAGATTTTGTCTGAATTTGCAGCTCCTTATAGGCTTTTGGGTCTAAATAGGTTGAATGAGGGTCGAGGGCGGCAAGCATGCCATTAAGGGCGCCCGTAAGAAGTTTCTCATCGGAGACGGGCTCTACGTAATCTTCTTTAATGCGCTGCAAAATAGCATCAAAGGTGCGAGAATTAAAATCAGTAACTGAAGGAGCTGTTTCTTTAGCTTCAGTCTCCTTTTGAGATGAAGCCGCATATATTCCTGCAACGGCAACCGATGAAAATAGAACAACTGCAAACAATCCTACAACTTTCGATTTCATTTATGAATTCCCTCTCATTGAGCAAAATAACCCTTAGGATCTATAGCTTTGCCTTTCTGCCGCAGCTCTAAATAAAGTTTAGGAGAGCTGGCCCCATAGCCAGCCATGGATCCTATCTTTTGTCCAGCATATACGCTTTCACCAATTTCCGCATTAATTTTATGCATTCCCATCAATATGGTATATACTTTTTCACCGGCTTCAATGATAAGAATGTCCCCTTGGTTTTTAAAGGGGCCTTTGAAGACAATAGTTCCCTCGGAGGGGGCAAATACTTCAGCATTTTTCTTGGTTTCAAAGATGATACCCTGGGCGCCCGGACTAAATTTCTTTTGCAGCTCTTTATCTACAACTACTTTTCCTGCTACTGGCTGTTCAAGCCATCGGAAAGGAAGATCTTGCTTAGCGGAAGCTTTTGAAGCGCTTTGCACCTTTTTTGAAAGGGTGGCGTGAGCTTCATTTAAAAGAAAGTTAATGTCTTCTTCCTTGCTGAGTTTTTCAAGCTCTGCCTTTGTTAATTCTTCAAATTTTGCTTTTTCAAAAGCTTCAAGTTGGTTGTGCTGAACGTGAAGGCCTTCAAGTAATTGAGCTTGCACCTTTTTTTTCACTTCCATCTCTTTGCTTAAGGCCGAAATTTCACTAGAAGTCGCTTGAAGGCGTTGCAACTCTTGCTTTAAGGAATGGGATAAGGAGCGCATCAATATGATGCCGTGAATAGTATCCTTTCCTGCAGCTGTATCCACCAAAAGCTTTAAGGGATTAACGCGCCCTAAACGAATGAGCAAAGGAAGCTTAGCCTCAATTTGCTTGCGCTGATGGGCGATACTCTCATTCATTTGAATTTGTTTTATAGTGAAATCTTGCAATGTTTTTTCTAAAATAGAGGCTTCTTCTAATAACTGTTGTTTTTTTTTAAGCAATTCAATTTTTTCTTTATGCAGTTCCTTAATCTCTGCCACAAGGTCTTGGGCTACGACAGGGGAGACAAGAAACAAACTGAAAAGAAACAGAAATCTACCCATGAAATGGCTCCAAAAGTGACTGACCTGTCATAGAGTATGGTTTTAGGATCGCTAAGATGTCCAAAATTGTTGGGGCAATGTCGGAGAGTTTACCCTTCTTAAGTGATACCTCTGGCCCATTGTAAAGAACAAAGGGCACAGGATTGAGAGTATGAGCTGTATGAGGCGACTTGAGAGCATCATCAAACATCATTTCTGCATTGCCGTGATCAGAAGTGATAATAAGGCTAGCACCCACTTTTTTAACAACCGTCATAAGTTTTCCTAAACACGTATCCACAGCTTCTACAGCCTTACGGGCGGCTTCAAAGTCACCTGAATGGCCTACCATATCCGTATTGGCGTAATTTACAACAATGAAACTATACTTTTTGCTTTCAATCGCTGCAACAAGCTTATCCGTAAGCTCAAAGGCAGACATCTCTGGTTTCATATCATAGGTGGCCACATGAGGGGAAGGGACGAGAATCCGCTCCTCGCCCGGGAAAACATCTTCTCTGCCTCCGTTAAAAAAGAAGGTCACATGGGCATATTTTTCCGTCTCGGCAATGCGTAGCTGTTTTAGCCCTTCTTTAGAAACCACTTCTCCTAAGACATTTTGAAGGGGGGTAGGGTGAAAAAGAGTCTTCATCCATTTATTAAGGGCATCGCTGTACTCGGTAACTCCTAAGGCAGCTACAAAGAGGGGCGCCGTTCTTTTGAATTCTTTAAAGTGAGAATCCAAAAACGCTATTAGAATTTGGCGAACACGATCAGCTCTAAAATTCGCCATAAGAATTCCATCTTCCTCTTTTATGCCGGCATAAGGAGAAACGGCCACGGGCTCAACAAATTCATCATTGATTTTCTTAGCATAACTTTGCTTAAGGTAGGCGAGGGGATCTTGGGTAGAAGGTTGGCCGCTCACCATAACGTTATAGGCTTTTTCGATGCGCTCCCACCTTTTATCCCGATCCATGGCGTAATAGCGTCCCCCAAGAGTTCCAAGGGTGATATTCGAATGATCGTTCATAAAGTGAAGAAGAGACGTGAGATATTCTTCAGCGCTTTGAGGGGGGGTATCCCGTCCATCCAAGAAGGCGTGGATAACCACAGGAACGCCTTGACTGGCCACAATTTCAGCAAGGGCTTGAATATGGCGTTGATGGGAGTGAATCCCACCAGGAGACAAAAGGCCCATCAGATGGCAGCTACCGTTTGAGGCTTTTAGCTTTTCAATAAAATCATTAAGTTCAGGTAAATCATAAAGAGAGCCTTGCTTGATGGCCTCATCAATGCGGGGAAGGTCTTGAAGAATAATACGGCCCGCGCCAATGTTCATGTGTCCCACTTCCGAATTTCCCATTTGACCCTCAGGCAAGCCTACATTCAACTCAGAGGCTTCAAGAAGGGTGTGAGGCGAGTCGGCCATAAGTTTATCCCAATGGGGGGTATTGGCGAGAGAAATGGCGTTATCCGCGCCATTCTCTCGATGACCCCACCCATCCAAAATGCACAATACAACCGTCTTCGTCATGCTCGTCCTTTTCATTGCGGAGTGATTCTAAGAAAAAGCGCGCTGAAAAGCTAGAGTAATGTGGAAGGATTCTATCAAGGGAATTTTTTAATTCTCTCGGTGTTTAGCGGTAAGTAATCTTTTTGCTAACTCATAAATCCCGAAAAATCCTATTTCCTTGTTTATATCTCCCAAAAAATCCTATATTATCAGATGAGGAGTGATGAAATGCCCAAAATATCCTTAAAAGGTCTTCCAGAAGTTATTGTGTCGAGTTCTTCCTCAACAAAGCTTATCTCGCGTTATCTTAAAGAGGGCAAGCTTCGTAAACTTGCTTCACGGCTCTATACAAGAAATTTGACAGATACCCCTGAACTTATTATCAAAAGAAATCTTTGGCCAATTGTGGGATCATATTTTCCAGGAGCCCTTATTACAGATCGTACAGCTATAGAAAATAAGCCTGCCTCAGAAGGTTCTATTTTCTTAATTTCTCCAAAAAAAAGAGACATTCTCTTGCCTGGTATTATTTTGCGTCCTCGAAAGGGAATTCCTCCTCTCCCTTCTGACCGTCCCTTTATAGGAGGGCTTTTTCTTCCATCTCAAGGAAGAGCTTTTCTCGAAAATATGAAGCTCTCAAGAGCCCGTAAAGGATCTATCTCAAGGACACTCTCGCGCTTAGAAATTGAAGAAAAGCTAGAGGTTCTCTTGCGGCGAGGAGGCCCAGAGGCCTTAAATAAATTACGGGATGAGGCTTTTAAGATTGCCCCTCTTTTAGCATTAGAAAAGGAATATAAACACCTCGATAAGCTTATAGGTAGTTTGCTCAGGACAAAAAATCATCCTCTTCAAAGCCCTACAGGAATGGCAAGGCAATTTGGATTTCCTTATGATCCTAACCGACTTTCTCTTTTTTTGAAGTTACAAGAAACTCTTATGAATTCAGCTCCAGTTTCTCGATTAGCGCCATTACTAAACTCAGAAGCTCTTGCAAATCTTGCCTTTTTTGAAGCTTATTTTTCAAATTTTATAGAAGGGACAGAGTTTGAAATTAACGAGGCCTTTGATATCATTTTTAAAGGCAAAATTCCTCCGCAGCGTCCAGAAGATGCTCATGATATTTTAGGAACTTTTAAAATTGTTTCAGATACTCAAGAGATGGGTAAGACCCCTACAACTTTTGAGGAATTTCTGACTCTTCTTAAAACACGACACGCCATGATTATGGAAGGCCGTACCGATAAAGGACCTGGACAATTTAAGACAGCTTCAAATATGGCAGGAAGCACAGTATTTGTTTCTCCTGACCTGGTTGTTGGCACTTTAAAAAAGGGCTTTGAGATTTATCAATCTCTTGAAGTTCCTTTTCATAAAGCAGTCTTTATGATGTTTCTGGTTGCAGAGATTCATCCTTTTACTGATGGAAATGGGCGCATTTCACGGGTGATGATGAATGCTGAGCTGGTTTCTGCCTTAGAGGAGCGCATTATCATTCCTACAGTTTACAGAAATAACTACCTCAGTGCCTTGCGAGGGCTTTCTCATCATGGAATGGCAGAGCCCTTTATTCGCACTTTAGATTTTGCCCAAAAATATACCCTCAGTCTTGATTTTAATGATTATCAAAAGACCTGCCTGTACCTCCAAAAAACAAATGCTTTTCTTGATCCTAATGAAGCTGATTCTGCTGGATTGCGGCTAATTCTACCCCCTGCAGATATTGAAAGTTTCTAAGGCTTTATCCTCTTAATATTAGACGTTTTTTATCTCCTGTAAATTTTAAGAATCCGCTGTCATCCCCGCGTAGGCGGGGATCCAGCTCATGACTTATTGCGCAGCAATGTTAGTTGTTACTTTATCCAAAAGAATTCCTCATTCCTACGGAATAAGTTATTTGCCCTGGATCCTCGCCTGCGCGAGGATGACACAATGGGAATTAGAGGTTTATTATTAAAAACGTCCGGTTAAGGCTTTATCCCTAAAACCCCATTTACAGAAAAGCAAGGTCCTGTTAGGTTTAGGGAAAATTAATTGGCATAGAATCCATGAAACTTATCTCGTGTAATAGCAACATTCCCCTTGCGGAAGAAATCGCAAAAGTCCTTGAAACTCCTTTAAGTGAGGCCACAATCCGTCTTTTTGCGGATCATGAAATCTTTGTGGAGATTTTAGAAAACGTCCGGGGCGAGGATGTTTTCGTCATTCAATCTACTAGTCGTCCTGCCAACGATCACTTGATGGAGCTTTTGATCACGATTGATGCGTTAAAGCGTGGTTCAGCGCGCCGTATTACGGCATGTATTCCGTATTTTGGTTATGCTCGGCAAGACAGGAAGTCTGGGCCGCGAACGCCTATTACAGCAAAGCTTGTGGCGGATATTCTTACCACGGCGGGAGCGGATCGTGTTTTAACCCTTGATCTTCATGCGGGTCAAATTCAAGGGTTCTTTAATATTCCTGTCGATAACCTTTATGCAGCACCCCTATTTCAAAAGGATATTCAAGAAAATTTTCCTAACAAAGATATCTTGGTGGTCTCTCCTGATGTGGGCGGTGTTGTTCGTGCACGAGGGCTGGCTAAACGTCTGGATTGTGGTCTTGCTGTGATTGACAAGCGGCGCGAAAAGCCAGGGGTCTCTGAGGTGATGAACCTGATTGGGGACGTCGAAGGTTATCACTGCTTGATTACGGACGATATCGTGGATTCTGCAGGAACCATCTGCAATGCTGCCGAAACTTTACTCGACAAAGGGGCGCTATCTGTAAGGGCTTACGTCACCCATGGCGTGTTCTCCCCACCTTCCCTTGACCGTATCGATGCCTCGAAATTGAAAGAAGTTGTGGTGACCGATAGTATTTTAGCGACTGATGAAGTTAAAAAATGCCAAAAAATTCGCCAAATCTCTCTGGCTTCCTTCTTAGGCGAGGCCATAGAACGCATTCATAGTGAAAAATCAGTTTCAATTTTATTTGAATAGTGTATATAACAGAAGCAAGAATCAGGAATTGGGTTTCTGAGTCCTGATCAAAGAATTCGTTTTGAAGGAGTTTTATTATGACAGCAACACCTCAGCTTGACGTTCAATTAAGGGAAGGAACGGGAAAAGGAGCCGCGCGCGCTTTGCGTCGTGAGGGCCGTGTTCCTGCCGTTTTGTACGGCGGAAAGGACGTCCCAGCCCATTTTTCTCTTGACCCTATTCAGTTGGATAAGGAGCTTCACAAGACAGGGTTTATGTCAAAGGTGTTCGAACTTCCTCTTCAAGGAAAAAAAGAAAAAGCCCTTGCTCGTGCTGTACAGTTTCATCCTGTCACCGATCGTCCCTTGCATGTGGATTTTTACCGCATCACCAAAGGGGCAAAGATTACCGTTTCCGTTCCTCTACAATTCATCAATGAGTTGGCTTCTCCTGGAATCAAGCGTGGCGGTGTGTTGAACATTATCAACCATACTTTAGAAGTCATTGCGGATGTTGATCATATCCCAAGCCACATTGAAATTGATCTGACCGGTCTTGAAATTCATGATACTATTCACCTTAACCATTTAAAGTTGCCAGAGGGTACAGCTCCAGCCCATCCTGAGCGTGATAATGATATTGCCAATATCGTGGCCCCAACTATCATGAAGCAAACTGAAGAAGCTGAAGGCGAAGCAGTAGAAGTAGCTGCGTCAACAGAAGAAGGCGAGGCGTAAGTCTCCCTCTGAGGTAAATATGTATCTTCTGGTGGGGCTTGGGAATCCGGGAAGCGAGTATGCAAAGAATCGCCACAATGTGGGATTTATGTGTATGGATGAGATTCGTACCAGCTATGGCTTTCCTTCGGAAAAATCAAAATTTTCAGGGTTTCTGACGGAAGGGCCTATTGACCATCAAAAAGTTCTTCTGTTTAAACCTCTTGCTTATATGAATAGATCCGGGCGTCCCGTTGCAGAGGCTGCCCGTTTTTATAAGATTCCCCCTGAGCACATTATTGTTTTTCACGATGATTTGGATTTACTTCCTGGAAAGATTCGTCTCAAACAAGGAGGTGGCCATGGAGGACACAATGGGCTTAAGGACTTGGATGCTCACCTTGGAAAAGAGTATTGGCGTCTTCGCATTGGCATCGGTCGGCCGCAACATCAAGGAGAGGTAAGCTCTTATGTGCTGTCCGACTTTTCAAAGCAAGATCATACATGGCTTGACCCCTTGCTTGGCATTTTGGCCGATGAAGTTCACCTTCTTTTAAGTGACAAGAAGGAAGAATACGTTTCAAAAATCATGCAGGTCTTGCAGCAGAAAACTGGAGAAAAAGATGGGATTTAAATGTGGTATTGTGGGGCTTCCTAATGTTGGAAAGTCAACGCTTTTTAATGCTCTGACGGCAACGGCTGCGGCAGAAGCCGCCAATTATCCTTTTTGTACCATTGAACCTAATGTCGGTCGTGTTGGCGTTCCCGATAAAAGACTTGATGAATTAGCTAAAATTGCAGGCTCCGCCAAGATTATTCCAACCCAACTGGAGTTTGTGGATATTGCCGGTCTTGTGCGCGGCGCCAGCAAAGGGGAGGGGCTCGGCAACCAATTTTTGGCCCATATTCGGGAAGTGGATGCTATCGTGCATGTGGTGCGCTGCTTTGAAGATACGGATATAACCCACGTAGAGGGTGAAATTAATCCGTTGCGGGATATAGACGTGATTGAAACCGAGTTGATGTTGGCTGACATGGAAAGCTTGGAAAAGCGGATCCCCGCCCTTGAGAAAAAGTTGCGCACAAAGGATCCCGTGGCTCTTGTACAGTTTCCTTTGATGGAGCGAGCACTTACCCTTTTAAGGGAAGGAAAGCCTGCCCGCTTTGTTCAGTGTGCTCCTGAAGAGCAAGTAGAGCTCGGGCGTTTAGGGCTCATTACAACAAAACCCACTCTTTATGCTTGTAATGTGTCGGAAAGTGATGCGGTTAAGGGCAATGCCTTTACAGAACAAGTCAAAGCCCGCGCTGAAAAAGAAGGCGGTCAGGTGGCGATTATTTCAGCCGCCATTGAAGCGGAAGTAGCCTCCCTGGATTCGGAAAAAGATAAGACTGAATTTCTCCAAAGCCTCGGCCTTTCAGAAACCGGCCTTGCGCGTGTAATTCGGGAAGGATACGCCCTTTTAAATCTGATTACCTTTTTCACCATTGGGCCCAAGGAAGCTCGGGCCTGGACCGTCCATAAAGGAGCGAAAGCCCCTCAAGCGGCCGGTGAAATTCACACGGACTTTGAACGGGGCTTTATTTGCGCAGAGACAACCTCCTATGAGGATTATGTGGCCTGCAATGGCGAGCAAGGAGCGAAAGCTGCTGGCAAGCTGCGCCTTGAAGGGCGAGATTATATTGTCCACGATGGCGATGTTTTCCATTTTCGCTTTAATGTGTAGTATATGACCAATTCAATACATGTCCGTGGAGCGCGGGAGCATAACCTAAAGAACCTTGAGGTAGAAATCCCTCGGGATAAGCTTGTGGTGATTACAGGGCTCAGTGGTTCGGGGAAATCTTCCCTTGCCTTTGATACCATCTATGCCGAAGGTCAGCGACGCTATGTGGAAAGCCTCTCTGCTTATGCCCGCCAATTCTTGCAACTGATGCAAAAGCCTGACGTGGATTCAATTGATGGTTTGTCGCCAGCCATCTCTATTGAGCAAAAGACGACCTCCAAGAACCCTAGATCCACCGTGGGCACGGTCACGGAAATTTATGACTACCTTCGTCTTTTATTTGCCCGTATTGGTGTTCCTTACTCTCCTGTCACAGGCCTTCCGATTCAAAGCCAGACGGTCTCAGAAATGGTGGATCGCTTGAAAGGGTTGCCAGAGGGGACCCGTCTTTACCTCTTAGCACCGATTGTCAGGGGCCGGAAGGGAGAATATAAAAAGGAAATTGCGGACCTCCAAAAGCAAGGTTTTCAGCGCCTTAAAATTGATGGAACCCTTTATGAGATTGATGAAGCGCCAATGCTGAATAAGAAAATTAAGCATGATATTGAGGTTGTGGTCGACCGGGTTGTGATTACCCCTGAGATAGGGCATCGCCTTCCTGATGCCATCGAGACGGTCCTGCGCCTTTCGGATGGGCTTTTATATGCTGAAAATGCCGATACGGGCGAGCGTCATACCTTTTCCGCAAAGTTTGCTTGTCCCGTGTCCGGCTTTACGATTGATGAGATTGAACCGCGCCTTTTCTCCTTTAATAGCCCCTTTGGAGCCTGTCCTGCCTGCGATGGTTTGGGGGTTAAGATTGTCTTTGATCCCCAGCTTATTGTGCCGAATCCAGGGCTTTCTCTGAAAGAAGGGGCGATTGTTCCCTGGTCAGGCTCCTTTGCCTTTTATTATCAGCAAGCTTTGGCGGCTGTAGTGGAAAGGTATGGCGGCAGTATGGACATGCCCTTTAAGAAACTTCCTGAACGCACTCAAGAGATCATCCTTCATGGATCAGGGGGTGAGGTTGTTCCGACAACCTATAAGGATGAAGCGCGGACCTTTACACAAAAGAAGGCTTTTGAAGGGGTGATTCCAACCCTTTTGCGGCGGCAGCGGGACCGTAAAGAACGCTATGGCCAGCAGCAAGAGGAAATGAACCGCTACCAAAGCACCCTTCCTTGTGAGGAGTGTCAGGGCTATCGCCTCAAGCCCGAGGCGCTCGCTGTTAAAATTAACAAGCTTCACATCGGGCAAGTGACAGAGATGTCCATTGGGCACGGGGCCGAATGGTTTCAGACACTCACAGAAAAGCTGACTCAAAAGGAAAAGGATATCGCGGTACGAATCCTGAAGGAAATTCAAGAACGCCTTGGCTTTTTGGTCAGTGTTGGACTTGGTTATCTTTCTCTTTCTCGTGCCTCCGGTACTCTTTCGGGTGGGGAAAGCCAGCGGATTCGTTTAGCGTCCCAAATTGGCTCGGGCCTGATGGGCGTTTTGTATGTGCTTGATGAGCCATCCATTGGTCTCCACCAGCGGGATAATGATCGTTTGCTGGCAACTCTCACCCGTCTGCGGGACCTCGGCAATACAGTCCTTGTGGTGGAGCATGATGAAGATGCCATTCGGACAGCGGATCATGTGATTGATATGGGCCCCGGTGCGGGGGTAAGGGGAGGGTACATTGTGGCCCAAGGCACTCCCCAAGAGATCATCGATAATCCCGAAAGCCTGACGGGCCAGTATTTGCAGGGCACAAAAAAAGTTCCCATTCCCAAGACGCGCCGAAAGGTCAAAAAAGGTCAAGCCTTAAAGGTGATTGGAGCAACCTGTCATAATCTTCAGAACGTTACCGCCGAGTTTCCTTTAGGAACCTTTATTTCCGTAACGGGCGTCTCTGGTGGGGGAAAATCTTCTCTAATTATTGAAACCCTTTATAAGGGGCTGGCTCAGTTGTTAAATGATAATTCTGAAACCCCAGGTCCCCATAAGGCCATTGAGGGAATTGAGCTAATTAACAAAATTGTGGACATCGATCAATCTCCCATTGGGCGGACGCCACGGTCAAATCCAGCCACCTATACGGGTGTTTTTACGCCGATTCGGGAGTGGTTTGCCGCCCTCCCTGAAGCGAAAGCCCGCGGGTATTCGCCAGGGCGCTTTTCCTTTAACGTGAAGGGAGGGCGGTGTGAGGCTTGCGAAGGGGATGGAGTCATCAAGATCGAGATGCACTTTTTGCCCGATGTGTATGTGGAATGCGACCAGTGCCATGGTAAACGCTACAACCGAGAAACTCTTGAAATTAAGTATCGGGATAAATCAATTGCAGACGTTTTGGATATGACCGTTGATGAGGCTCTTGAATTTTTTGAGGCTATGCCCAGTATTCGTGAAAAGCTTTCAACCCTCTCTCAGGTGGGTCTGGGGTATGTTCACGTGGGACAGCGGGCCACTACTCTTTCTGGGGGAGAGGCTCAACGGGTCAAGCTTTCGAAAGAGCTTTCTCGTAGAGCTACAGGGCAAACCTTATACATACTAGACGAACCCACGACCGGCCTTCACTTTGATGATGTGCGTAAGCTGTTAGAGGTGCTCCATACCCTTGTAGATCAAGGTAATACGGTGATTGTGATTGAACATAACCTTGAGGTCATCAAAACCTCCGACTGGATTATCGACATCGGCCCCGAAGGTGGCGATGGTGGCGGCCAGATCGTTGCGACCGGTACTCCCGAAGAAATTATTCGTGTAGACAAAAGCTATACGGGGAAGTATTTGAAGAAATTAATGTAGAGAGGGTTCAAGTGTTTCGTCTTTCACCCTCTAGGAGGGTGAAACATAAAACAAATAAATCCCTAGCTATTTTGACATCCCCTGTTCTACAGAAAGGTCCAGAGAACAGCGCTCTTTCTCTAAAGAAAAATCTACTTTACTCCTAAACGTTGGAGGATTTCTTTTCCGATTTTTGGACTAAAATGTGAGTAATCTAGCCAAATGTCTGTTGATCCATTTTCAAGAGGGGCTGAATTATCTAATATATTGGAGAGGTCATAAAAAGAAATATTGGCCTTTTTACAAATTGAAGCAACCTTATCCTTCCATGGGTCAAAATAAGGAGCATTCTTTGATTTTTTATATTCTTCTTTTATATTTGGATGTAGAGGTGAGATATATACATAAAGTTCTACTTCCTTAGCTTTGCATTGCCGAATTATATCCTCAAGGTATGAGAGCATTTCTAGCTGAATTTGTGTTTTTTGAAAGGCCTTTACATAGGAAAGTAACATTTCTTCCACTTCATTCTTTGAGCGCTTGCTAGTATGAAAAAAACCAGTATAACTCCATTTTTCCTCTGTTAATGGGTGATGGTTATTATGGATAAATCCTTTAAATACTCTAAAGGCTTCATTTCCTCGCAAAAGAGCTCTTGAAAAAGATTTTAGAGTATAAGAGATAGTTCCTGTTTTTTTGTCCCAACCTTCTTTAGTCGCTTCTACTTCATCAATCATCCAAAAATCTAATCCTAAAACAATTTTCCGCGCTGGTGTGAAATTTAAAACGTGTTTTACATAGGAAGAAGCTTCAACTAAAGTCATAGAGGAAATTCCCATATTATAGAAATCATCTTTCACGTCAAAACCTCTATAAACTCTGCTGCTCCCAATAAGAACGATTCTTGGCTGACGTGTTATAACTTGCAGAGGTTTTGCAAAACGTTGTTGTAAATTTATATCTGGAAGACGCTCATCAAAAGGAGAGGTTCGAAAGATAAAGTAAGGATCAACATATAAATTAAAACATACATTAACCATGAGAAAAGAAAAGATTACTCCAACAAAAAAAAGAGCAAAAATCTTAGGTGACGTCTCAGAAGTTAAAATAGATAAAAGCTGCCACTTGGTCCATCTGTTGATATGCATAGATAAATAAGCCAAGACAAAAAATCCCCCATAGTTTGCTTTGTTTAAATTTTAAAAAATGGTCAGTAAAAAAAAGTTCATTAATATTAGGCATTGTAAATATAATGCCCATCAAAATCATTACCATGAAAATGTTTTTTTTACCAAAATGAAAGCCAGAAACTGAAGAAAAACCTATATATTGATGAAGAATTTGAAAACTGTCATTAAAAGAGGATGCACGAAAAAAAATCCAGGTTGTATTTATAATTATAAATACAAAAAGTATCTTTAAAAAATCAGGGAGATTAGAAAAAAGATTATAACGCCTTAAGAAGTGATTTGATGCTATAAGAATTCCGTGCAGACTTCCCCAGGCAAGAAAGTTAAGGCCAGAGCCATGCCACAATCCCGCTAGAGACATAGTAAAAATGATATTACCCGTTTGATTTGTTCTATTTCCTCCTAATGGGATATAAACATAGTCTTTAATAAAACGAGACAAGGTCATGTGCCATCGAGACCAAAAATCAATTATTGAAGTCGCCTTATAGGGAGAATTAAAATTTAAGGGCAAAATAACTCCAAACATCATTCCTATTCCTAGAGCCATTTCAGAATAGGCAGAGAAGTCAAAATATATTTGAAGGCTGTAAGCTAAAGTTGCGAACCATGTATCAACTGTACTAAATTTTTCAGGGCTACTGTAAAGAGAATCCACGATAAGAGATAAGCGATCTGCGCAAACAACTTTTTTAAATAATCCCAGGCAAAATATGGACATTCCTCGTCCTATATTGTCCCAAGATATAGCTTGGGATAAAGATTGTTGAAGTTTATCTTTATATTCTCCGTAATAATAGATTGGACCTGCTAAAAGACGGGGGAAAAAAGCAATAAAAAGGAGATAGTCTTTTATTGAGAAAGGATTGCTCTCATTTTCTTTTGAAAATGCAATATATGAAAGATATGTAATTTGTTCAAAGGTGTAAAATGAGATCGCAAGAGGAATTAAACCTGTATAAAAGTACTTAAAATAAGCTAAATAAAGTATATTTATAAAAACTAAACTGCCAAAAAAAATCTTGAGAAAAAGTCCTGTTTTCCGTAATTTAATAAGATAAAATGCACCAACTGCGTTACAAGAAACTGAGAGGAGAAAGATAAAAAAATCAAAACTATCTCCAAAGAAAATTCCACTACATAAAAGGAGATATATATAGCGCCCCTTAGGATTTAATAAATAATAAATTGGTAAGGCTAGAAAAAGAAAGCAAAAAAAAGGATACGAATTAAAAAGCATTTTATTTTTCCTTGCTTAATAAAGTGAGGCAAGTTTTCCTTTTTTCCAGAATTATAGCTTTCAAAGTATGCTCTATTGACTCTTTATTTTTTCCTATAAGGGATTTTTTAAATTTAAACCTCAATCTTTAATAAACTTTTGCCCTTTTAAAGGCAATATCGACTCGGGGGCTGATCATTTCCATAATAATATCCTCTCATTTTAGACATATTAGGGAGTATATAGTATAGCATTATAAAAAATCTATGGTTATGTAAAAACTCAAAGGGGACTCACGTGTTGCATGTTTCGTTCCCTAGGGCGTGAAACATGAAACACGTGAGCCCCCTCCATGAAAAATTTTTATTTTTCAGATGTAAAATTCTTTCTGGATATATCGCCTGAAGGCCTATCTCTTTCATCAAACAATAAACTTGCATCTGACTTACAGTCTTTTCTTTCCGCAGCAGCTGAGCATAGACGCCGATGACGTCAAGGAGACATAAAGCGTCGAGAGGTTTAAACCTAAAAAGCTATATTGGGTGCAACTAAGATGTCCTGTTAATTACGTATCCTTTCTTTCTCCACCTTGTAAAAAGATCAGGAAGGTGCCCATGACCTATGCAAATAACACTTTCTAGGATAGCATTTTCTAGTATCGTATTCCACCTGTCATTTCTTTCTTGTACTTTTATATGTTTGCTATCAGGATCTTCTTCGATTTCACTAGTATCATCAACGTTGAATGCAGCATAATCTTTCATCGACGATTCTAAATTCTCTTGGATTTCGTAGCAGTTCTCAATATCAGCAATATTTTCTTTAATTGACTCTCTAAGGAACTGCTCCGTATCAGTTCCCAAAAGTGAGATTTTGTGAGAAATATTACTTTGTTCAGATGAGTCAATACTTTCACAGTCCTCCCACTCCTTCGCTTCATCTTTAAGCATTTGTCTATGTAGAGCTAAGCTCAATGTATAAAAGTCAGTCAGCGCATCAAGCATCCAGACTGATTTTCCGAGAGATAAGGATGAAACAATGACTTCACTATCCATTCCGAGAAGACAATCATAGATTAAAAATATCGAGTATAGGTCTTTTAAGTGTAATGCAGTTGCTTCTAATTCAGGATGGAACAGCGCAAGAAGAGGGCTTAAGTGTTTATTAATTGCGCCTTCCTCATCACGTGTAAAACCTGATAAACGTTGGCCTGAAATTTGAAAGGATGCTAATAAGGTCACCGCTTCGGACTCTACATAAATATTTGCGGCCTCTTTAATATGCGATAATACGGGCTCAGGAAGCACCTCTAATGGTAAGTCATGTGAAGTCCCCAATACATAGAATTTTGTCTGATCAGGTTTAATAATTTCATAAAAATGAGCCACTTTTTGTTGAGAGGGGGCAAGCTTTGTTAAAGCGACTTCACCATAATAGGACTTTTTAATTTTAATGAAATCCTCATATCCTTTTGAAGAAATCTGCACATTTAATTTTCTTGCTTCAATTGTTTCATCATTGCTGCACATTGCATTAACTTCAGAAAAAGAAAAGCAACAAAAAATGATAGTGAAAAAATGTCTCATCAAACAAACTTCATAATCTTAAAAATAATATCATAATAATAGAATAATTTATTTTATACAATATCAACTTTCATTACTGTTCTATAGAACTTTACTGAAGGGAGTCACGGCAACTATAGAATTCTATGGATCCACACATCTTGCTTCACAAGGTTTTCAATTGACGATGGTGTTAATGGAATAGTGTGACATAAGGGAGGCTCATGACCCCTTTATCACTGACCCAAAATAGGTGTTTTCCGCATCCGTTGGTTGAAAATGAACGTGCAAAATTAGTTTGTAATTCCACCATCTTTGGGATGTGGGGCGACAGGCTTTATAGGCAGTCCGCAAAAACGTTAAATCGTTAGGCGCCAGAGAGGAGCTGGACCCTTCCTCCGACGCTAAAATGCCATTATGTCCGAGGTCATAGTAAGCAAGCCGCTCACATAAGGCAGTTCCCAGCATATCCGTCCATCCTCCCACGCCAGCTACGGGCTGACCACAGAGATCCTTAATTGTTATGATGTAATCAATGGCACTTTGGAGAATTTGCTGATCCGTAATAACTGGTTGTTTGGATTGTAGGGTTTGAATATAGTTCTTGTCATTTTGATCAGGAAGGAGGGTATCAATTTGCCACCAATTTTCTCCCTTACATCGCTCCGAGCTAGGCTGAGGAACAGCAAAAATCTCGGTTGCTATGCAAAGAAAGAGAAAGGAAAGAATTATTGTTTTTTTCATAAGGTTTTTTCCTATTGTTGAAAACATATTATTATGGGTGTGGAGTTTAGCTCAAGTGTTTTAACCTCTTTTTAATCTCCTTTGAGTATACTGCTATTCATGAAGACCGTATAAGGAGAACTGTAATGAAAATTTCTTGACAAAACTATTTTTATATTTAATACTTATAAAATTAAACATAACATTGGAGGTATCTCATGAACAATTTCTTAGCATTTAAATATGTCGTCATTGCATCAACTTTTATTTTCTCTAATTCGCTGCAAGCGATGGAGGAAGAAAACATAAAATCTCACGTGACAGTTCAAGGAAAAGAGAGAGCTCCTGACCTTCACGGAAGAATGCCTGGAGACCGAAACTATGGCAGTACAATGTCAGATACAGAATCTGAGATGT
>JAIEQB010000075.1 GCA_019748065.1 Alphaproteobacteria bacterium | reverse complement strand
GCCTCGTCGCCTATCAGCTCAGAGAAAACAAGCCTACCTTTAAATTTTCAAATCTCCTTATCCAAAACTAAGGTTATGTACATTGTTGATCTCCATATTAATTTTAATTACTTGGAAAATATCCTTTTTCATATGGATAATTCTGAGAAGGGTGGATTCTCTCAAAATAGAAAATCTTCTCTTTCTTAAACCCACCCTAAACTTACTTACTTTGACTCCTTCTTAATATTTGGTTCAAACGTGTTCGCTGCAGCTAAAATTTTTCCATTTACATTCTTAATTGGAATTATGCGGGGCTTAGCTTCTTCAGGAATCTCCCGTACGAGAGAAATAGAGAGTACGCCGTCTTTGATTGTAGCGTCAGTGACCATCATATGATCTGCTAGGCTGAAGCTGTGTTCAAAAGGTGGGTTTGCTATGCCCCTATAGAGATACTCGACGTGCTCATCTTCCTTGTCTTCAATATAGCCTTTTATCGTTAATTTTCCATTTTGAACCATGATACTCAGATCGTCCACGCTGAATCCTGCTACCACCATGGTGATGGCGTAGTTTTCCTCGCCTCGTTTCTCAATATTATAAGGTGGATAAGAATTTGTTGATTCGTTAACTCTTGAAGCAGATTCAAAAAGATCATTAAAGCGCTCAAAACCTACGGATTGACGCAGTAAAGGGGATAATGATAATACAGCATTCATAGTATACCTCCTTATATTAATCTATTCACAAAATTACATTTTTCAAGTGAGCCTAGTAAGATTAGAGGCTCACTATTTTTATCTAAGAATGAAAAATTCATATTTCAAGTGTCCTAAACAAGTGGCATAAAAAATAAGAAAGCAATCAATTAAATGATGATATCAAAGCGCTATGAACACGTACTCTTAGCTTAATATTGGAGATCGAGTATTTGGTTTTTGGAAGGCATTAGAGAATGCCTTCGGCAGTTGATACCAATGTCCCAGCATACTATGGGACACTCATGGGACAGTTGGAGGCAAAAAAACAGTAACAAATCTGTGTGAGCAGTGGCAAAGAATTCGAAATTACCTTCAGGGCCACCTCATGAAAAAGAAATAGATAAGATATAGAAAAAATGAGATTCTAACTCAAAAAACAGGAGGTAGAAATGAGAACAGGAATAGAAGTTAGTTTTTTAGATCATTTTAAAGATATAGAAGATCCGAGGTCTGAATGTAATCGAGACTACACAATGTCAGAAATACTCCTTGTCACTCTGTGCGCTGTAATATGCGGAGCAGAAGGATGGCAGGATGTTGAAGACTTTGGAAAGGCAAAGATTGATTACCTTCGTCAATTCTTACCTTACAAGAATGGAATTCCCAGCGATGATACCTATCGTAGATTTTTTAGAGCTATAGATCCTGAGAAATTTCAAGAACTATTTCGAAGTTGGGTCGAAAGTCTTCAGTCTCAAATGCAAAGGAAACAGATTGCTATCGATGGAAAATCATCTCGGCATAGCTTTGATGAGGATACTGATATGTTACATATGGTTAGCGCTTATGCGGCGGAAGCCAGATTGGTTTTAGCTCAGGAAAAAGTCTCAGAAAAAAGCAATGAAATCACAGCGATTCCTAAACTTTTGGAATGGTTAGATTTGAGAGGAACCACAGTCACCATTGATGCAATGGGATGCCAATATGCCATTGCCGATCAGATTATTCAGAAAGAGGGAAACTATATTTTTTCTTTAAAGGGAAATCAGGGAACTCTTTGCGAAGATGTAACAATTTATTTGAGTGATACCGAATTGAAAACTCCTCAGAAGATTCTTGCTGCTATTCGAAGCCACTGGGCAATAGAGAATAATCTTCATTGAGTTTTAGATATGTCTTTTGGTGAAGATCAATCTCGCATTCGAAAAGAAAATGCTCCTCAAGTTATGGCTATTATTCGACATATGGCTTTAAATCTTTTACAGCTTACGAAAGATAAAATGAAGCGTCAGTCTATTAAAAGGCTCAGAAAAATGGCTGGATGGGATGATAATATTCTTTCCTCCACCCTCACTCAAAAATTTTCATGAGGTGGTCCTATTTTTACAAGAATTTACCATAGAGATTCCTTTATACATATGTTATCGGATATTACAAACAATTAAATTGGAGAATGAAAATGATCGATTATGATGTTGTCGTTGTTGGAGGGGGGCCAGGAGGGTATGTTGCTGCGATTCGTGCAAGCCAGTTGGGCTTAAAAACAGCTGTTATTGAGAAAGCCCATATAGGAGGAATTTGTCTCAATTGGGGCTGTATTCCTACAAAAGCTTTGCTGCGCTCTGGTGAAATTAATCATCTTCTCCATCATTTAGAGGACTTTGGTTTTAAAGCAGAAAAGGTCTCAATTGATTTTAAAAAAATAATCCAGCGCTCCCGCGCGGTGGCCGAACAACTGGCAAATGGTGTGCGTCACCTTATGAAGAAAAATAAGGTAACGGTCATTGAAGCCACAGCCCAAATTGCAGGGCGTAAGGGCACTGAAATTGAACTTATGATTGACGGAAAAACCTCGATTAAAGCCTCACACGTTATTTTAGCAACCGGCGCCCGTGCTCGTTCCCTGACGGGGCTCGAAGCGGATGGAAAGTTGGTGTGGACCTATAAGGAAGCTATGACCCCTGAAGCCCTGCCCAAATCCTTGTTGGTGGTGGGCTCTGGCGCTATTGGTATTGAGTTTGCAAGCTTTTATCGTTTGATGGGAGCCGACGTTACGGTTGTGGAAGTTCTTGATCGCATCCTACCTGTTGAGGATAAGGATATCTCTGATGCGGCCCGCAAGTCTTTTGAAAAGCAAGGCATTAAAATTTATACTAATGCAACGGTGAAAGAGTTGAAGAAGGACAAAGATTCCGTCACTGCCACCCTTGAGATTCAAGGAAAAACGCAAGAAGTGAAGGCGGATCGGGTGATTTTAGCTGTGGGTATTGTCGGCAATACGGAAAATCTAGGCCTTGAGAAAACCAAGGTCAAAGTTGAAAAGAGCCACATTGTGACCGATGAATGGTGCGCAACGGCTGAGCCTGGTATTTACGCTATTGGTGATGTGGCTGGCCCACCTTGGCTTGCCCATAAAGCGAGCCATGAAGGGGTGCTGTGTGTAGAGAAGATTAAAGGCCTTAAGACAGCTCACCCTATGAAAACTACAAATATTCCTGGCTGTACCTACAGCTATCCTCAAATTGCAAGCGTGGGACTGACGGAAGAAGCGGCCAAGGCGGTTGGTAAGTATGAGCTTAAAGTGGGACGTTTTCCCTTGCTGGCCAATGGAAAGGCGATTGCCATGGGCGAGCCTGAAGGTATGATCAAAACCATTTTTGATGGCAAGACTGGCGAGCTTTTAGGTGCCCATATGATTGGTGCAGAAGTGACTGAGATGATCCAAGGATTTTGTTTGGCCAAAACCCTAGAGGCAACCGAGCAAGAAATTATGGAGACCATCTTCCCTCATCCCACCATATCAGAGGCCATGCATGAGTCCGTCTTGGATGCTTTTGGTCGAGTGATTCATTTTTAGTGGGAAGCTTTATAAGCTCACCCCCTGATAAATTTCCTCGGTGTCATTGCAAGTTCCCGAATGTTGCAATGACGGAGATAATATTACTGCTCACCAAAATTGCCAAATCTGTACAATTTGCGTTTTTGATCCTGATATTGTACAATCTTCTGTGATGGCATAGAAGAGAGGAAAGAGATGATCCATAGGACGCTTACGGAACACTTGAAATATCTTGCAACAAAATTTCCTGTTGTTGCTTTAACAGGGCCTCGGCAATCTGGGAAGACAACTCTTGTTGAAAGCCTTTTCTCTCAGAAAGATTATGTTTCTCTTGAAGATCCGGATATGCGGGAGTTTGCAACAACAGATCCAAGGGGTTTTTTGAATCAGTTTAAGGATGGCGTCGTTATTGATGAAGTTCAACACGTTCCCGGGTTATTTTCCTATATTCAAACGCGCGTAGATAAATCGAAAATTCCGGGAGAATTTATTTTAACCGGCTCGCAAAATTTTTTACTTCTTGAAAAAATATCTCAATCCCTTGCAGGAAGAACTGCTATTGTTCATCTTTTGCCCCTAAGTACACACGAATTATTTGAAGCGCATTATAAGTTTGATGACCCTTTTGTTCTCCTTCAAAAAGGATTTTACCCGCGTATTTATGATCAGAATATTCCTGCAATAGATTGGTATAAAAGCTACATAAATACCTATATCGAGCGTGATGTCAGGCAAATAAAGAACATTTCTGATCTTTCCAAATTCCAGTTGTTTATTAAACTTTGTGCGGGGCGAATCGGGCAATTATTAAATATATCGTCTCTTGCCACTGATTGCGGGATTAATCATACAACCGCGCGATCGTGGCTTTCAATTCTTGAAGCCAGTTTTATTATTTTTTTCCTAAAAACTCATCATAAGAATTTTAATAAGAGGCTTGTTAAACAACCAAAACTTTATTTTTATGACACAGGGATAGCCTCCTATTTGCTGGGCATACATAACCCAGAAGACCTTATCATTCATTTTATGAAGGGGCCGCTCTTTGAAAATTATGTTGTGACGGAGCTTGTTAAGCAAAGTTTTAACCGAGGAAGGGAACATAATCTGAATTTTTGGCGAGATAACCACGGTCATGAAGTTGATGTTATTATGACATCAGGTCAAAAGCTCATTCCGCTAGAAGTTAAGGCTTCCAGCACACTTTCCCAAGAGCAGTTTAAAGCGCTTGTTTATTGGAACCATCTTATAAATGATGGAAAGGGATATCTCGTTTATGCAGGGGACACTTCGCAACAACGATCAGTGGCTGCTGTCCTTAGTTGGAAAGATATTCATAAGATTACTTCTTAGTCCTCAAAGTCCAAAAGCCGCTTGTAGTCCTAACTCTTCCTCAATACGCAGCAACTGATTATACTTTGCCATCCGGTCAGAGCGGGAGAGAGAGCCGGTTTTGATTTGTCCACAATTTAAGGCCACTGAAAGATCGGCAATAAAGGTGTCTTCCGTCTCGCCAGAGCGATGGGACATGACGGTTGTATAGCCCGCTCTGTGGGCCAGATCGACGGTTTGGATGGTTTCCGTAAGGGTTCCAATTTGATTCAGTTTAATGAGGATACTATTGGCAACCCCCTTTTCAATGCCTTCTGCCAATCGCAAAGGGTTGGTAACGAAAAGATCATCGCCTACCAACTGGGTTGACTCCCCTAGGGCATCAGTTAAGGCCTTCCAGCCATGCCAGTCGTCCTCTGCCATGCCGTCTTCAATGGAATGAATAGGGTAGGCTTTAACAAGCTCTTCATAGAAAGCCACCAATTCAGCGGACTCTAGGATTTTATTTTCTCCCGCCAGATGATAGCGGCCCACCCGGTAGAATTCAGTCGCTGCCACATCCAAAGCTAGAACGATATCTTCACCGGGCTTGTAGCCGGCAGTTTCAATGGACTTCATGATGAAATCCAGGGCATCTCGAGTTGAAAGAAGGGCAGGGGCAAAGCCGCCTTCATCGCCCACGTTTGTGTTGTAACCTGCCTCAGAGAGGTTTTTCTTTAAGGCATGAAAGACCTCTGATCCCCATCGAAGCGCTTCCTTAAAGGAAGGGGCTCCTACGGGAGCAATCATAAACTCTTGAAAATCAATGGGATTATCACCATGGGCGCCCCCATTAATGATATTCATCAACGGAATGGGAAGAACGTGGGCGTAAAGGCCACCAATATAACGATAGAGGGGTTGCCCTTGCTCTTTTGCTGCAGCCCGTGCAATGGCAAGGCTTGTGCCGAGAAGGGCATTGGCCCCAAATCTTTCTTTATTTTCTGTGCCATCCAGGTCGATGAGGGCTTGGTCAATAAGCATTTGCTCTTGAGCATTCATCCCGCACAAGGCGTCATAAAGGTTATCATTGACCGCTTCTACGGCATTCAAAACACCTTTCCCATTATACCGCTCCTTGTCGCCATCGCGCTTTTCAACGGCTTCATGCTTGCCAGTGGACGCGCCCGAAGGAACGGAAGCCCGCCCGCGGACACCACTTTCAAGTTCAACTTCAACCTCAACAGTAGGATTGCCCCGGGAATCAAGGATTTCACGTCCTAGAATGTCGATGATGATGCTCATAAAGTCCTCGCTTAAGCGGCTAGAGAAAGGGGATTATATTTTGATAAACTGTCAAAAGCCATGAGCGTTTCAAGAAGAGAAGGCATGTCTTTTAATTTAACCATGTTAGGCCCATCACTGGGCGCTTTGTCTGGATCTTGATGGGTTTCTATAAACACAGCAGCAACGCCAATAGAAATGGCAGCGCGGGCAAGAACAGGTACAAATTCTCTTTGTCCTCCCGTTGAAGTCCCTTGACCGCCCGGTTGTTGAACAGAATGGGTCGCATCAAAAACAACGGGATAGCCAAGCTCAGCCATGATGGGAAGGGCACGCATATCCGAGATAAGTGTATTGTACCCAAAGGAAACGCCGCGCTCACACAACATGATGTTTTTATTCCCGGTTTCCTCAATTTTCTTTACTACATTCTTCATATCCCAAGGGGCAAGAAATTGGCCTTTTTTCACGTTTAAGGTTTTACCTGTGTTGCCAGCAGCAAGCAGAAGGTCTGTTTGACGGCACAAGAAAGCGGGGATTTGAAGAACATCGACAACTTCAGCCACGGGAGCACATTGAAGAGCATCGTGAACATCGGTGACGATGGGGCATCCCCACTTTTCGCGGATTTCTGCAAAGACGGGAAGAGCTTCCTTAAGACCCACTCCTCTTGCGCCGCTCAAGCTGGTGCGATTAGCCTTGTCAAAGGAGGTTTTGTAAATGAGTCCCATTCCAAGCTTTTGTGTCATTTCCACCAAGGCATGGGACATTTCAAGGGCATGGTCGCGACTTTCCATAACGCAAGGTCCCGCAAGGAGGGTTAAGGGGAGATCGTTTCCGATGGTAAGATTACCGACTTTAACGTGATGGGTCATACTATGCTCCTATTAAACAAGACGATTTTGATTGAGGGCTGCCTCAATAAATGAGGTAAATAAAGGGTGCGGCTTGAAAGGACGTGACTTTAACTCAGGGTGAAATTGAACGCAAATAAACCAGGGATGATCCTTGCGTTCAACAACTTCTGGTAAAAAACCATCTTCTGTTTTTCCCACCACATAAAGACCACACTCTTCAAGTGCCTTGAGATAGGTGGTATTGACTTCATAGCGATGGCGGTGGCGCTCAGAGATATGGCCGCTATGATAAATAGTGTGGGATTTAGAGTCTGGGGCCAATTGACATTCATAAGCGCCAAGGCGCATGGTGCCGCCAAGATCGCCGCCGGGGAAGTACTTTTGAAGCACATCACCCTTGGCCCATTCGGTCATAAGACCCACGACAGGCATGGAAGTTGAATCAAACTCTGTTGAATTCGCTTCTTTGTGACCCCCAATATTTTGAAGGGCTTCGATAACGGAAAGCTGCATTCCTAGACATATGCCAAAGAGGGGGATTTTATGCTCGCGGGCGTATTCAATGGCCAGCTTCATGCCTGTGGTCCCGCGTGTGCCAAAACCACCAGGAATGAGGATTCCATGAAGGGATGAAAAGCGCTCCATAAGGTGGATTTTGCTCGCAGCCTCTAATTCTTCTGCGTCAATCCATTCAATGTTTACGTGAACCTTGTTAGCAATTCCCCCATGGATAAGGGCTTGGTGAAGGGATTTATAAGCGTCCACAAGGCAAGTATATTTGCCAACAACGCCAATGGTGACGTTTCCTTCAGGGCGGTTGAGAGTATCAACAATTTGCTCCCAAATCGTCAGATCCGGAGAAGTTTTATATTCAAGGGAGAAATGCTTACAAACTTCTTTATCCAAGCCTTGGTGGTGATAGCTGATAGGGACTTGATAAATCGAAGTAACATCTAAAGCTTCAATTACGCATTCAGGTTTTAGGTTGCAGAAAAGAGCTAACTTTCGCCTTTCTTCCACCCCAATAGGGCGGTCGCTACGACACAGGAGAATATCAGGTTGAATACCTTGGCTTTGAAGTTTTTGAACTGAATGTTGAGTGGGTTTGGTTTTAAGCTCCCCTGCCGTTGGAATATAGGGGACAAGGGTCAAATGAATAAAAAGCGAATTGCGATAGCCCACATCATTGCGTAGCTGACGGATGGCTTCAAGAAAAGGCAGACCCTCAATGTCACCCACGGTGCCCCCGATTTCACAAATGACAAAATCGGCTTGCTCGCTGTTTTTTAAGATAGCCCCTTTAATGGCATCGGTAATATGAGGGATGATTTGAACGGTGGCGCCTAAATAGTCACCACGCCTTTCATTGGCAATGACATCGGAATAAATACGGCCCGTTGAAACCGCATCAAAACGCGTTGCGTTCACACCTGTAAACCGTTCATAGTGGCCTAAATCAAGGTCTGTCTCCGCGCCATCGTCCGTGACAAAGACTTCCCCATGCTGTAAGGGGTTCATCGTTCCCGGATCAACATTCAGATAGGGTTCTAATTTACGAATTAAAACCTTATATCCTCGGGCTTGCAGAAGGGCTCCAAGTGACGCCGATGCTATCCCTTTTCCTAAGGAGGAGACCACACCACCAGTTACAAAAATAAAACGTGCCACACTTGCCTCTCGGGTATGCGGTTTCAGTTGACCTAAAACAAATAACTCGTCAAAGAATTAATCTGTTTTAGGTTGCGGAAGGGATGCTCCCCCTTGAGGGACTGCATCCAAAATCGAAGAAGGCCGGTTTTGATGGCTTGCTAAGATAGCAAGTCCCAAGCTGGTAATCAAAAAACAAACAGCTAATATGGCTGTGACATGGGTTAAGAGGTTTGCTGATCCACGGGTTGTCATCATCCCGCCCATGGTTCCACCTCCGAGGCCCATTCCTCCCTCGCTACGTTGGATTAAAATCACGCCGATTAGGGCTATTGTGATTAATAAGTGCACTACAAGTAAAACTGTTAGCATGGTTTTCTATCTCATCCTTTTATCTCGAGCGTACTTTAAGACTATCTTTCACGAATTTCCAGCAGAAAATAGTTAATTTGAAAAGAAACCATATCTTGACGAACAGATTAATTTTTGACTAGATGGGATTTATCCCTTTTATGGCGGGTGTAGCTCAGTTGGTTAGAGCGCCAGTTTGTGGCACTGGAGGCCGTGGGTTCAATTCCCATCACTCGCCCCATAAGGATAAAGGATTTCTTAGGGTGTAAGGTTTGTTAAAAAAATTCCTAGGTAGATAGGTAGCAGTAAATTGGGACGCTACACCTATGGGTACAAAGTTCAAATTTCAATAACAAAGCAAGCTTATTCGAAAGACAAAGAGCACA
The DNA here is from genome assembly GCA_019748065.1 of Alphaproteobacteria bacterium. Classification (GTDB taxonomy): domain Bacteria; phylum Pseudomonadota; class Alphaproteobacteria; order UBA9655; family UBA9655; genus UBA9655. The sequence goes on along the minus strand of JAIEQB010000075.1, from coordinate 19,808 downwards.
TCAGCGGCTGCGCTGATATGTTTAGTACTATAGTGCGAAGAAACATAAGAGATCATGGAGTTAAAGATGGGCTTCATAGCTTAAAAAGGACATAGGCACGTACCCATCTTGTTGAATACATTAATATTTTAAGTATGGACTAAAATCTCTTTCTCCTGAAGGCAAAGGTTTTAAACCAATAACCACTTGCACTAAAAGAATGGGCGACAAAGAAAATCTTTTTCCCGGATATGATGAAGTGGCTTCAAAGGAGGTCCTTCAACGAATAATGCACTTGCATAACCGGGTATAGATTCAAAACAATAGGGATAAATAATTTTGGTTTCCTCTCGTAAATCGCTTTTGAGCTCTTGTTTGAGATCCTTTATCTTAGTTAACGTGAGTGCGTGTTTGCTTTCTAACCACCCCTTTCCTGAAGCCTTTAAGAAAGCTTCTTTTGAGACCCAATGTTTAAAAAAGGAATATATTTTTTCTTGCCTATTGAGCACTTCCCAATCAGACAATTCTGTTACAGAAAAAACATTCCGTGCCATGTCTTCTAACTCAAGAGATTCATCGATATACTCCACATCAATGCCAACCTCATAACGTTGTGTGAACGCATATAAAGCATAGTTCTCTGAATGAGAGAGATTAAAAGATAGCGCCTTTTCTTCTGGCAAACAGGGTTTTTACCAAAGACCGTACAAAATTTTTATTTTGTGAGTAAGTTCTCCTAAGTACTCTGCTAAAAGGCTTCTTAAAATACCCCGAGAAATGGTATACCTCTTCTGATCTCTGGGAAACTTAAAGTAGCTTGCCCTCTCATGCTCGTCCTGAGAAAGGAGGCTAGTAAAATAAGGTAGACTGGCTTCATTCTCTGACAAACAAGCAGATAAGTTAAAAAGTGGCAGAAAACAAGGGAAAATAAACTTTTAAAGATCAATAAAAAACGAAGAAAACTGATAAATTCAAGTTGTGCCACTGGAGGCAGTGGGTTCAATTCCCATTCTCGCCCCATAGGGCAAAGAACCCCACTATGACCTTCCTCTTGTTGAAAGCGGATGATTATAAAACTGAACAAGCTGTTGGTTTTCCTCGATAATAATTGTGACATCCTTAAATTCGTAACTTAAGGTTTGTATCTTTTTCATCACCGTATGATCAATGTAAGTCACAGCACGAAAACTAATAATAATTTTTTTGTTTCCTTTGGCTAGTTTTTCAACTGTTTTCTTTAATTTTAAATAGCTTACAAAAGTTAGGGGGCCTTCTATCTCGATTAAAGTTTGGTCCCCTCTTTTCTCAGTTGTAATGAGGGGAGAAAAGAGGCTTTTAAAGCTATTTCCTCTCCTCCAATGGCAAAGAAATTTTAGAAGAATCCCTGCAGCAATCCCTATCAGTAAATCAGAGGCAAGGGTGACAACAAAGGTTGTAATGAAAAGCAAAAGCTGATCTCTTCCAACCTCATAAGAATGGGAAAACTCTTTTGGTGAAGCCAATCTGAATCCTATGAAGATTAAGATTGCTGCTAAGGCTGATAAGGGAATGAGGTTCAAGACGGCTGGGAACAAAACAACCGCGAGAAGCAAAAACACTCCATGGAAAAAATTGGCTTTTGCTGACGTGGCTCCATAGTCAATGTTGGCCTTGCTCCGTACAATCTCTGAGATCATGGGAAGACCACCGATACAGGCACTTACGAGATTGGCAACACCCAAAGCCCGGAGATCCTTATTCAAATCAGAAAATTGGTTAGTTGCTGACATAGAATCAACGGCACATACCGTTAACAAAGATTCAATGGAGCCAATAAGGGTAAACATGACGATGTACTTTAAACTTACAGGACTTAAGACTTGAGAGAAATCAGGAAATTGGATGGCATCAAAAAAATTCAGGGGCAAATTAATCAAAAAACTTGGGCCGATTGAATAGGTGTTTCCTAGGAGATTGTATGTGTATTCCTCGCTTAAATTAAAATATAATGATAGGAAAATCACCGTCGGTAAAATAATGATGGATGAGGGAACAAAGGCAACTTTTTTTAACTTTGGCCAAAAAAAGACAATAGCAAAGGCAAGCATTCCTATGGCAAAGATGATGGGATTGAAATGTGCAATCTCTACAGGCAAGTGAAAAAGCAGCTCAAGTGGACCTGAGGCAGAGGGCTTTATCCCGGCTAAAACGTAAGATTGCTTTGAAATAATAATAACCCCAATGGCCGCTAACATACCGTGGATGACAGAAGGAGGCATAACTTCGGCAATAACAGCCTTTCGCATCCAAGCAATGAGTATTTGGAGAAGGGCCGCAATAACGCCAACAGCAAGAGTGAGTTTATACCCAAGAATCAGATCGCCTTGTCCCAGCTCCTGAACAGCTCCAAGGACAATGGCAATTAATCCTGCTGCGGGTCCCTTAATAGTAAGGCCTGAGCTTCCGATAAGGGAAGCTAAAGTGCCTCCAATAATGGCTGTAAAAATACCAGAAATGGGAGGAAAGTTACTCGCGATGGCTATGCCTAAACATAAGGGCAGAGCTATGAGAAAAACACTAAACCCCGCAATTATGTCGTTTTTCATTCCTTTAATCATAAGTGTTTTCCTTCATGCGAAGACTATGAGAAAGGAGCAGAGTGATCAAGGAAGATATAAAACAACAAATCTCTATAAGGTAAAACGGCTCCAAGGGACTTTTACTCAAGCCGCTAACCCTAAACTCAATTTGTTAATTTCCCCTTCCACAAATTGGGTTATTGATTGAATTTGCTCAGCAAAATGAGAAATCTGTTCCTTGTTTTTTAAAGGCCTTTCTTGCTGCAAGAACTGGGCTAGCTGAATGGCATCTTTTGGAAAACCCTTTTTAAGAATGAAATCATTTTGAATCGCCTCGAAAGAAATATTGGCCTTTTCATCTACCTTGTGTCCCATGAGTTCTGCAAAAGCTTTGAGAGAAAGATCAAAGGCATCTTTTAGGGGAACGAAAGCTTCCTCATAAAACTCCCCCTCGACTAGAAGAGAGGCCATCCGCTCTTTTCGTGCAATAGGTTCCCTATAGTTCTGCGCTGCTTTCAAGCGTTTCTTTTTCTCTTTATCCTTATGAGGAATGAAAGAGTCTGATTGATAGAGTGATTTTGCTTGATCTTGATTGAATGATAAAATGCCAGCCTTACATAGGCGCTCTATGGTTTCAAATGTTTGTCTATCTACCATCTCTAATTGTAAAGCGTTTTGAGGATCAATCTTCTCTTTTATTTTATGCATTTGTTCGCTGGGATGGGTGAGATCCCCATCGATAACAGCAAAAACAGTCTGTTTTTCTTCCTTACCTTGATAACTCTCAAGCTGATGCAACCTTGGTTTTAATCGAGCTAAAACTTCTTCTTGGAATAACACTAGAGGGTTTTCTTCTTCATTCTCAACAAGGGGATGAAAAAAGTTACCCATAACCTTCTTCAACTGCTCCATCAAGGCTTTGCGACCTGAGGGTATTTCCATTTCTTCAATGGATCCATTATCCAGAACGTTATCGGAGAGGCGCTGCTTTAGGTTGAGAACTCCAAGCATCCGGTGCTCAATGGTATTTTCACTGACTAAATTGATGACTTGAACTGTTCGAGTTTGATGCTTTCTCCAAGCGCGGGCAATACGTTGCTCAAGCTTGGCAGGATTCCAGGGGAGATCGAGATTAATGACCACATTTGCTGCCTGTAGATTGAGTCCGACGGCCCCACAATCCGTTGATAAAAATAGTTTGCACTCGCTTTGGTCCTTAAATCGATGGATTTCATCTCTTCGTTTTTTTTGGTCAACCGATCCCGTATGCCAAGCATACCCAACGTTCATCTTATCGAGAAGCTCACGAACCAAAAACAACATCCTCTCCCACTCAGAAAAAATAATAATTTTTGTTCCTGTGTCTTGAAAGAGCTCTTCTAAAATGCTTTCAAGCTCATGAAGTTTCGGGCAAATGCGACAGTCCTGATCAAGAATATAGGGTGTATCACACAACATGCGCATGCTTGCGAGATAACGTTGAAGTCTCTTAAATTCATCTTCGGTTAAAGGACGCCTCCCTGCAATTGAAGCTAAGCGCGCAACCATATCCTCATATTCTATATAACGAGAGCGTTGTTCACTACTCATCTCAACAAAATAGGTGTTAAGGGTTCTGCTGGGAAGTTGTCCTTCCACATCTCTTTTGAGGCGCCGCAATAAAACAGGCTTTAAACGTTCATGGAGGAGGTGAAGATTTTTGTACCCCATGGGTTTCCCGCTATCGTCGAGTTGGTAAAAGTCTCGGTTAAAACGAAACAAGGGGCCGAATAATTTTGGATAAAGAAATTGAACAATCGAATAAATATCATCAATACGATTTTCAATGGGAGTTCCTGTTAAAACAAAGGCATAAGGGCTTGTGAGTTGCTTGATCGTTGCGGCTGTTTTTGTCCGCCAGTTTTTGATCCGCTGGGCCTCATCAAGGATCACAACATCGGGGCCAATTAACCGTTGAATATCTTCCCTATCTCTGACAACCTGCTCATAATTTGTAAGGTAGAAAAAAGACTCCTTTTGATACTGACGCAGGCGATTATCTCTATTCCCATAGATGAGAAGACTGGGCAGATTCACAAATTTTGAGATTTGTTCTTCCCATTCGGCCTTTAAGGAAGTGGGAGAGACAACCAAAACTTTCCGAATTCCTTTTGTTTTGCGCAATAACTCAGCAGCAGCTACGGCTTGCACAGTTTTTCCTAGGCCCATTTCATCAGCAAGGATTGCTTTTTCCAAAAAGGCCAAGTGAAGCATTCCTTGCTTTTGGTAATCGTAAAGGGGCAGCTTTGCCACATCCAATGTGTGTTTTCCATCAATCACATCAGATAAGAAAAAATCTTTGGCCTCATTTTTATGGGTGAAAGTATGGGAATCCCTAAGCACATTTTGAATCCTGCGAGAGAGTCTTATACTTTGGCGAATTTTTTCAGGAGCGTTGTTAACGTGGCGTAAAATGACAGGAGTTGCTGTTTTAGCATCGGAAATTAACCTTCCACTGGCTGAGAAAAAATCCTTTAAGAGGCGAGGACCTTCAAGGCTTGTTATTTTCTCTTGAGGCCACTTGAGCTTGATTTGATGATCGAAAGGATCCACGTAAATTTCAGCTTTTGCGCTTCCTTGTGCGCTTGCTTCCTTATATTTTCGCTTTCCTTTTTTCCTTAAGGTCAGAAGAACTTTTTCAATATGCTTACACGTCCCAAGCCCATTTGTCTCATAATCAGCACAAGAACAACTATTAAGAGGCTCAGTTAAAGAACGGATTTCAATGTGATACGATTGCCCTGTGCTAGAATGGACTGTAAAATTGCTAAAATAGACACTGTCGGGCTCTAAGTTTATTACTTTCATGGGCTCGGTTTCGGCCCTCAAAAGCCTGCGATTAATTTCATCTTCATCGGTTGTATTCCACCCTGAAGGAATCTTTATAGCTTCGGAAACTTGATGGGCTTTAGATTTTTTTCGGGAGCGTTTCTTTTGTTTGACGGGCATATTGTTTGTCTCACTTTGCTTTTTTAAAATCATAAGGTGAACCGAAATTGGACGCAAGGTCGTAGAGAGCAAAAAATTTACTCCTCAATTCTTATCAACGTTTTTACCAATACTTGGACAAGCCATGTCTCGTATTCATCTGAGGTCCATCCTTGCTCAATCACGAACATGCGGTACATATCCCGTCCCGTGAAGGCCCAGAGGATATCCCGTGCCTTAGATACATTAAGTTCTTTGAGGAGAGCTCCTGCCTTTGCGATCATTTTGATGCTCTCTTCCTGCCGTTTGTAACGGCGCAGTTCTCTTTCTTTTTCCAGCTCTTTAAACTCGGGAGATAAAATAGCAGCCCCCTGGAAAATCTCCATTTGCGCCCTTTCCGCATCATACATGCGGCGAGCTATTTTAGCAGATAGGGCAAGGTGCTTTTCCGGTGATTTTTCCTGCATAGCCTCTTTCACATGAGCTTCAAATTGATCGGCGGGGAGAGCTTCATCCATTAAGGCACGCAAGACACCGCGCTTGGATTGAAAAAGGCCATAAATCGTGGGGGCCGAAACATCTGCTGCTTGAGCTATTTGTTCTATTGTTACTCCCTCAAAGCCCTTTGAGTGAAAGAGTGATTTTGCAGCGGCAAGAACACGACTTCTTGTTTGTATAGCTTGGGCCTTCCTCGTTTCTGAATGATAGGTTCTTTTTTTATGGCTTGACATATTCATTATAGTTAGCTATATCTAATATAAAGTTTCAATTACCCTTTGGAAGGAGATTATAATGAATCAAAAGAATATGGCCATAGCCAACACATTTTACACAGCCTTTGGAGAAAAAAATATTGAAGTTATGGAAAAATATCTAGATCCTGATGTTCAACTTATCACTCCTCTTTCAGAGCTGCAGGGGAAAGAAGCCTATCTTGAAGCTGTGAAAGGCTTCATGGCCTTTTTTAAGGCTCTCACCATACGCGCAACCTTTGGGAAGGGAGATCAAGCCATTGTGGTGTATGATTTAGAGTGTGGCGGGGACATTGGAAAAACATCCGGCGTAGCGCTTATGACCTTTCAAGAGGGATTGATCACAAGGAATGAACTTTTTCATGATACCAGCCCCTATGCAAAGATAATGGACAAGCTTTCGGCGTAGCCGTAATCAATTTCGTCAAGATGACTTCATGTTTTAAGCAGGGCCAACTCATGAAAACCTATGAGTAAAATCAAGGTTTTTTTACCTCTCCCCATTGTGGGAGAGGTCATTCATCTTATCTAAAAAATTCACTCAGTCATTAAGAAAGGATCAAAATGTATGAGTTCAGTACATATGAGACTCAAGCGGGTATAAGATAGGATTGGTAAATATACTGCAAAGGTGTGAGTCCATTCAAACTAAAATGAGGTCTGTAAGAATTATATTTTTCGAGTGAATTAGAGAGATGGGACCACAGACCCTGGACAGAATTAGGAAAGAGATCTTTTCGAGAAAAAAAGTTTTAAAAAAGTGCGCCCTGATTAGGGGCGCACATGGAGAGAGCCATTGCCAGTTTTACAACTAGAAATTAGTCCTTATTCTTTTTTACGAGGTTTAATGAGTCATTAAAGGTTTCTTGAAAGTGCTTTTGGATGGAATCTATTATTTTTTCATTAGATTTAACTATAATGGTATTGATTTCTTTCAAGTGTTCTAAGGTCCTATCAGACATTTCCTTTGTGCTTTGCGCATGGCAGCTGGCCTTCTCTTCAAAGGAAGTTTCGCCACAGTTGTGTTTAAGTTGCTCATTCCATTGCTCAAAAACCTTTTTGAGGTATTTGTTTTGGAGTTCAATAATAGAATTTGTGGATTCAACTGCTTTTTTCTGAGTAGAGGCTAGGAGCTCCATATTTTTTTTATGATTTGCAGCGAGGACTTCCATATCAATTCCGGGAACCTTAAATTGTTTAAAGGCGTTAAATATTTCTTCGCCAAAAGGTGGTATATTTGTATTTTTGTTCATGATTTTTTCTCCTTTTTTTATGTTTTAATTTGACTTAAGTAAAGTATTGTCCCCCATTAAGCGTAAGGGTTGTTCCTGTCATGAAACCAGCTTCATCTGAGGCTAGAAAAACAACAGCCCGTCCAACCTCCTCAGGGCTGCCAAGGCGTCCAATAGGGATTTGATTGGTGATTTGCGCAAGAACAGGCTCTGCTATGCTTTGCACCATTTCCGTATTAATATAACCTGGTGCAATTGCGTTCACTGTAATTCCTTTTGCTGCACTTTCTTGAGCCAGAGCTTTTGTAAGACCGATAATACCGGCCTTTGCGGCAGAATAGTTGGTTTGACCAAATTGTCCCTTTTGTCCATTAATTGAACTGATGTTAATTATTCTGCCAAAGCCCCGCTCCCGCATGGGCTCGATGACTTGACGGCACATGTTAAAGCAAGAGGTAAGATTGGTTTGAATAACGTCACTCCAGTTATTGTAATCCATTTTGTGGAGGACGCCATCACGTGTAATTCCTGCATTGTTAACAAGAATATCAATAGATCCATACTCTTTTAGGATTTGGGTAATGCCCTTGCGGCACTCTTCAAAATCACCAACATCCCATTTATAAGTTGGGATCCCCGTCTTTTTTTGGAAAGTTTTGGCAACTTTTTCATTGCCATGATAAATGGCGACGACCGTGTAGCCAGACTTTTTTAATTTCTGCGAGATGGCAGCTCCGATGCCGCGCGTCCCACCTGTTACTAAAGCTAATTTTTTCATGAGGAACTCCCTTTTTTATCATTATTTAATGAAAAAAGGATTTCATATAATCATTAATAAAAAGTTAAGGGCGGAAGGCTTATATTGGCAGGTGAACTTTACAAGTGTATCTTGAAAGTAAGAAAATATGAAAGCTTTAAAAATGAATGATGAACAGAGTTTTTGGCTCAATCCTCTTGTGGATCTTGAAAAAATTCTTAACAGTTCTAAAGAGGGGCTCACAGAAAAAGAAGCCAAGGTACGCTTTAAACAGGTTGGTCCGAATCTTATTTCTGAGCATCAGAAGAGGAATCTATTATTCCAGTTTCTCTCGCGTTTTCGAAGTCCTCTTGTCATTTTATTGGTTTTAGCTTCAATTTTTTCTTTCTTTGTCGGACAGATTCAAGATGCAAGTATTATTCTTACCATCGTTATGTTCAGTGTTTTGATTGATTTTTTTCAGGAATATCGTGCCGGGAAAGCCGCAGAAAAACTCCGCAAGTCTGTGGCCCTTAAAAGCATTGTTCTCAGAGATGGGCAAAAAAGTGAAATTTTTTCATCGGAAATTGTTCCAGGAGATATTGTTTTTCTTTCCGCAGGAAATCTTGTTCCCGCTGATGGGCGCCTCCTTTTCGCAAATGATGTCTTTGCGAACCAAGCCCTTCTTACGGGAGAGAGCTTTCCTGTTGAAAAAACGTGCAATGACCTAACAGAAAAAGAAGATGACTTAACCCATGCCACAAATGCTCTCTTTATGGGAAGTTCCCTCATCAGTGGTCAAGCTCAAATGCTGGTGTGTGAGACCGCTTCTCGTACCTTTCTAGGGGGTATTGCTGATGTTCTCGAAAAACCATCTCCTCCTTCTGCCTTTGAGATTGGAACGCGACAGTTTGGATACTTACTCATGCGTATCACAATTTTCCTTACCCTCTTTGTTCTGATTGTTAACCTCTTCTTTCACCGACCTTTTTTGGAGACCGTCCTCTTTGCTCTTGCCCTTGCTGTGGGAATGACCCCTGAATTTTTGCCGATGGTTGTGTCTATAACCCTCGCGAGAGGGAGTCTCCGTATGTCTCACAAGAAAGTTATTGTTAAACGTTTATCTGCGATTCATGATCTCGGAAGTATGGATGTTTTATGCACCGATAAAACAGGTACGCTCACGGAAGCACATATTGAACTTGCGAAACATTTGGATGGAAATGGAGAGGAAAGTGAAAATGTTTTACAGCTTTCCTACCTAAATAGTTATTTTGAATCTGGAATTAAAAGTACTTTGGATCAAGCTGTCCTTAGTAAAAAAACTGTGAGTACAGAAGGATGGGAGAAAATTGATGAAATTCCCTTTGATTTTGAAAGACGAAAAATATCCGTTCTCCTCGACAATGGTACAGAGCGTCTTTTAATTGTTAAAGGCGCCCCGGAAGATATTCTTCACTCTTGTACTCATTTTGAAGGAAAGACAGTTGAAGATCTCCTCCCTCTTGATGGTCAAGCTCTTCAACACTATGAGGCTTTATTTGAAGACCAAAGCCGACAAGGATTTCGTGTTTTGGGTGTTGCGTATAGGGTCATGCCCAAAGATTACTCTCATGCTGTTATAAGTGATGAGAGTGGTTTGACATTTGCTGGTTTTGCAACGTTTTTTGACCCTCCTAAAAAGAGTTCTATTGGGGCTCTTGAGCTTCTGACAAAAAATAACGTCGATTTAAAAATTGTCTCGGGTGACAATGAATTTGTAACTTCTCATCTCTGTAACTTACTTAGGATTCCAATCCAAGGTATCTTAAATGGTTCTGAAATAAGTAAAATGAGTCATGAAGCCCTTCTTGGGTCTGTTAAAAAGACAAATCTCTTTTGCCGGGTTACTCCTTCTCAAAAGACAAGAATTATTACGGCCTTAAAAGAAAGTGGCCATATTGTTGGGTATATGGGAGATGGCATTAACGATGCTCCTTCGCTCCATACAGCCCACGTCGGCATCTCTGTTGATTCAGCCGTGGATGTCGCTAAAGAAGCTGCTGATTTTATTCTCTTAAAACGAGATCTTAAGGTTATCAATGATGGTGTTGTTGAAGGAAGACGAACCTTTGGAAATATTATGAAGTACGTTATGATGGTCACAAGTTCCAATTTGGGCAACATTATAAGTATGGCAGCTGCTTCCCTTTTTATCCCCTTTCTTCCAATGCTTGCTCCACAGATTTTGTTGAATAACCTTCTCTATGATGTTTCTGAAACGCCCATTCCCCTGGATAATGTAGACAAAGAAGTTTTGAAACGTCCTCGACAATGGTCAATGTCCCTTATTACAAAATTTATGCTTATATTAGGTCCTATTAGCTCATTTTTTGACTTTTTAATCTTCTATATCATGCTGATAGGTTTGCGAGCAGGGGAAGCATTTTTTCAAACAGGATGGTTTATCGAATCCTTAGCCACACAAATTCTTGTTATCTTTGTGATTCGAACGCGCCTTTCTCCCTTTAAGAGCCGCCCGAGCCCCATCCTTATCGCCTCATCCCTTGGTATGTTAGGCATTGCCATTATGATTATTTACTCGCCTCTGGGGGCCTATTTTAGCTTTGTGAAACTCCCTCTTTATTTTTACGCTATATTAGTGCCTATGGTATGTGCTTATCTCATCATTGCAGAAACGGGCAAACGGTATTTTTACAGGAGATTTGGGTGAAGACTAATTTAATAATCAATAGTAATAGATAGGTAGCTATGCGTTATAAAACTCTTCTCTCTTCCCTTGTTGGAAACGCCCTGGAATATTATGACTTTACCATTTTTGCTGTTTTTTCAGTAGAAATTGGACGAACGTTTTTTTCAACGGAAGATGATAATTTAAAAACGCTTCTTCCTCTGGCTGTTTTTGCGGTGGGTTTTTTCATGCGTCCCCTCGGGGCAGTTTTTTTTGGTCATATTGGAGATAAGATGGGGCGAAAGAAAGCTCTTACCCTGTCCATCGCTTGTATGGCCATTCCCACGCTTGCTATTGGCTTTATGCCCGGGCATGAGGCTTTAGGAGTTGTTGCCCCTTTTCTCCTGATAATGTGCCGCCTGATTCAGGGACTTAGCATAGGAGGGGAGGGGGCAGGCTCCGCCATTTTTATCTTAGAACATAATCATAAGCTTAACGCTGGATATCTTGGAGGAATTATTACCTCTTCTAATTTTATAGGCGCTTTTTTTGCAACCCTTGTAGGACTAGGGATGAGCTCGTTTTTCCCGGAGAGCATAAGTTGGCGTTACGCTTTTATTTTTGGAGGCGCTCTCGGTTTTGTGGGGGTCTATTTAAGAACACGGATTCCAGAAACGCCTATTTTTGAAACCCTCTTGCGGGAAAACAAGGTGTTAAAATTTCCTCTCATAAAAGTTTTCTCGGAAAACAAAGAGCAAATTTTTCTCTCTATTTCTTTAGGAGGAATTGCAGGCGCATTTGCTTATATGATACTGGCCTTTATGAATCTCTTTTTTCAAAAAACAGTTGGTTTAAGCCCAACTCTTTCTCTAGCTTATGCCAGCTGTGGCATTGGTGGGTTTATCGTTTCTCTTCCCTTGTTTGGAATTCTCAGCGATAGAATCGGCTATAAAAGTTCTCTGCTCCACGCGTGTTATGGCGTATTGGTTCTTTCTGTTCCTTTGTTTCTCTTAATGAGCGTCTCTGAAGGAAGTTTAAATCTTTTGGGTCTTCTGATGTTTGCCGCTCTTGCGGCGTGGGTTTGCTCTCCCGCTTATCCCATCATGATCCAAATTTTTCCCCCGCAACAAAGATACTCCGGAATTGCCTTTGGCTTTAACATAGGTTTAGCCCTTTTCGGAGGAACGGCCCCAATGATTTCTGCGTATTTAACACAAGCAACAAACCTTTCCTATTCCCCTGCCTTTTACCTTATGGGCGTTTCTCTTTTCTATATAGGGGTAAGTTCTTATACGGCCTATAGACAGAGGGAATTGCAAACAAGTTTTAGATAAGACAGAGAAGGCGTTCCTCGTTTTATTGAGAGCTCCCAGGTTGGAAGCAGAGCATTGCATTTAGTTTATTTTCCGCTTCCTTATGTCCTTGCTCTTTTGCTTTCTTCAACAATTCAATAGCTACTAACGTATTCTCTAACGATCTTCCGCCTTTTACTCCTCGACCAGTCATATACATCTTTCCAAGAGAGTATTGTGCGTCTACAATTCCTTTTTCTGCAGCCTTCCTAAATAACTCAACGGCTTTCACATCATTTTCTGGCGATCTTCCGCCTTCTACTCCTCGGCCAGTCATATACATCTGTCCAAGAGAGTATTGTGATGCTCCATGCCATTGTGCTGCAGCCAGACTAAATAACCTGACGGCTTCCACATCATTTTCTGGGGATATTCCCCCGGGAACTCGCCCAGTCGCGTACATATTCCCAAGGTTGTTTTGTGCAGTCACATCTCCTTTGTTTGCCGCCATCTTGTACAATGTAACAGATATCGTATCATTTGCTGTGGATATTCCCCCGGGAACTCGTCCACACGCATGCATCCACCCAAGCCAAACTTGTGCAGTCACATTATCTTTTGCTGCTGCCCGACTCAACAATCTAATGGCTTCTGCATCATTTTCTGGAGATTCTCCCCCGGGAACTCGTCCAGACATGTACATCTTTCCAAGGCTACTTTGTGCAGTCGCATCACCTTTTGTTGCAGCCTGCCTCAACCATTTAACGGCTTCTGTATCATTTGTTGGAGACTCTCCCCCAGGGACTCGTCCAGCTGCGTACATCCTTCCAAGATTACTTTGTGTAAATACATCCCCTTTTACGGCGGCTGGCCTCAACCACTTAACGGCTTCTGCATCATTTGCTTGGGATATTCCTCCGAGAACTCGTCCATTCATGTACATAGATCCAATTCTACTTTGTGCAACCACATCACCTTTTGCTGCGGCAAGCCTCAACCACCTAAGGGCTTCAACATCATTTGCTGGGGATTTTCCTCCGGGGACTCGACCAACCATGTACATATATCCAAGCATGCTTTGTGCTGTTGTATGCTCTTTTGATGCGGCCCTCTGTGCCCACTTAACAGCTCTCTTATCATTTTCTGGGGATATTGCTTCACCGGGAACTCGACCTGTGAGGTACATCTCTGCAAGACGGAATTGTTCCTCTGTATTTTTACGTTTTTTTGCAGCTTTTTTTAACGACTGAAAGTCGCTTTTTCCTTGTGAAGGCACTGACAAATTGGAAGGGCTGGAGGAACTTGATTGTGAAAGGGAGTTTTGAGGCACTCTTGCGAGTTGAGAGCGGAGCAAAGTATTTAGTCTGTCTTTCGCTCTTTGATGTCCTTGAGCGTTTGCTTTCTTCAACCATTCTATAGCTAATTTCGTATTTTCTGGTGATCTTCCACCTTCTACCCCTCGGCCTGCCGCGTACATATTTCCAAGGGTATATTGTGCACAGCTATAGCCCTTTTCTGCAGCTTGTCTCAACCACTTAACGGCTTCTTTATCATTTTCTAATGATTCTCCACCAAGAGCTCGGCCAGCCGTGTACATGTTAGCAAGTTGGTTTTGTGCAGGTGCATATCCTGCTTCTGCAGCCTGCCTGAACCATGCAACGGCTTGCAGATCATTTTCCAGGGATTTTCCCCCAGGGCCTCGTCCACCCGCAAACATCATTCCAAGGTAGTATTGTGAAAATACGTCCCTTCGAAATGCAGCCTCCCTGTACCACTTAACGGCTTCCTCGTCATTTGCTGTGGATATTCCCCCGAGAATTCGTCCAGCTGCGTACATATGTCCAAGATTTCTTTTTGCAGGCACATATCCTTTTTCTGCAGCCTGCCTCAATAACTTAACGGCTTCCACATCATTTTCTGATGATTTTCCTCCAGGAACCCGGCCAGTCATGTACATACTCCCAAGGTTACCTTGTGCAGCCACATTTCCTGCTTCTGCTGCTTTTTTATACCACCTAACGGCTTCAACATCATTTGCTGGGGATTTTCCTCCGAGAACATGTCCATCCGCATGCATCACTCCAAGGTAGTACTGTGAAAATAAATCCCCTTTTTCTGCGGCCTGTATGTACCACTTAATGGCTTCCATATTATTTCCGGTGATCTTCCTCCAGGGACTCGGCCCTGCATGTACATCCAACCAAGACGTCTTTGTCCAATCACATTCTCTTTTTCTGCGCCTTGCCTAAATAATCTAACGGCTTCCTCATCACTTTCTGAGGGGGTTTTCCCGGGAACTCGCCCAGCCGCATGCATCCATCCAAGCCAAACTTGTGCAGTCACATCTCCTTTTTCTGCGCCTTGCCTAAATAATCTAACGGCCTCCGCATCATTTTCTGGGGATATTCCCCCTGGAACTCGTCCAGTTGCATACATCTCTCCAAGGCTACTTTGTGCAGTCAGCTCTCCTTTTGCTGCAGCTTGTTTTAACGATTTAAAGTCGTTTTCTTCTTGTGGGGTCATTGGCAAATTTGAAGACCTGGAGGAGCTTGGTTGTGGAGTGGAGCCTTGAGGCATACTTGGTAAAGTTGCAAATTGATTTGAAACTTCTTCTCCCAAACTCTCATTCGTTCTGCTTCGTTTGTTACTTCCTGTCTTTTCTCCTGGTCGCGCTGTGCGTTTGGCGGTATTGACTGTTGTAAAGGTCGAATGAGGTGTCGGCTCAAGAATATTATTTACAGGGGATGGTTCTAAAGTGCTGAGTTCATCATCGTCAAATAAAACGAACGTAAGAAGTGAGCGCTCACCTAATCTTTCTATGGGTGTCAATGAATTTGATGGAGTTGAGTCGGGAAAAAATGAGAGATCAATTCCAAGGGGAGGAGGAGAATCTTCCTCATCATCTCTTAATTCTGAAGAGTCTAGAGATGCACCAACAAAAGATGATGGCTTTTGAGATCCTGGTTCTTCCTTGATACGAACAAACCTAAAATTTGAAGACGGGTCATCAGAATCCATAGCCATAGAGGATGAAGAGGAGAGGAGGCAGGATAGAAAAAAATAATATCTCATAATAACCTGTAATTTAAATTTAATATGAATTGTTAACTATTGTATTTCTTAATGTATATACTGTCCCTTGTGATTTCAATAGGGATATTCTAAAAAATTCTTCCATTGTATCCATTGTGACGTATTTTCTTGAAAAAAATATTAAACAAGAATATGAGTTCTTTTCATTAAAGTTAATTTTATGTTTACAAAAAGGTATGTTGTAATGACAAAGTTTTTCCACTCAATTTTATTTCTGACTCTTTCCTTGCCCGTTGTTCTTCTGCCGTATTCTTCAGTCCATGCGCGCTGGGCCACAGAGGATGATGCAGATGTTGAATGTATGAGTCAAAAAGTGCTTTATACGGTCAAAGAAGATGGCTCATGGCAATGTAAAACGAACACTTACTTAAAAGTTCTTACAGAAGCGGGAAGAATGGCTTTGTCAACACAATGCTTTGAGTATGATGCTACACGTGAAACCTTTAAAGTGCTTAAAGCCACAACAAAAAACAGTGGCTTAAAATTTACCGTTTCGGAAGAACGCATCGAAGATAAACCCTTAGCAAGCGATTCTTTAGGGTTAAGTAAAAAACATCAAATTCTCGTCCCTTTTGAACAGATAGTCGTGGGATCCACGCTCCATCTGATAACAGAACGTCACCATATTAGACCAGACATTGAAAAACATTTTTCTTTAGATCTTGCGTTTAATGATGGCCATTGGAGAAAAACAACCGAGATTATCATTGAGTCTGAGCTGCCACTTTTTTCAAAAATCAATGATCCGCGGGATTGTTTAAAGGTCGGTGAGACTAGGGATAGCTCTAAACATACTTGGCGCATCAAATTGAAAAAACCAATTTTTGAGCACCTTGTTAGTGAGCCTGAGAATTCTTATGGGGACCCCTCTACTTTTACCTCCCTATCTTTTTCAACGGAAGAAGATTATCAGCGCATAGGAAAACTCGAAGCCGCACTGTATCAGCCTACTATAACTGCACCATTGCCTAAAGACTTAGACAAAATCCGACGTGTTGCAAGCGAAATTAAAGATGAAAAAGTTTGTATCGATACAATTGTGGCATCTTTGATTGATAAAATTACATATCTAGGGAGTTGGGATACAGCTGAAGGGCATTTTGCACCTCGATCACTTGAAGCCATAATAAGATCAGGCCAGGGAGATTGTAAAGAATATGCCTCATGCCTTGCTGCCATTTTAAATCAGTTAGGTAAAGGTTATAAAGCCAGAATTGCTTGTATATATAGAGGTCAAGGTTATTTAGAGACTGTGGATTCTTTGCCCAGTACCGGAAATTTCAATCATGCTATTGTTAAAGTTATAACTCCCTCCGGGAAAACTTATTGGATTGATCCAACAAACATTGTGACTATGGCAGGGGGAATTTTTCCTGATATTGCGGATCGGCCGGTTGAAATTCTTGATCCTGAAAATCCCACATATGAGCGTACTCCTCCCATCGATTACCGACATTCAATAGAGAAAATTGATCGAACGATTAGTATTATGGGCGATGGGCACGTAAATGTTGAAGGATCTCGTTATGTCGAAGGAGAAAGTGCAATAAATTTTACTGAAGCTTTAAATCAATACGCACACTCTCAAATAAAAGAGGCTTTCCTTAGAAACGTCTTTAGAAGCACTAATCCCATCAATCCCATCGTCAACTTACCTACGTTACCTAAGATATCCCGTCAAGTTAGCCCTTTGACAACAACCTTTAGTTATAAGGAAAAGGATGTTCTAACTCGTACAAATCTTGGCTATGCTTATTTCTTAACGGGCAATTTGTACTCTTCTTATGTCTCATCATCTGAAGATAATGAAGGTGCCCTCTATGTCGGAGAGCCGGCAACCATTATCGTGAAACAAGTGTTTAAGAATGTCTCAGCTAAGAATTTGGAGAGTTTAGCTTTTTCTATCCAAACTCCCTGGGTAAATGCAAAACGAGAGCTTTCAGAGGGTGAAGACGGTATCGTTGTCATAGAGACATTTGAAAAGTTAAAAAGTATTATTTCTGCAAAGGATCTGAAATCAAGGAAATTTCGTAAGCTACAAAAAGACCTTCGCAAATATGGTGATGGTGTTGCTATCGTTTTTTCTAGGTGAAATATCTGATTGCAATAATTGGAAAAAGCTAGGGATCAGTTTCTTGTGATAGCATGTTTCTAATCACTGATTGCTGATCTCCAACTCTTCGAGGCGTTTGAGCTCATCGCGCAGGCGAGCGGCTTCTTCGAATTCCAGATTTCCAGCCGCCGCAAACATTTTCTTCTCCAGGCTTTCAAGGTGCGCTTTTTGCTTTTTGGGATTCATTTTCAGATAGGGATCTTCTTCAAGAGGGATGGTGGTGTGATCTTTTTCGTAGACGCTTGCCAAAATCTTAGTGATGGATTTTTTGATGCTGAGAGGGGTGATGCCATGGGCGGCATTATAGGCTTGTTGTTTTTCTCGGCGGCGATTGGTTTCTTCAAGAGCAGCCTTGATGGACCCAGTAATACGATCTGCATATAAAATCGCGCGGCCATCCACATTACGGGCGGCACGTCCGATGGTTTGGATGAGGGAGGTTTTTGAGCGTAAATAGCCCTCTTTATCCGCATCCAGAATAGCCACCAAACCGCATTCAGGGATGTCGAGCCCTTCCCGCAAAAGGTTAATACCGATCAACACGTCAAAAACCCCCAGACGTAGATCGCGAATGATTTCAATGCGCTCTAAGGTTTCCACGTCAGAATGTACATAGCGTACCTTAAGGCCGGCCTCGCTAAGATACTCGGTGAGGGCTTCGGCCATGCGTTTGGTCAAAGTTGTGACCAAAACGCGCTGGTCTTTCTTTGCTACCTTCAAACATTCTTGGATGAGGTCTTCCACTTGCGTTTCCACGGGCCGGATAAGGCAAACTGGATCCATTAGACCCGTGGGGCGAATAACTTGCTCGACAAAGCTTCCTTGGGTTTTTTCCAACTCCCAGGGTCCGGGCGTTGCTGAAATATAAAGGGTCTGGGGGCGCATGACTTCCCATTCCTCAAACTTCAGAGGCCGGTTGTCACGGCAGGAAGGCAGGCGAAAACCAAAGTCCGACAGGGTCCGTTTGCGAGAGGCATCGCCCTTATACATGGCACCCAGCTGGGGCACACCCACGTGGCTCTCATCCACAAAGAGGAGGGCATCCTTGGGCAGGTATTCAAAAAGGGTGGGAGGCGGCTCGCCCGGTGCTCGGCCCGTTAAAAAGCGGGAATAATTCTCAATGCCGGCACACATGCCTGTGGCCGCCAGCATTTCCAAATCAAATTTTGTCCGTTGCTCTAGGCGCTGCGCTTCTAAAAGTTTGCCTTCTCGGTTAAATTCCTCAAGACGGCTTTTCAATTCTGCCTTAATACCGACAATAGCTTGCTGGATGGTGGGACCAGGGGTGACATAGTGGGAATTAGCATACAGCTTAACGGCCTCGAGGGAGGTGGTTTTTGCGCCCGTTAGAGGATCTACCTCGATGATGGATTCAATCTCATCCCCAAAGAGGGAGAGCTTCCAGGCTCGGTCTTCATAGTGAGAAGGAAAAATTTCAATAACATCACCCTTGGCCCTGAAGGAGCCTCGGTGAAAATCCATGTCGTTACGCTTGTATTGAAGGGCAACTAGTTGGCGCAAAAGCTCGCTGCGGTCAATATGATCGCCAACTTTCAGGGAAATGACCATTTTACTGTAGGTTTCAACGGACCCAATGCCATAAATACAGGAGACGCTGGCCACGATAATCACATCCCGGCGCTCTAAGAGGGCTTGAGTTGCTGAATGGCGCATGCGATCGATCTGCTCATTAATGGTGGCTTCTTTTTCGATGTAAGTATCTGTGCGCGGAACGTAAGCTTCTGGCTGATAATAGTCGTAATAGGAGACAAAATACTCCACTGCATTCTCGGGGAAAAACTCCTTCATTTCTCCATACAGCTGGGCCGCTAAGGTTTTATTGGGAGCCATGATTAGGGCCGGCCTGTCTTCCTGAGCAATAATTTGAGCCATCGTAAAGGTTTTTCCTGAACCCGTCACTCCAAGGAGTACTTGATCTCGCTCACCTTGATGAATTCCTTGGATCAGGCTCTTAATGGCGGTGGGTTGATCCCCTGCAGGGGCAAAATCAGAGATAAGGGTAAAGGACATCAGCTCTCAGTTATTAATGTTCAATGATCAGTTGTTAAAAAGGGTAGCGAGAGAAGGTGAAGGACGTCAATGTTTTTATTTTACAATGTATGAGTTCAGTACATATGAGACTCAAGCGGTCATAGGATAGGAGTCATGAATATACTGCAAAGGTGTGAGTCCATTCAAACTAAAATGAGGTCTGTAAGAGTTATATTTTTCGAGTGAATGAGAGAGATGGGAACGCAGACCATGGACAGAATTAGGAAAGAGATCTTTTCGCGAATAAAATTCTTCTCTAAAGATGCGATTTCCCCTTTCAACACCTCCGTTATATTGGGGTCGTTTCGGAGGAAGAACGAAGAGTAAAATTCCGAGCTCAGAACAGGTTTCCTCAAAGTCTTT